>CAXTTZ010000100.1:0-10417 GCA_964247325.1 uncultured Acidobacteriaceae bacterium | reverse complement strand
CGCCTGTGCCCCAGCGGGAACGAGCGGCAGAGCCGGCGGCAGCGGAGGACCCAACGCCGGTGCGGAGACGTCCGGGCCGCGTCGGTTGGTTGGGGGAAGGGGAAAGCCTTTCAGCGGCACGGCATGGTCGTGAGGCGGAGCCTGCTGCTGAGGGCAATGGGCATCGGGCAAGGCGAACGTTCCGCAGGATAGCCGAGTTGGGCGATTCACCCGAGCCGGCCGCCGCGGCGGCTAACACGCCGGAGGTGCTGGCGGAGCCCTGGGCGACGATCGCCGCAGCGGAGCTGGCCGATATGGCGGCCGAAAGCTCGCAGGCCGAGCGCCGCGCGGCCGATGCTGAGCGCGAGCTGATCGAATGGAAGAAGATGAAGTTTATGGCCGACCGGGTCGGCGACGACTTTGGTGGGATCATCTTGTCAGTCACGAAACATGGGTTTTTTGTCGAGCTTGACGAGCTGTTCATCGAGGGGCTGGTCCCGCTGGGCTCGTTGGTGGGTGACTTTTACAGCTTTCGCGATGGCGACCGCAGCATCTGCGGGGCGCGCACGGGGCATTGTTTCCGGATCGGCGACCGTGTAGAGGTGATCCTAGACCGGATCGATCGCGAACAGCGCCGCTTGCAGTTTGCGCTGCTACCCGGCACCGAGCCGCAAGCTTCTGCCGGCGAGGGTTCGCTGCGCGCGCCGCGGAGCGAGGCGAAAAAGGCGCGGGCCGAGGAGAAACGGAAGAGCAAGCCTGCCGGCAAGGCCAAAGCTCGCAAGCGCAAGAAGGGCTGAGGCGTTACGAGAACAGGCCCGGCTTGGGTTTGTCGGCGGCAGGCATGTTGGGCGGCAGCGGCAGGGTGGGCACGGTGGGCAGCTGCCACAGCTCGAGCCGGTCGGTCGAGCGATAGCGGCGCGGGTTGAGGAACCAGCCGGTCGCTGGCAGGTTGCAGCCCCAGATGAAGCGGCTGCCGGGCTCCGGTGCGTGCTGCAGCACCATGTAGCGTGCGCCCTCGCCATGCGCCCACCACACGCGGCGGGTGTCGTCCGGGTCGAAGAGGAAGGGCAGGACGCCAGGGCGGGTGATGCCACCAAGGTCGACCAGGGGGTGCTCGGACAGGAAGCCCGCTTCGCCGATGGAGTAGTGCGCGACGGGGGCGTTTGCCGGGAGGGAGCGCAGCACAGCGGCGAGCTCCGCGTATTGGCGGTCGACCTTGACCTTGTTGCGGATCAGCGGCCAGGTGACCCAAAAGCTGGCGAGCACCCCAAAGGCGAGCCCCAGGGCCAAGCCGGCCGTGTACAAGCGGGGTGCGAGCTTGCGTGCCATTGCGAGCAGGGCGATGGTCAGGAGTGGGGCGGTGACAAAGATGTAACGGGTCTGCACATAGGTGTGGTCGAGCAGGTAGAAGAGCCAACTGACCGCGGTCCAGGCAAAGAGTACCCAGCCACCAACATCGAGTGAGTCGCTGAGGGCCGCCACGGTGAGGCCGCGCCTGCCTTGGCTGCTTAGACTGCCGAGCAGCAGCGCGCCCGCGAGCAGGAGCACGCCAAGCATGACCAGCGGAAATCCGAAGCTGTAGATGCCCAGCAGGTGCCGCAGCACGGAGTCCGCTGGACCCGCGCGCTTGGCGGCGTTGGTGTTGGGCAGCAGGGTGCCAAAGGCATGGAACGCATAGGCGCCCCACAGCAGGGTCGGCCCGGCAACCAGGGCGTAGCCGCCGAAGAACAAGCGCAGCTTGTCGCCAAACAGGGCCGGCAGGTTGACCCAGCGCACAAAGAGCACAAGCCCGAGCAGAACGGTGAAGAAGAGCATCTCCGGCCGCAGCAGCGGCGCGAGGCCGGCGCACACGCAGCCGAGCAGGTAGCGCTGCGGGGTGAGCGCCGCGGGCGAGATGCCGGTCGCGGCCCACAGCCCCCAGCAGGCGAGCCCGGCGGCAGCGAGCGCCTCCATGCCCGAAAAGGCCCAGTAGCCGAAGTAGGGATTGACCACCAGAACGAGCAGGGCAGCAGCGGCGAAGCGACGGCTCGCTTCGAACCCCAGCTCGCGCGTGAGCGAGGCCGCGAAGCGGAAGATGCCGGTGAGGGCAAAGACGCAAGCAGCAGCGGTGAGCGCTTTGCCGGCAATCATCCAGCCCTGCGGGGAGTCGGGCAGCACGAGGTGAAAGAGCACCAGCAGGAAGACCCAAAGCGGCGAGGTGTCGCCATAGACGACATGGCCGTTAAACGCAAAGCCATGGCCGCGCGCCACCGAGCGGGCGAATTCAAGGTGAATATAGGCGTCGTCCTCCCAGTAGCCCAAGGTGTGGACGAACCACAGCACTGTCCACGCGGCAGTGAGGCCAAGCAGCAGGATGGGGAGCGGAAACCGGCGCTGAGTCGCCAAAGGGGTAGGGGGTGCAGCGGGGTTCATCGAGCTCCGGGTAGGGTCGTGTCTTCCTCCATGATGCCTGCCCCGGCGGCGGCTGCCAACTCTGCTTTAGTGCTACATCGCGAATCGGATTTTGTGCCAGGTCGGGCGGTTTGCGGGTACAGTGCTCACGAGGTTGTAAGGACGGAGAGCGGCTGCATGAGGGAGTGGCGCGTGAGCTTCGGCGTGGTAACGGTGCTTGTCTGCCTTTTAGGTGGCACGCCCCTGAGCTTTGGGCAAGCGAAGGCGCTGCAAGTTGCCCCGGAGTCGCCGGCCAGCTATGGCACGGTTACGGGGCACGTGTACTTTGCAGGGTCGAATTTGCCGGCGCGTTTTGCCGAACATTGAACTGCGGCGTACGGACAACTCAGGTGCAGACCATGGCCAAAATACCAGCCCACAACAGACTGGACTCGACGGTGGTTTTGTGATGCAGCACGTGCGGCCGGGCAGCTATTTCGTCGTAGTCACAGCAGCGGGCTATCTGACTCCGATCGTGGAGTTCACTCAAGCCGAGCTCGCGCATCCGACCCCGGAGATTGCACAGCACATAGCTGCCGTGCTGCAAATGGTGAATGTACAGCCAAATAGCACCGCTGCGGTGGATGTGCGATTGCAGCATGGAGGAAGCTTGAGCGGCACCGTCCGGTTTGACGACGGAGCGTTTGGCGATACCAAACCGACCACCGTGCGCCCCTACTCTCGCAACCAGATGCCATTAAGCGTCCATGGCGATATGACCGGGGTCGCCCTCGCCGTGAAGCCGCAGGCGGCCAAGCCGCAGTCATCGGCGCCACAGACTGTGCAAGAAGCCGCGCCATAACCGGCCCTCTGACCTGCGCTTTGTGCGGTATTCATCCGTCGACCCTCTTCGAATCAAATCGTGGCATCTATCCTAGACATCTATGGACCGCGCCCAGTACCACGCCAAGCCGCTGCTGAACTCCCCTGTTGCCTTTGTTCCAGATACCACCATCGAGATTGACGGCGTAAAGATCGCGGCGGAGATTGGCGAGCCGCTGATCGAGGCGATCAACCGCAAGGCCGCCATCCAGGGCATCACGGGCATCCCGCAGGTGTGCTACCTGCCGCCCATGGGCCCGATCGGCTCGTGTGACACGTGCATGGTCGAGCTCAACGGCAAGCTGGTGCGCTCGTGCACGGAGCGCGTGGCTGCGGGGCAGCAGGTGGCCACGACCTCCGACCGCGCCGATGTGGCCAAGCGCGATGCCTTTGACCGCGTCCTGGAAAACCACAACCTGTACTGCACCGTGTGCGACAACAATAACGGTAACTGCACCGTGCACAACGCCACCGCCGAGCTGAACGTGCAGCATCAGGTGCGCGAGTTCCGCACCAAAGGCTACAAGCAGGACCATTCCAATCCGTTTTACCGCTATGACCCGAGCCAATGCATCCTGTGCGGACGCTGCGTGGAGGCCTGCCAAAACGTGCAGGTGAATGAAACCCTGACCATCAGTTGGGAGCGCGAGATGCCGCGCGTGATGTGGGACGGCGGCGAAAAGATCGAAGGCTCATCCTGCGTGAGCTGCGGCCACTGCGTGACGGTGTGCCCATGTAACGCGCTGATGGAAAAGGGCATGGTGGGCCACACGGGCTACCTGACGGGGCTGCCGCCCAAGGTGCTCGATAACATGATCGTGGCGGTCAAAGAGATCGAGCCTTCGACCGGCTACCCGGCCATTTTGGCGCTTTCGGAGATGGAGTCCGAGATGCGCAACGAGCGCGTCAAACGCACCAAAACAGTGTGCACCTACTGCGGCGTGGGCTGCTCGTTCGACATCTGGACGCGTGACCGGCACATCCTCAAAGTCGAGCCGATGCACGGGCCGGCGAACGGCATCTCCACCTGCGTCAAGGGCAAGTTCGGCTGGGACTTCGCGAACTCCTCAGAACGCCTGCGCAAGCCGCTCAAGCGGCAGGGCGACACCTTTGTCGAGATCGAGTGGGATGAGGCCATTGACATGGTGCGCGACAACTTCACGCGCATCAAGAACGAGCACGGCCCCGATGCGCTCGCGTTTATTGCGTCCTCGAAGTGCACCAACGAGGAAAGCTACCTGATGCAGAAGCTGGCGCGCGCGGTCGTCGGGACCAACAACATCGATAACTGCAGCCGCTACTGCCAAACGCCGGCCTCCAAGGGGCTGAGCCGCACGGTGGGCTATGGCGGTGATTCGGGCACGATCCAGGATATCGAGATCGCCGATCTGGTGCTGATCATCGGCTCCAACACGGCGGAAAGCCACCCCGTGCTGGCCACGCGCGTTAAGCGATCGCACAAGCACCGTGGGCAGCGAATGATTGTAGCCGACATCCGCAAGCACGAGATGGCCGAGCGCGCGGACCTCTTTGTGCGGCCCAATCCTTCGACCGACGAGGTGTGGCTGATGGCCGTGACCAAGCACCTGATCGACACCGGCCGGCACAACCAAGAGTTCATTGACATGTGGGTGAACAAGTACGACGAGTTCTTGAAATCGCTCGAGCCCTACACGCTGGAACATGCGGCGAAGGTGACCAACATTTCGGTCGAGCAGCTCAAGCAGATCGCCGATGAGATTGCCGCGGCCAAGAACGGCGTGTGCATCCTATGGGCGATGGGCGTCACGCAGCACTGTGGCGGCTCGGACACCTCCACCGCCGCGTGCAATTTGCTGTTAGCGACAGGCAACTTCAAGAAGCCGGGCTCGGGCGCCTACCCGCTGCGCGGCCACAACAACGTGCAAGGTGCAAGCGACTTCGGCTCGATGCCGGATGTCTTTTCGGGTTACCAAAAGGTCGATGACGCGGCGGTTCGCGGCAAGTTCGAGGCAGCCTGGGGCGTCACGCTGCCGACGGCGCCGGGCGCGGATAATCGCGAGATGATCTCGGCCATCCACGACGGCAAGCTGAAGTCGCTCTACATCAAGGGCGAGGACACCATCACCTCTGACGCGAACGCCGAGGATGTGGGCTTGGCGTTGAGCAAGCTGGACTTCTTGATCGTGCAGGACATCTTCTTCTCCGAAACCTGCAAGTACGCCGATCTGGTGCTGCCAGCCTCACCGTCGCTTGAAAAAGACGGCACGTTCGTCAACACCGAGCGGCGCATCCAGCGGCTCTACAAGGTATGGGACCCGCTTGCAGACTCCAAGCCCGATTGGGAGATTCTGCAGATGATCGCGAAGGCGATGGGCGGGGCCGGCGGCTGGAACTACACGCACCCCTCCGAGGTTATGGACGAGGTTGCCAAGCTGACGCCGATCTTTGCCGGGGTCACCTACGACCGGCTCGAAGGCTACAACACGCTGTGCTGGCCGGTGGCCGCCGACGGCAGCGACCAGCCGCTGCTGTACACGCGCGACTTTCCGTTCCCCGACGGCAAGGCTTCGTTTTATCCGCTCGAGTACGTGCCGCCCAGCGAGGAGATGACCGAGCTCTACGATCTCCATCTGAACAACGGCCGGCTGCTCGAGCATTTCGAGCAGGGCAACATGAGCTACCGCATCCCGGGCGTCAAGGAGATCACGCCGGACATCTTTCTCGAGGTGTCGCCGGAGTTGGCGCGCGAGCGCGGCATCCAAACTGGGCACTTTGTGCGCATCGAGAATCAGTACGGCCAACTGCGGCTGCGCGTGCTGGTGACCGAGCGCGTCGCGGGCAAGCAGATGTACCTGCCGATGATCTCAACCGAGCAGGCGGTCAACCACCTGACCAGCATGCATGTGGACCGCGCCACGCACACGCCGGCCTACAAGGAGCTTGCGGTGAAGATGACGGTGCTGGACGAAAAGGGCCCGTCGCCGCTGCCGCGTAAGAATTTCCGCTTCGGCAACCGCCGCCCCACCGAAGGCGTCGAGGTGCAAAAGAAGTGGGCGCGCGACGACTACTACATGCCCGGCACCCGCATCACCGACAAACTGGTGCAGATCAAGACAACAGAACCGTCGTAGGAGTTGTTCGTTCGTGGTAATTCGTTGTTCGTTCGTGCTTCCACGAAGAACGAACAACGAATCACTAGCAACTCAGAACTCACGCCTGAAAGGACCCCATGGCACATCCGATTACTTTTGTTCCGCCGCAGGTGGACCCGCACGTGGAGCTGATGCGCAAGGTGGAGGCAGCGCCGCGCGAGCACGCCGAAGCGCTGCTGCTGGCCTGGGATACGCTGCAAACGGCGCACGACCAGGGTATTCTCGACCTGATCAAGGGCCTGATGGGCGGTCGCGATGTGATCGCGGGCAAGCTGGCCGATGCGCTGGTCTTGCCGGAATCGGTCAATGCCGTGCGCAACCTGATCGCGCTCGGACGTATCGCCGCGGCCATCGACCCGGACACGCTGCAGCGGCTTGCCAAAGCGATGGACCAGGGCATGATGGGACCGCAGCCGGACGGCGAAACGCCCAGCCTGTTCCGCATCATGCGCCAGGCAACCTCGCCGGCCGGCAAGCGCGGGCTCTCGTTCATGGTGCAGATACTGGTGGCGCTGGGGACCGCGACCGAAGGCTAAGCACAGGAGGCTAAGCGGCGAAAGAACTGGCACGGCCGCGCTTTGCGTGTAGACTGGCGAGCGACCCTAAATTCCCCAATCTCCCGCAAGGAGTCGTGTATGGCTGATGTGGCGTTCGCTCCGGAGTTGTTGCCGCTTTCTGGTCTGTCGCAAACCGCGCGTGTGGTGGACACCTTCGTTGCGCCGTCGAAGACCTTCGCCGACGTGCTGCGCAGCGCAAGCTGGTGGCTGCCGTTTCTGCTGGTGCTGCTCTCGTCGTACACGC
Organism: uncultured Acidobacteriaceae bacterium; assembly: GCA_964247325.1. GTDB lineage: Bacteria > Acidobacteriota > Terriglobia > Terriglobales > Acidobacteriaceae > Granulicella. The sequence goes on along the minus strand of CAXTTZ010000100.1, from coordinate 3,251 downwards.
TCACGGTGGCCATTCAGCAGAAGGTGGGCTGGGCGCAGCTGGTGCAGAACGAGATCCACGCCAACCCCAAGGCCGAGGCCAAGCTCGCAACCTTGCCGCCCGAGCAGGTCGCGCAGCAGAGCACGGTGACGCAAGCGATCATGAAGGGCGCGTTCTACGCCGCGCCGCTCACCAACCTGCTTCTCCTCGTCGTAATGGCCGCGGTGCTTTGGGGCACGATCAACTTCGGCTTTGGCGGCATGGCCACGTTTTCACGCGTGCTGTGCGTGGCGGCGTACGCGGGGCTGCCGTTGGCGATCAAGAACCTGCTTGCCGCCGCGCTGCTCTTTGCCGGCCGCAGCCCCGACAGCTTCACCATGGACACCTGTCTCGGCAGCAATCCGGGCTACTACCTCGAGACCCCGGGAGCGCTGAAAACGCTGCTCACCTCCATAGATATGTTTTCAATCTGGCTGGCAGTTCTGCTCAGTATCGGCCTGGCGGTCGTCGCACACCGAAAGCGCTCCGCCGGCTACTTCGCGGTCTTCGGCTGGTGGGTGCTGATTCTCCTGATCCGCACGGGCTGGGCCGCGGTCAGCTCCTAGGTTGGTAGCCCACAAAACATGGGGAGGGAAGCGTGGGGCTCTAGCCAAAGCAACTCAGAACAAACATCTGCCTAAAAGACGACCTACGCTTCAAACATCAAGCCGGAGCCGCTCAGGTACCATAGAAGGGGTGAAGGCGCGCCTCCAAACCGTTCTGGTATGGCTTATAACCCTGCTGGTCGCGGGAGCCTCGGCGCAAGCGGAACGGTGCGACCTCGCGTGTAGCGTTAGAGTCGTGTCCACACCTTGCCACGGGCTCGCCATGGCGGCTCAACCTGCTATGGCGGGCATGGCCCATGGCTCGGCCTGCACCCAAGTGCACCCCGGTCACACCGTCCTTTGCCAGCACAGCCCGTGTGCGCACCCGCCCTTTGTCGCCTTTGCTAGAGCCGACTCGCCGGCCCCGGCCGTGCCTGCGCGTCTTTGGGTGAGCGTGCCATTTCCGCCGGTGGCCGCGCTCCCTGGCCAGTGCCTGCCGGCTGGCCGAGCGCCCCCGCCGCCCCTGGCCTTGTTAGACCCTCTCACCACACACCTGCGCGTCTAGGTTCCTCTGCGCTCACGTCCGCCGCAAATGGAGGACCCCTCTATCAGCGCTCGCCTGCGCTGAAAGCGTGCTGCCCTCCGCTGCCGCCCATTTGACGAAGCGAGCTCTGCGCACCTCCTGCGCAGAAAGGGACCACTCCCCATGACATTGCGCCTTGCCGTCCTCACGGCTTTCTGCTCGGCGTTGGCCACGGCCCAAACACCGCCGCCCGCACCTCCGCCCACACCTGCACCGTGCGTAGAAACCATGCCGGGCATGCAGATGTGCCCCACAACCGAATTGCCTCCGCCAGCCGCCCAGCCGAACGCCCCGCCCCGCGGCGAGATGCCGGCCATGGCCATGGACCCCAGCATGCGCCGGCTCATGGACAACATGCATCCGCACAGCTTTCTCGGGCAGATCGAGCACCACGCCGCCTCAGGCACCAGCGCGGAGCCTACCTCCACCCCCACGCCCATGTGGATGACCATGCACGGCGGCTGGATGCTCATGTTCCACGCCAACGCCTTTCTCATCGACACACAGCAAACTAGCCCGCGCGGCGGCGATAAATTCTTCTCTACGAACTGGTTTATGCCGATGGCCGAGCGCCGGCTCGGCCCCGGCCAGCTCACGTTGCGCTCCATGCTTTCGCTTGAGCCTGCCACGATCACCGGTCGGCGATATCCGTTGCTCTTTCAGCAAGGCGAAACAGCCTTTGGCAAGCCCATCGCCGACGGCCAGCATCCGCACGACTTCTTTATGGAGCTCGCCGCGCTCTACGACCTGAAGTTGGGCGAAAAGACGCTGCTCTCCTTCTACGCCGCCCCGGTAGGCGATCCCGCGATCGGCCCCACGGCCTATCCGCATCGCGAGTCGGCCTCCGAAAATCCGGTGGGCACGCTTGGTCACCACCAGGAGGACTCCACGCACATCGCAGACGATGTGGTCACGGTCGGCCTGACGCATGGCATTGCACGCTTGGAAGCGAGCGGCTTTCACGGCGCGGAGCCCGACGAGTTTCGCTGGAACCTTGACGCCGGCAAGCTCGACTCTTGGGCAACGCGCCTTACCCTGCAGCCCGGGCAGAACTGGAGCGGCCAGTACAGCTACGCCCGCCTCGCCAGCCCAGAGGCGCTGTTTCCGGGCGAAGACCAGGCGCGCACCACGGCCTCCATCCTGTACAACCGGCCTCTGCGTCACGGCAACTGGGCCAACACGCTGCTTTGGGGCCGAACCCGCTCTCTGACCGATAACTCCAAGGAGAACAGCTATCTGCTGGAGTCACTCGTGCGTTTTCGGACCAGCAACTACGCTTGGACGCGACTGGAAAATGCAGGCCGCTCCAACGAACTGGTGAACGGCCCCAACCCTCTGCCGGCGGGATTTCACGAAGGGCCAGTCGGCCACGTCCAGGCCTACACCTTCGGCTACGACCATGACGTGAACCTGATTCCGCACCTCCGCTCGGCGTTTGGCGCGCAGGTGACCGCGTATGGCGTCGCCCCCGCGCTGCAGCCCCTCTATGGCTCGCACCCGGTCGGCGTCTCCATCTTTCTGCGCCTGCGACCGTATGCGGGTACGGAGCGTTGAAACTCAAGCGAATTAGGGCTCAGGCGAAGGTTCCGCGGGTACGGCGTCCGGCTGCGCCGAAGGCTGCGCATCTCCTCCGCCATTGCTGTCGGGCAAGCCGCGATACGGCGTCGGCGTCGTTGGGCCGCGGGTGGGCCTTGCGGGCCGGCGAGGGAGCACGTTGAGGTCCAAGGTGCGGATCTCGCGGGAACCATCCGATCGCACGCCGGCCAGCGTGTAGCGGTGCGAGCTAAGGGCCGTGACGATCAGGGTGCCGTTGGCGCTGACGCGTTTGCCGTCGAGCTCGAGTCGGCGAAAACCCGACGAGGTCCACTGCAGCGCCACCCGGGTCCGGTGCGGCGCGGGGTTGGGCTCGGCCTGGAAGTCGAGGCTGGTGGGCGTCACCGGCCGATTGAGAAGCGCAGCGATCACCGCGCCCAGGACCAGCAGCGCAAGTAACAGGGTAAGCAAGCAGCCGCCGCAGCCGCTGCTACGCCGCCGTTGTGTAAGGGCAGGGCGTGCGGGCGCGGGCCGCGATGGCGGCACAGGCGCATACGCGGGCACAACGGGCG
>CAXTTZ010000099.1:0-10592 GCA_964247325.1 uncultured Acidobacteriaceae bacterium | reverse complement strand
AACCAAAGCCGCCGATGCCGCCACCGGGGGTGTTTTGCACAACGCCGGTGTTGACGCCGCGAAAGGTGCCGCCGGCTTTGGTGCGCAGCACATCGGCCTCAGCGATCGGGATGTTGTAGCGCGCGATGGCGAGGTCGAGATTGTTTTCAAGCGCAAGCGCAATCGCGTCGTTGAGCGAAAGCTGGAGCACGCCGTCGTGGATGAGCGTGTCAAGACGGGTGGAATTGGCGAGGTTGGGCTCGGAAACGTGATCCCCTCGGTACGCGTTCAGGGGGTTGTGCGAGTGGGGGAGATCGAGGCGCAGCGGGGGCGCGGGTCGTGAGAAAAGGCGTGCTGCAGCGGCGCCGGCATCGGTCGCTTGTGCGCGGAGGTTAGCGGGAAAGCAGAGCAACGAAGCGCACCACGCCGCGAAAGGAACAAAAGTCAATCTCATCGAGCGCTGCTCCGCCCCCCATTGGTGGCCGGTTCCGGTTGTGCGGTGTCGCGGGTGAGCCAACCGTCGCCGAGCTCGAGGACGCGCGTGCCGTAGGTTGCGTTGGCTTCCGAGTGCGTCACCTGCACGATCGTGGTGCCCTCGTTATGCAGGGTGCGAAAGAGCTGCATGACCTCGGCGGCCTGCGCGGAATGGAGGTTGCCCGTGGGCTCGTCGGCGAGCAGCAGGGCGGGCTTGTGAATGACCGCCCGCGCAACGCCGACCAGCTGCTGTTGGCCGCCGGAGAGCTGCGAAGGGTACAGGTCCTTTTTGCCGACGATATGGAATCGATCAAGAGTGTCGGCAACAAGCGCTTGGCGTTCCGCGCGACTGACGTCCTTGTAGGTGAGCGGCAGCTCGATGTTTTCCGCGACGGTAAGGTCATCGAGCAGATGGTAGCTTTGGAAGACCATGCCGATGCGGCGGCGGGCAAGCTCGGCACGCTGCTTGCGGCTGAGCGACTCCACCGGCGTGCCGTCAAACAAAAAGCTGCCGCGCCAAGCATCGTCGAGCATGGCAAGCACGTTGAGCAGCGAGCTTTTCCCCGCGCCCGACGGCCCCATGATGGTGACAAACTCACCAGGTGCGATGGTCAAGCCAATGCGCCGCAGCACCCAAGTCTCGGTGTGGCCGGTCTTGTAGCTGCGTTCGAGATTCTTCAAATCGATCAAAGGTTCGGGCATGGACACACGTACTCCGTTTTATTACTCCGCTCGTAGAGCTTCGGTGGGGTTGATGGAGGCAGCGCGACGCGCGGGCAGAAGCGAGGCGCCCGCCGCCGACACGAGCAGCAAAATGACAATGGCGAATAGCATGCCCGGTTGAAACGCCCCAGTTTGGTAAAGCGAGTGCTGCAAAAGCCGCCCGCCCAGAAGACTTAACGGCACACCGACCGCTAAGCCAATGGCCGCTTGCGTTAGAGCCCCACGCAGGATCAGGCCAAGCACATGGCCACGGCTTGCGCCTAGCGCCATGCGCACACCAATCTCACCCTTGCGCCGCGTCACGGTGTACGCCGTCACGCCATAAAGTCCCACAGAAGCCAGTACCAGCGCAATGAAGCCGAAGAGAGCCGTGAGCCGAACGATCAGTTGCTCTTGGGTGAAGTTGTTGCCGAGTTGTTCCTCGTACGTGAGGATCTGCAAAACAGGGATGTCTGGGTTGATGGACTTTAAGGTGTTGCGAATCTGGTTTGCGACCGCTCCAGCGTCGCCTCTGTATTGCACAAATAAGTTTGCGGCAAAGTGTGTCGACGCTTCTTCGCTCGCATCCTTCTGGTCGGTGAAGTGCGCATATTGCGTGATGGGTACGAAGAACATGGGTGAAACGGGCAGGGTGGGATCACCATACTTGGTGTTCTCCACAACTCCCACGATCTCGTACTCATTTCGAAGCGCAGGGTCTGGGCCGAAGCGCATGCCGATGGGCTGCTTGTGCTTCAGTAATTGGTCCACGAAGGCTTGATTCACCACGGCCACATGCTCACTGCTGGCGGTGTCGTTGCGCGAAAACCCGCGGCCGAGCAGTACATGCGTTCCTATGGTGGGGAAATACTCCGCACTGGCCGCAAGGTAACCCGCCAAACTGCCTTTGGTGTCCGGGCCCGAAAACCAGATGCCCGTGTTCCATTTGCTGTAGGCCATGGGGCCATACGTCGCATAAGCAAACCGCTCGATGGAGGGCAGGCGGGAGAAGGCATCGTCCATCTGCCGGTAGAGCGCTTCCAGACGGTTTGCTTGGTATCCGGCACCGCCCAAGTCTGTAAAGACGATAAGCCGTCCTTGCGGTTGGAAGCGGAAGTCCTGATGCTGCAGGTGGCGCAGGTTGGTGATCAATAACCCAGCCGTGGAAAGCAGCGCCAAAGAAATAGCTGCTTGAAAGATGATCAGCAGCCGTTGGGATACCGCGGTGGTATCTCCCGTGCTGCGGTTCGCTCCACGCAAGGCGTCTGCCGGCCCAAAGCGCGAGGTGATCCAGGCCGGCGCTATGCCGAACAGTACTCCGGTCAGTATAGAGATCGCGAACGCAAAGCCGAGCACCGGAAGGGATGGCCTGGAAGTGATCGTGCTCATCTCGACACCCTTGAATGCCAGCACCAAGATGGCGTGCGTGCCGGCATAGGCCACAAGGACCGCAAGGAGTCCGCCGCCTAGGGCCAGAAGAAGCGCCTCGACGAACGTTTGGCGGATGAGTCGGGCACGCGACGCACCCAAGGCACTACGCAGCGCCAGCTCACTATGACGCGCCATACCCCGTACCAGCATGAGATTCGCAAGATTAGCGCAGGCGATCAGCAGCACAAAGCCGGTAAGCAGCAGAAGTAAGCGCAGATTTTTTCCATACCGGTCCTGCAGGCTGTTGATACCACCGCTCGCTGGAACCACGGCGGTCGTGATGCGCCGGATCTGCTCCGCCGTAGGCACCTGACTGCTGATCTCAGGATGCGAAAGGACCCATCTGCGTAGCTCAGTTTGTAGAGCCTGCTGAATCTGCGGCACACGGTTTGCGGCGGGAACGCGCAGCAGCAGGTCAAGCCAATGCTCGGCAGGATATTGGAGCAGCTTGCGGTCCGGTTCGAGGGTAGGTTCCTGCGCTAAAGGCAGCCATACGCCTGCCGGGTCCGTCTCATTGCGCTCGCCAAGGAAACCCGGGGCTGCAACGCCAATCACCATTACAGGGTGTCCGCTGAGAAGCAGGGTGCTTCCTACCAGATGCGGATCGGCAGCAAATTTCGTGCGCCATAGAGCGTAACTCAGGACGGCTACCGGAGCCGCACCAGGAGTGTCCTCGCTCTCCTGGAATAGGTGCCCGGAGTAGGATTTGACGCCGAGCACTGAGAAATAATTGCCAGAAACAAAACGCACCGCCAAGGGCTGCGCTCCAACCTCGTTCCCGGGGCGTCGCGCGGTGGCAAAGAGCTCGCCAGACTGCACCGCAGCCATGCCATCGATGCCCATCGTGCCGTCGCGCAAGGTTTTGTAGAGATCGTACGAGAAGAGACCCCAAGGCTCCTGGAGGCCGCTGGTGACGCAACAATCATTGGCAGCGCCGATTTTATACAACTGTTCCGGATGCGAGACCGGCAGAGAGCGAAGAATGACCTGGTAGACCAACGTAAAGATCGCGGTAGTGGCCCCGATGCCTAAAGCCAGCGTGAGCACAGCAGTAAGCGCAAAGCCAGGGGCGCGGCGCAGTTGGCGCAGGGCGAAGCGGAGGTCTTGAGGGAGGGTGTGCATAGGGCTCTCCTGGGTGCTTGCGGCTACTCGGCGCGTAGAGCTTCGGTGGGTTCAATGGAGGCGGCGCGGCGCGCGGGTAGCAGACAAGCTGCTACCGCGGTGAGCAGCATGGCAAGTACTGTGGTCAACATGGGAGCAAGGCGTCCGGGTAAAACGGTGCGCGCCTCAGCGAGCGGAACGTTAAGCGTCGCAACAACAAAGCTGATCAGGGAGCTTTGCAGCAGCACTACGATGACAGTGCCCCGCAAGGAGACCAAGCGTAATCAACAAGAGCCCCCGCCGCACCACCATACCGGCAATCTGAGAACGGCTTGCGCCTACTGCCATGCGCACCCCGATCTCACGAGTGCGCGAAGAGACCTGATAGCTGAGCAGACCGAATAGCCCAACGATCGTCAGTAGCAGACCGAAGGCCGCGAAGCCTCCAGCGAGCCAAGAAAAAAAGCGGGGCGCGGCGTAGCTCTTCTCCACGAAGCTCTGCATGGGAGTAAAACTACTGACGGCTAGGTCTGCATCGAGATCACGTACGGCTGCAGCAGCGGCCTGCGCGAGCGCGGGATCTTCGCTATGGCCCGAGGACCGCATTCGCAGCACGAAGCTGACGGGAAACCAACTATTGATCATCCTCGCCGTTTTGTCGTCGAGCTGCGCGATAGGCACATAGACCGTGGGCGCTTGTGCATCTGCTAGTGAACTGAGGTGCACGGGGGCAACGACGCCGAGGACACGCATTGGTTGGCCACCGTCAGTGACGGTGCGATCCAGGGCTGCGGACGGTTCATTAAACCAGCGCTGGGCTGCTAGCTCGCTGATCAACGCCACTGGCTGCGTCCCTGCGTTGACGGATGTCGGCAGATCCGTGCCTACTAACAGAGATGTGCCAACCGTGTTGAAATAGCCCGGGGTGATGAAACGAACTTCGGCGTACTTGACCAGATCGGGCCGGCTTGTCGGTCCGGCAGATTCGTTGAGACCGCGGTCGAGTGGCAAACCGTAGACGGCCGCGACAGCTCCGACACCGGGCAAAGTGGAGAGCCTTTGCGTGAGCAGATTCACGAACTGTGCCGTGCGTGCGGCCGAGGTGTAGCGTTCACCCTTCAATTGCAGTTGCAGGATGTTCAAATGCGCGGGTTGCAGCCCTGGTGTGCGGGCACGTAGGTGTGCAAAGGTGCCCAAGAGGACGGACGCAGACGCAAGCAGAGCCGTGGCCAGGGCGACCTGAGCTGCGAGGAGCGCCTTCCCAAGCCGTTGGCGCGGGGCAGCATCACCTATCGTGCGCCCTGTACCGAGTGCAACCATAGAGCGCAAACGCAGAAGACTCCACGCCGGCAGTAGGCCAAAGAACAGGGAGGCGAACAGGCTTGCAACAAGAGCAAAAACGCTTGTGCGGAGGTTGATAACAGTGAAGTGCAGTTTAGGTAGCTCCAGCGGTGCATAGTGAAGCATCACGGGCAGGGACGCATAGGCCAGCAATAAGCCAAGCAGACCACCGCTGATAGCCAGGATCAGGCTTTCACCAAGCAGCGAGCGCAACAGTGAACCGCGACTCGCGCCCAGGGCAGAGCGCAGGGCAAGTTCACTTCTACGCGCTGCGGCACGGGCGGTCATCAGCGCGGCTAAGTTCAGACAAGCGATCAACAGCACAGCTGCGACGGCGGCGGAAAGGGCGATGATGCCAGGTCGTGCCTCGGCTGCGGCTACGGCCTGGAGAGGCCATGCGAACTCAGCGATAGGCGGTGTGCCGGGACGTACATACTCTCGCAAACTCGGCAGAGTGTGGAACAATGCCGGCTCAAGTGCTTGTAGCTCCGCATTAGCCTGCGTAAGCGTGATCTCAGGGCGCAAGCGCGCAACTAGCTGATAATTTGTTCCATTGTAGCCCGGGTCCTTCGGCGAGATGCGAAGCGGCAGCCAGATGTCTGGAGCGTCCACCGTAGCGAAGCTGGCGGGCATAACCCCGACCACAGTGGCTGGGTCACCATTAACGCGAACCACACGGCCAAGCACGCCCGGATCGCCGCCCAGGGAACCGCGCCAGAGCGCCTCATTCAGTATGACCACAGCGCCGGAGCCCGGTGTGTCTTCAGCCTGTGTGAAGCCGCGTCCCAGCAACGGGGCAACGCCGAGCGTGGGGAAGAACCCGGTGTCGACGTGCAGCGCGCGCACAGAGGCGGGCTGGTTACTTCCAACTGCGAAGTTCGCATCGAGGGCTCCACCATCAGTAAGCCCGAAAGAGCGGAATGACTTTGCGTTTTGCTCAAGGAACTGTGCGGTCGCTCCGGTCTGTTGCGACCCCGGCGTATCGCCAGGCTGCTCCAAGCCGAGCCCTACAATCTGCTTAGGCTCGGGGTAGGGCAGCGGCTCCAGCAAAGTGCTGCGGATCACGGAAAACATGATGCATGCCGCCCCGATTGCCAACGCAAGCGTAGCGATCGCGGTAAGCGCGAAGCCAGGGCTGCGGCGGAGCTGGCGCAGGGCGAAACGGAGGTCTTGCTGGAATGCGATCATAGGGTCACCTCGCCGCCGGTGCGGTAGGCGGCTTCGGCTTGGGCGAGCAGGGTGGAAAGTTCGCCTTCGGCGACGACTTTGCCGTCGAAGAGGTGGATTTGGCGCTCAGCGTGGGCGGCGAAGCGCGGGTCGTGGGTGACCATGCAGAGGGTTGCGCCTTCGTTATGTAGATCGGCTAGGAGGCGCATGACGGCTTCGCCGTTTCGGCTGTCGAGGTTGCCGGTGGGCTCGTCGGCGAGCAGGATGGAGGGCGAGCCGGCGAGAGCGCGAGCGACGGCCACACGCTGTTGTTGGCCGCCCGAAAGCTGCGCGGGGTAGTGCCGGAGACGATGGGCCATGTGGACGCGCTCAAGGGCGTGCTCCACGCGTTCTTTGCGCTCGGCGGCGGGCATGCCGGCGCGATACGTGAGGGGAAGTTCGACGTTCTCGAAGACGGTGAGGTCACCGATGAGATTGAAACTTTGAAAGATGAAGCCAATCTCCTGATTGCGGATGCGCGAGCGGTCGGCGAAGTTAAGGTTGGCGACCTCGCGGCCGTTCAGGGTGTAGCGGCCGCCCGTGGGTGTATCCAAAAGGCCCAGAATGGAGAGCAGCGTGGATTTGCCGCAACCCGAGGGGCCGGACATGGCGACGTACTCGCCCCGCTCGATGCTGAGGTGCACCCCCGAAAGCGCGTGTGTTTCGATCTCATCGGTGAAGAAGATCTTGGTCAAGCCTTCGATGGTGATGAGGTCCGGTCTGGTCTCGCTGACGGCTGCGGGCATGGGCGGTTCCTTTCTGCGGTGCGGTGCGGCGTGGCTTGGGCTTGGGTGTTGAGGGTAAGACAAAAACGTAGGTTCCCTTCGGGAATGACAAACAAAGGCTAACGACAACTAAAAAGCGGCTATGGCAGCTTGATCCGATCGGCGGTGTCCCAGCGGGACATGTCGGAAAGAATGACGGTGTCGCCGGGGGCGAGACCGTCGAGGATTTGAATGCTGTTAACCGAGGCGCGGCCGACCTTGACGGGAACGCGTTCGGCTGTCTTGCCATCGGGCAGAACGCGGAAAAGACTGAGCGTGGAGTTCTCGTTGCCAAAGGCGGGTCGGCCAACGTAGAGCACATCGCGGAGACGGTCGAGGTCGACGGTGCCGTCCACGGAAAGGTCGGGCCGGGCACCCTGCGGCAGCGCGCCGTCGAGCGAAACGTCCACGGTGACAGTGCCGTTTTGTACGGCGGGATCGATGCGCGTGACGTGGCCGGCGATAACGCCGTTGTGCGTGTCGATCTCCGCGGGTTGGCCGATCTGGATGTCGCGCGCCTGGGTTTCGGCGATCTTGAGCGAGGCTTTGAGCTGGTCGGGCTGCACCACTTTGGCGAGCGTGGTGCCCAAGGCGACGTGCTCACCCACTTGGTGCGGCACCTCCACGAGCACGCCCGCGATGCCGGCACGCACGCTGAGTGCCCCTTGCTGCTTTTCGCGCAGCTGCAGCATGGCTTGGGCTTGCTGCACCTTGGCGGCTTGCACGGCGAGTTGAGTATTAACGGTTTTGCCGTTTACGGCTAGGCGCTGATGCTCAAGGTCGTCGCGCTCTTGCAGCTCTTCGGCTTTGCCCTTGCTAGTGTTGTAAGTGAGGCCGCTGATGACGCCAAGCTTGTAAAGTTCGCCGTCGGTTTGGGCTTGGCGTTGCGCTTGCTTCTGCTCGTCGGCGACCGTGGCCGCGCCGGCACGCTGGGCAAGTAGATCGCTTTGGAGCCGGGCGCGCGTGTTGGCGTAGTCGGCTTGGGCTGATTGCAGTTGCAGCTTGGCATCGAGCACCTGTTGCTCGAGCGAAGGGTCGACCAGGTCCATCAAAATCGTGTCGGGCTCGACGTGGGCGCCGGGCAGCACACGGAGGCGTACGACGGTGGCTTCGGTTTCAGCGGGGATAAGGCGGACGCGGTCCTCGCGTGGTACCAGCGCTCCGGGCCCGCGTACCTGACGCACCAGCGGACCGCGCTTGACGGTGTCGGTCCAGACAGCAGCGTCGACGGTGGGCAGGGCGGGCTTGAGCCGGAGCACAAACGCCCCCGCACCAGCGGCAAGCAGGACGAACAGAAAGATCAGAAGCGCTTGGCGGCGCCGGCGTTTGCGCTTCAGGTCGGGCCGAGAGACATCCATGTCCGGGAGGGAAGCACGTGGTGGGCCAAAGTGTTAGGCGCGTTTTGGCGGCGAAATGATGTGTTTCCCGTGGCGGCCGAGGTGGAGTGACCGAATTTGGACAGCGGCTGTTCGGATTTGGACAGAGCGTGAGTGGAATTTTGGCCGGACCTGCAGGTTGGCGCTACCCAGGGTGTCGTAGCGCTCCGAGCAAACAGCAGATACCTCCGTTTCACTACGGAATGACAAATCAAAAAGACAACGGCTGCACAGAATGCGTCTTACTGTGCGATTTCGAAGACGGCAAAGCGGCGCTCAAGCTCCCATTGCAGCGCGGCGTGTGGGCTGTTTGCGAGAAAGGCTTGGCACGCCGGGGAGGGCTGAGCGTTGGCGGTGACCGGCGCGGCGCAGGCGGGGGTGTGATGAACGAAGTCGTCGGGCGCGGCCCATAGGCTTGCGCCGGGTACGAAGCTGTGCTCGAGCGAGGTGCGAGCGGAGCGTTTGAGGTCGAGGTAGGTCAGATCTTGTTCCTCGGCGGCCTTGACGTACTCGTGCGTGAGGTCGATGCGGCTGACGCCCTCGTCGTCGGTCGAAAGCGCGATCGGCACGTGCGCGGCGCGGTAGGCAGCGAGCGGGTGGTCGGTGCGGCTGCGGCCGAGAATGATGTCATTGGAGGTGAGGTTAACCTCGACCATGATGTGGCGTTCGGCCATCTCGCGCAATAGGGCAGGGGGATCGTTTTCGTAGAGCACGTCCATGCCATGGCCGATGCGCTCGGCATGGCCCAACTCAACGGCCTCGCGGATGTGGAAGTTGAGCCCAGCGGGTGGCACCATGCCGAAGGCAAGCTCGCCCGCGTGGAGCGAGATGCGGACCTTGGGATACACGGAATGAAGGTAGTCGAGCATCAGCATCTGGAGGTGGTAGTCCTGCATGCTGACGCGGCCGTCTTCGGGCATGACTAGATTTAGACCGACTACAAGCGGGTTGCCACTGTCGAGCTCGGCCTGGGCGACCTCGAAGCCGAGCAGGGTTTGCGCGAAGACCTGCTGCGGAGGGAAGCCGCGAAGAACTTGGTAGAGGAAATGGAGCGTGACCCCACAAGCGACGGATTCTATGGGCGGTGTTGAAGCGGAAGGCGAGGTTTCTTCGCCGGCGCAGTGCTCCAGGGAGAGGCGCTTGACTTCGGCATCGTGAAACTCGCTGCGGTCCACGCCGACGTCTTCGCGCAGCCCGCCAGCGAGCAATTGATCGCGCAGCGCGCTGAGCTTGGCGCGGTAGCTGAGATCGTCCACGCCTTCGGGCCAGCCGAGCTTATAGCCGAGCGTGGCCGCATGGCTGAAGGTCGGCGTGTGCATGATCTCGAGGTACTGCTCGTTTTGCGCGGCGGCGCGTGTGGCTACTTCATCAAGCCACTCGCCGGTGTAGGCCTTGAGGCCGCCAAAGCGGTCGAAGGTGGCGAAGAACTGGTCGTGACCACTGAGGCCTTCGGAAGGCACAAAGGCGCGCATGGAGAAGCTGTCGATCAGGTCGTCATAGAGCGGTTGGCGCTTGAGCGCGTCGGCGGCGGGTACCTCGCCGAGGGCGCATCGTTTGTCCGGCTGCGGCGGTACAAGGCGAACGGCGTTTTGCCCTACCGGGACCGCCGGCTTGCCTGCATCGACCGGCGCGACGCATAGGCTGGCCTGCGCGGCTTCGGCGATAAAGGTTTCGGCGTAGACCGCGCCGGATAGGTGCATGTGGAGATCACCGCCCTTGGGCATGGGGCGTAGAAAGGCGTACAGTTCGGGGGCTCCCAGGGCCTTGGCGGCATCGAAGGCGCGTGCCGTACGTGCCTCGGCAGCGGTTACTGCCGGGACGTGCGCTGTTTTTGGCGTGCCGGGTACAACGGATTGCGCAAAGAACTGGGCGCCGGCCGAAAGGATGGCAAAGACAAGCAGAGATCGAGCCGACAAGCAGGCCAAGCGGAGCTCCTAGGTGGAGAACAGAGGGCGGATACAACCAGCATAGCGCTTCGGTTCTCGCCGGGTTTGGTGCCCCGGTGGAATGTTGCTATACTTGCGAAGTCATTGCAGAACGCCCCTGCTTGAGGCAGCGCGGCGGTCCACCGAAGGTCTGCGAGCCGGCTTTCTTGTAAGGGAAGCGGCGTTTGTACCGGAGGCGGTCTGTACTGTTCGCGGCTGGCCCGTTCGGTGCCCGGCCACTTCCTCGCGGAAGGCCAGATAGCTCAGTGGTAGAGCGCGGCCCTGAAAAGGCC
>CAXTTZ010000098.1:0-10600 GCA_964247325.1 uncultured Acidobacteriaceae bacterium | reverse complement strand
GCTCACCGTTGAGCCCGCGCCGCCTTTCGCCAACGCCGCGCCGCACCCGTCGCCGCTCGTTGGCCTTCAAGCAGCAACAGCTTCTTTCTTGAGAAATCTTCAGAGATTCTAGTTCTCTAGAATCAGATTTCTCCAGAAAAGGGCAATTTGCAGGGGAACTCCATGACCTTTTCGCCCTCGCGACGCTTCGGCCTCGCCTCGCTCGCCGTTCTTTCCGCCTCGCTCACCGCCGCGGCTCAAAGCAACTCCGGCATCCTCACCGGTACCGTCACCGACCCCACCGGCGCAGTTATTCCCGGCGCCACCGTCCGCATCACCAACGCCGTCAGCGGCTATAACCAAACGCAGCAGACCGACGCCGCCGGCCACTTCGCCTTCGTCAACCTGCCCTTTAACCCCTACCAGGTAGCCGCCTCGCAGAATGGCTTCAGCCCCGCCAACCAGGGCGTCCAAATCTCTAACACCATTCCTGTCTCGATCGCCCTGGCCCTCAAGGTTACCGGCTCCGGCGAGACCGTCAACGTGGACGCCCCCGTCGACCTCACCGAAAACGACCCCAACTTTCACACCGACGTCGATCGCACCATGATCGACCGCCTCCCCGTCGAAAGCCCCTCCTCGCAGCTCAGCTCCATCGTTACTGAGCTTTCCCCCGGCGTCGCCGCCGACTCCAACGGTCTGCTCCACGGCCTCGGCGACCACAACGAGGTCTCCTTCTCGGTCGATGGCGAGCCCATCACCGACCAGCAAAGCAAAGTCTTCTCGAACCAACTACCTGCCGACGCCGTCCAGTCTTTCGAAGTAATCGAAGGCGCCCCGCCCGCCGAGTACGGCGATAAAACCTCGCTCGTCATCAACGTCACCACCCGCTCCGGCCAGGGCGTCACCCGCCCCACCGGCGTCGCCTCGCTCTCCTACGGCACCTTCGGCACCTCCACCGCCGCCTTCGATATGGCCTACGGCGACAAAAACTGGGGCAATTTCCTCTCTCTCAGCGGCCTCCAGTCCGGTCGCTTCCTCGACGCCCCCGAGTTCGTCGTCATGCACGATAAGGGTAACGAAGCCAACATCTTCGACCGCGTCGACTTCCAGTTCAGCCCCAAAGACTCCCTTCACACCGACTTCCAGTACACCCGTTCCTGGTTTCAAACCCCTAACAGCTTCGATACGCAGTTCAACTACCGCGACCCCAACCAGTTCGGCTTGACCTCCGGCCCCACCGACCAGCGCTCCAAGATCGGCACCGTCCTGGTCGCGCCCACCTACACCCGCCTCGTCAGCACCAAGGCCGTCTTTAACTTCGCCCCCTACGTCCGCCGCGACACCTATAACTACTACCCCAGCCACAACCTGCTCAATGACCTCGGCCCCATCCAGCAGGAAAGTGTCGCCCAAGCCCGCACCCTCACCAACGCCGGCGTCCACTCCGACATCTCCTACCTGCTGGGCAACAGTAGCCTCAAGTTCGGCGGCATGTACGAGCAGACCTTTCTGCGCGAAAACGATACCCTCGGCGTGGTCGACGCCAACCTCAACGCCCCCTGCTTGGACACCAACGGCAATCCGGTCAGCGGCAGCGGCGCGGGCTGTGCTGGCACCTCCACTAACACCACCAACCCCGCCTTCAACCCCGTGCTCGCCCCGTACGACCTCACCCGCGGCGGCAGCACCTACCTGTACCACGGCCAAACCGACGTCAAGCAGCTTGCCCTCTACGGCGAAGACTCCCTCAAGGTCCAAAACTGGCTCTTCAACCTGGGCATCCGCGGCGACTTCTACAACGGTCTCGCCATTCAGCGCCAGGCCGAGCCGCGCGCCGGCCTCTCCTACAATTTCAAAAAGTCCGGGACCGTCCTGCGCGTCTCCTACGCTCGCACCCAGGAGACCCCGTTCAACGAGAACCTCGTGCTCGCCTCCAAAGGCTGTTACGACCCGGTCGTCAATGCCATCTTTTCCACCATCGGCCAGTGCTTGCCCGCGCCCTTCAACCCCGGCTTTCGCAATGAGTTCCACGCCGGCTTCGAACAGAGCGCCGGCCGCCACTTCGTCGTCAGCGCCGAGTGGATCACCAAATACACCCGCAACGGCTATGACTTTTCCGTCCTCGGCGCCACGCCCATCACCTTCCCCATCGAGTGGCATAACTCCAAGATTCCTGGCTACGCCGGCAGCGCCACCCTCACCGAAGTCAAAGGCCTGACCGCCCGCTGGACCTTCTCGTCGGTCGCCGCACGCTTCTTCAACCCGCAGGTCGGCGGCCTCGGCGCCACCATTGGCACCCCCGGCGCGAACTACCCCTTCCGCATCGACCACGACGAGCGCTTCAACCAAGCCACCCACCTCGAATACAAAGCGCCCTTCCGCAAGAGCCTCTATTACTCCTTCAACTGGCACTTCGACTCCGGCCTTGTCGCCGGCTCCACGCCCTGCTACAACACCACTGACCCCAACAGCGCCTGCGCCGGCACCTCCATTCAGATCAACGGCCAGCCCGGCATCAACCTAAGCGGCTACACCGCCGACCAGCAGTTCGAGGCCGGCTTGGTCTGCAACGGCGTCCGTGCCACGGCCACGTCGGGCTTCACGCAGTGCCTCGCCTCGCAGCTCACCTCCAACCTCGTCAAAATTCCCATCCCCGGCACCCAAGACGACGACCGCAACCCCCAACGCATCCAGCCCCGCAACCTCTTCGACATGGAGCTCGGCGACGACAGCCTGTACAGCTTCCACTCCGAGCACTACAAGCTAGGCGCCCGCCTCACCGCCATTAACGTCACCAACAAATACGCCCTCTACAACTTCCTTTCCACCTTCTCCGGCACGCATTACGTCACCCCCCGCACCGTAACCGGCGAAATCGCCCTACGCTTCTAATCCCACGCAAGGCAAGGGCATCCAGCGCAAAAAGCTCGATGCCCACGCCTCCTTGGCCATACCCTTTTCGTTGTCATGCCCGAAGGGAATCTGCGTTTGCTTTTGCCTTTCTAATTGTTATTCCCGAAGGGACCTGCTTTCCTCCCGAGGCACAAACACTCCACCGTCTTGCAAGGACGAACCCGCAACACAGCCTGAGCCGCGCCCCTTGACACACCCGCTATACTCTTGCCACAACTAAAAACAAGACTTACCCAGTTGTACCCCACCTGTAACTTCAGCAGATAAGGTACTTTACAGAAAAGTACCCCCGGGGGGAGGGGTACCCCATCCTACGTCGTTTGCCCGTCCGCTTCGCTCTCCTTGGCATCGGAAAGCGTCACCCGCACCTCCATCCGGCGCTGCCCACGGTACACCGTCACTGCAATCGCATCGCCTGCCCGGTGCGCATTCAGCACCCCCGACAGATCCTGCGGCGTGGTGATCTCCTGCCCATCGACCGCCACAATCAGGTCGCCACCTAGCATCACCGGCGTGTTCCCCATATACGCCCGTTGTGTCCCGCCACGCAGCCCTGCCCGCGCCGCCGCCCCGTTCGGCAGCACGCGCTCAATCAAGATGCCGTAGTCCGCCGGCAGCCCGATCTGCTCGGCCACATCCGGCCCGATGGGCAGGGTCACCACATCGAGCGACGGCCGCCGCACTCGCCCGTACTGCGCAAAGTCGCTCAATACCGCCTTCGCCGTCGAGATCGGTATCGCAAACCCGATGCCCGCCGACTGGTCCGCCCCGCCATTCGGATTCGACGCAATCAGCGTCGTGATGCCGATGACCTCGCCGTGCGAGTTCAGCAGAGGCCCACCGGAGTTGCCAGGATTCACCGAAGCATCCGTCTGGATCGCGTCCTCGATCTTGTTGCCCGAAGGCATCTGGATCGACCGTATGGCCGAGATGATGCCCCGCGTCATCGTGCCCGAAAAGCCGAACGGGTTGCCGATCGCATATACCTGCTGTCCCACAACCAAGCTGTTCGACTCCGCCAAGGTCGCCGGCTGCAGGTTCGGCGCACCCTGAATTTGCAGCAGCGCTAGATCATGGTTGCGGTCCTTATTCAGGATAGTCGCCTTATACTTGTGCCGGTCCGCCAGCGTCACCTCTACGGTCTGCGCGCCCTCGATCACGTGGTTGTTGGTCAGGATGTGCCCCTGCTTATCCAGCACAAACCCCGACCCCTGCCCCTGCTGCGGCACAGGCCGATAAAAGAAGTCATAGGCGACCTCGGTCGAGGTAATGTTCACCACGCTGGGCAGCGCGCGCTTGTACACGCCGATGTTCTGCTGTTCCTCGGAGTCAAATGCCGGCGCGGCCGACGCTACCTGCAGGTCAAACCTGCCCGAAGGGCCGCGCACAGCCTCCGTCGCCGCCCCGGCAACGGGCGCGTGCAGCATCTCGGCAAGCGTGCCGGCCGGAAACAAACGCGTGGACAGGTAGTAGAACCCACCCAGGATCAGAAGCACGAGAAAAACGGGACGAAGTCTCATCGGAAGCCAAAAACGGCGCACGGTCGGCGTTGTCCCTGATTGTACGAGCCCGCACCGCTTCGCGGCAGGGCAAGGAGTGCACACTCGTTCCAACCGTAGTAACCTTGGTGTACACCAACGACACCAGACGTACCCACCCTGTACCTCTTTTTGCAGCGTTTCATACGAAGCTAATACTTCCGACGCAAAGATTCTTCACCCGTTGATCACGCTTCTGGAGAGTTCTGCTTGTTGCGACGTTCTTTGGGCCAGATTGGTATCCTTTCCATCCTGCTTGCACCCACCGGCATGCAGCTTGCTCCCGCCTGTGCCCAGGCACCTGGTGAAACTGCTGGCCTGACGCTGCGAACCCTGTCTGGCACCGTGACCGATGGCACAGGCGCCCTGCTACCGCGCGCATCGGTTCATCTCGACGGTCCTGCACTCCCCTCCGCCACACCGCGCGACACGACGACCGACGATGCCGGACGGTTCCTCTTCCATGTGCCCCCGGGCACCTACACCTTGCGGGTGGAATCTGCCGGGTTTGCCCTGTTTGTGAGCCGGCCGCTGGAACTACGCACCGACACCGGCAGCACGAGGGGGCTCGACGTGAGACTAAAGCTGGTCGTTGCCGGCCAGCCGGAGACCATCGAGGTGCAAGAGGACGGCGCAGTCAGCCACGGCGCCAATGGGGATGCGTTGGTCTTTGAGGGCCACGCCCTCGATATCCTGTCCGGTGACAACGCCACGATGCAGCAGCAGCTGCAAGCACTAGCCGGTGGGCTCGGCCGCACACAGATCTTGGTCGATGGTTTCTCCGGATCGCGTCTGCCGCCCAAGTCGTCGATCCGCTCGATCCGCCTCAACAACAATCCGTACTCGGCGTACTACGACGCCTTTGGTTTCGGACGGATCGAGGTCGCGACCAAGCCCGGTACAGACAAGCTGCACGGCGCTTTGAACGTTACTGGCACCAATCAGCCCTTCGACGCGCGCAACCCGTATACCACCTTGCAGCCGCCCTTCTATGCCTTCCAGACCGATGGCAATGTAAACGGGCCGTTGGACAAGCACACTTCGTTTTTCGCGTCGGATAACATCCAGGTGTTAGCTAACAATGCCGTGGTGAATGCCGTGGTGCTTGACCCCACGCTGAACCCAGGAACGTTGTCGCAAGCACTTCCCGCACCGCAACGCACTGACACCTACGCGCTCCGGCTCGACCGCCAGTTCGGTAGCAACAACTTCGCCTATGCGCGCGATGAGTGGAGCCACACCCACATTACCAACAGCGGTATTCGGCCTTTTGTGACGCCTTCGGCCGCCTTTACCTTAGACACGCTGACCAACAGTCTGCAGTTCTCCGATACGCAGGTATTGGGAGCGCACACCGTAAACGAAACGCGCTTTCAATATCTGCGCACCCGCCTGGAGCAGCAGCCGAACAGCAACGCACCGACGCTTCTGGTGCAGGGCGCCTTTGTCGGCGGCGGCAGTCCGTTGCAGGCCGTGCAGGATCACCAGGACGCTTTGGAACTGCAAGATTTGCTGGAGGTGGAACGCGGGACTCATGCGGTCCGAACCGGCTTCCGGGTGCGTTCGCTGCGCGAGGCTAACCGCTCCACGGAGAACTTCAACGGGCAATATACGTTCGATTCGATCGCGGCGTATCAGGTCACAGCACAGGGGATGGCCGCTAACCTGAGCGCTGCGCAGATTCGTGCCCAGGGTGGCGGCGCTTCGCAGTTCGACCTCACCACCGGGCAGCCGAGCGCACGGCTGACTACCGAGGACATCGGCCTCTTTGCAGAAGATGATTGGCGCCTCACGCCGAACCTGCGGCTGAGCTACGGCCTCCGCTTTGAGAGCCAAACCGCAGTGCCGGATCATATCGACCCCGCTCCGCGTGTGGCCCTGCGATGGGCCGTTCGCCACGGCACAGCGAAGTCACCGCTGGTGACCTTGCGCGGTGGGGCGGGTTTGTTTTATGAGCGCTTTCCGGCTGCCGATCTCCTGCGCGCCGTGCGCCAAAACGGCACGTCGCAGACGGCATACTTCGTCCAGAGCCCGGACACGTACCCCGCGCTGCCCGCACCGACGAACCTCGTCGCTGCGCAACCTACGCTTTATCGTGTAAGCCCGGCGCTGCGCTCGGCCTATGGTGAGATCGCAACGTTGGGTGCGGACCGCAACATTGGCGCTCGCGGCAGGATAGCGGCCACATTCGAGTACGTGCACAACACCCATAACTACGTGCTGCGTAACATCAATGCGCCGCTGCCTGGGACATATCTGACGAACAGCCCTGGTAGCGGCCTTCGACCGCTCGGTACAAACCAAAATATCTACCAATTTTCCTCCGACGCGAACGGCAATACAGAGCGGTTTTTTACCAACGCGAACTTGCAACTCACGTCGAAGATCTTGCTGTTTGGGCTGTACACCGCTGAAAAGGATCTAAGCGAAACCGATGACGCGGAGGACCGCTCCGCTACGTTTGTTTCCAATTCATACGATGTGCGCGCGGACTATGGCCGAACCGGGAGGCAGCACCGGCAGCTGCTCAACGTAGGCTTGGCGTGCAATTTGCCGCGTGGCTTTCAAATTCAGCCCTACCTGGCCGCACAGGCCGGTGTGCCGTTCAACATCACAACGGGTGCCGACGCCAATGGCGACACCGTTTTCAATGACCGGCCGGCTTTTGCGACGGACCTCACCCGGGCTTCGGTCGTGCGCACGCCCTATGGAGTGTTTGATACGGCGCCCATTGCGGGCCAGCGCATCATCCCGCGCAATTATGCGACCGCTCCCGCTCTGTTGTGGATCGATCTTCAACTCAAGCGTGATATTTTGCTCGGTCCGCGACCGAAAGGCAATGAGATCTCGGGAGCGACGACGGATTCCGCAACCTCCTCAGGCGGTGTGACCGGTGGGCGGTCGGATCGGCCCTGGGATCTGCAGTTTTCCGTCGATGTCCAAAATCTGACCAACCACAACAATCCCGGCGTGCCGATAGGCGTGCTCACTTCAAAGTATTTTGGGCACTCGCTGTCGCTGGCGAACGACTTCAGCCCGCTTACGGCCTCTAATCGCACCATTCAGCTTGGGGCTTCCTTCACATTTTGAGCTACTTGCGGCTATTCGGAAGCGCTCCCAGCTGCGGCTAGCACCTCGCGCGCAAGGACCTTCCGGCTCCGCCCGCCGCTCACCCGGCTGAGGACGACCAGCGCGACCGCGCACACGATGATTGCCATTCCGATACCTTCTGTGATCGCTAGCCGTTCCCTGAGCAAAAGTGCTCCGAGTACAACGGCGATCACGGGGTTCACAAACGCATAGGTCGCCACCTTGGAAACCGGCACTTGCTGCAAAAGATAGGTGAACGCTACCAGCCCGACCAACGAACCAAAGACCGCCAGATACACAATGGCTTCGACCCCCGAGCGCGTCCAGACGGCGCGGTGAAAGCTGCCGGCCCCCAGGGCGAACAGAAGATTGAAGAGGCTAGCGGCTCCAATCTGCCATCCAGTCGCGATGAAGGTATCCGCTTTGAAGTGGAAGCGCCGCGAAAGCACAGAACCGATTGCAAACGCTAATGCGGCCAACAAGCAGAGCAAGATGCCTAAGCCGGTGTGCGCTATGGCGAGGTGATGGCGCGTGTCGTGTAGCGAGGGCCACACCAGGATGGCGATGCCGGCGGTGCCGAGCAGCGTGCCCGCCCAGCTGCGTCCATGGAGCGGCTCGCCGTCGGGCAGAAAGCGCTCCATCAGCGCGACCATGATCGGCATCGTGGAAACCAGCAGTGAGGCGAACCCGGTGGGCACCATCGTTTCGGCCCAGGTGAGCAGCATATTGTTGGCGCTCATAAAGAGGACGCCGACCAGCGCCAGCTTCCAGCCTTCACCGCGAGGCACGCGCAAGGATTTACCCGCAGCGAGCGCGATGCCGAGCATCAGCACGGTTGTGGTCAGCGAGCGCGCAGCGGAAACGACCGGGGGTGGCAGGTGCTCGCCGGCGATGTGGATGGCTGTGTATGTGGAGCCCCAGAAGAGGTACACCGCAGCAAACGCAATGAAGATGCGTGTCTGCCTGGAAAGCGCGAGGGCCATGCCTCCAGCATAGCCGGGTGGCGGAAGCGGTGCTAGCATGCGGGCATGCACCTGTTTAGGAGATTGCCGTTTGCGTTGTGTCGGCTAACTTGGGTTTTCTACTTGCTCGGCCAGGGAGCCTGGGGGCAGCAGGCCAACTCTCATCCAGGTAGTTCGGATGCGAAAGCGATGCAGGTATTCCATAGCGACGTGCTTCACCTGACGTACCAATATCCAGCCGACTTCGTGGAGGCGGGACCTCTGGTGGGTGCGGCGTTTCAGGCCAGCCTGAGCAGTAATGCCGCCACGGCCGGAGACGCGGGTAAGTGCATCAATCTGCCATTTTCGCGTATGCGCACGGGGGAAGGAGCCTTTGCGCTTGTGCTGCTGGTCCGGGTGGACGCTGGTTGTTTGAAGAAGACCTTTACTGCCGATTCCTTAGCTGAGCTCACGCGAGGTGAGGCGCAGGGACTGGCGGCGGCGGGTGCGAAGACCAACATGGGGGAGCCGGTGCGCTTTGAGGTTGGAGGACATCCGGCGTCGACGGCGGAGGGAACGTTTACACTGCCGACAGGGCAAGCGCTGTATGGACGCATTGTGTGCGTGCTCGACAAGCCGGATGTAGCTTGTTGGCAGTTTCTGTCCAAGACGGCTGCGGCTCTTGAAGAGATGAGAAAGTTTCCGGTTGCGTTCGATGGTGGGGCGCCAGCGCCGCTGGTGCCTCCCGCGGTGCAGTAAGGCCGTTGGAGCCAGGGTACCCCTCCCCCGGGGTACTTCTCCTCTAAAGTACGTTCAGTGCTGAACTTAGGCTTGGGCTTCTCCTACTGACAGTGAGTCGCGATCCTGCCCTTTTCGGTTTTGGTCGCGCTTCAGTGTAGCGGATGTGTCAAGAGGGTGGCCTTGGTTTTAAGGACGATGTCATCGTGCTCTGTTGCGGTGCATTGCGTCAGAAGTACAGCTTTGCGGTGAGTTGTAGCTGGCGGGGAGTGTAGAGAATGCTGGAGGTGCTGGTCGGGGTGGCGAACGGGGTGCTGGAGCTGGGTAGCGGGACGATGCAGCCTCCGGTGCTGGTGGCAGGGCAGGCAACGGTACCGGAGGCTGTGGTGGAACTCACGCCTGGGTTCAGGTAGTTGTAGAGGTTCGTGGAAACACTCAGGATGTTGCGGTGATTCACGAGGTTGAAAGCCTCAGCGAAAAGTTCCAAGCGGAAGCGCTCGCGGATGGGGAAGGTGCGGGAGACGCGGGCGTCGAAGTTGTGAATGCCGGGTCCGCGAAACGCATTGCGTGCAGCGATCGCAGTGGGCACGCGGCCGGGGGTACCAGAGTTGAAAAGGGAGAGTTCTGCCCCGGAGAGACCGCCGTCGGTGATCTTTGAGGCAGGTGCACTGGTCATTAAGCCGGTAAGTGGATTGCCGGACTGGGCGGTAAAGGTGCCGGATAGCTGAAAGCCATCTAGGGCGTAGCGTGCCAAGCGTTCGCTCACAAAGCGATCTACGGAGGAGAGCGCGACGACGGAGCCGACAAAGCGACCCTTCACGTTGAGGTCGGAAAGAGCGTACTCGGCGCTGCGGCCCTGGTGGCGACCGCGGGCAAAAGGGTCTATAGGTGTGTCCGTACCGTTGAAGGTGCCGTTTACCCCGGAAATCTGACCACCGTCCATGACTTTCGACCAGGTGTAGTTGGCGAGGATTTCCACGCCGTTGCTGAAGGGCTTACGGACGGTCGTGACGAGCGAGTGGTAGTTGGAGTTGACGTCGGAGAATCCGGTCAAGACCGCACCGGTGCTATTGGAAAGGCGGTTGGTATAGAAAGGAACGTTGACCGTGGTGGGCGCAGCGCCCGCAGCCGAGATGAAGGTGTAGGCGCGATTGACGGCTGAGGCGGGATCAACGTTGGTATCGACGAAGATGGGCAGACGTGTGGCACGGTTGCCGACGTAGCCGATGGTGAACGTGGAGCGCAACGGAAGTTGCTGTTCGACAGTGAAATCGAAAGACATGGATTGCGGATTGAGGAAGTTAGGATCCAGACCGCGCGCGCTAAGGGTAGAGAGCGGTAAGCCGGGGTTGACCGCGGGCGTGGGCGCGCCTGTGACCAAGTTGACTGGGGCCGGGC
>CAXTTZ010000097.1:0-10647 GCA_964247325.1 uncultured Acidobacteriaceae bacterium | reverse complement strand
ACCCTTGACCATCCCCACCCTCCCCATGCATTCGCCCGTGCTCTTAGAAGGCCAGCGCCTTCCCGCCAGCTACGCCAACTTTTACATCGCCAACAACCTCGTCCTCGTCCCCACCTTCAACGACCCCAACGACCGCATCGCGCTGAACATCCTAGCCGACTGCTTCCCCAACCGTACCGTCACCGGCATCGCCTCCACCGACCTCATCTGGGGCCTAGGCGCCCTCCATTGCCTCACCCAACAAGAGCCCGCATAATGAGGGTAAGGATGGATCGTATGTTGCCTGTGAAAGAAGCCGTTCGGGAATCCGTGAAGACTTTTTCGGAGCTATATGCCCCTGAAATGTTTCGTGACATACGGTTGGAAGAGGTCAGCATTTCCGAAGACGAGAAGACGTGGCAAGTGACTTTGTCCTACCGCAACCCTGATTATCGCGATGAAGTTCAATCATCGGACGAGGCTACAAAAAATCTGTTACGGATGACAGGATGGAGTGGACCTCCGACAAGACACTATAAAACAGTAGCCCTCAACGCCTCTGATGGTTCTCTACTGAGCGTTAAAAATGCCAGCTGATCCGCTGCAGCCGATGTCTGCATCTTGGATGGACGGCTTTTCGCCTATCTGGAACGCACTGGCCGCAACGTAATCAATTTCAATCACCTTCGACCCATCTGGATGGGCAACGATGCCTAGTTCTTGGCCGCCACCTCCCGACCTTGCCTCCCTCCGAGAGCTCGTCGCCACAGCCGACGTCGAGGGCTTCATCGCCCAAGGCGCCCCCGCTGACGAGTACGACGAGGAAGCCCAATCCCTTTACGACCAAATCAGCACCTGGTCCACGGCCGAGCTCACCCCTGAGCGCCTTTTGCCCGTGCTCGAAGGCATCTGGGCACAGGCCTTCTCGCTTGGTGAGCCCGCCCTCAATAGCCGCCGTGTTAAGCTGCGCGAGCTCGCCGGGCAGATCGAGCGGTTCTTCGGCCCGGGCGCCCAGCCGCAGGTGCGCGGCGCTTGAGCCTCGCCACCTTCTCCTGGCGCGAACGCCTCGTGGCTCACCTGCAGCGCGAGGCTAAGCCGGCCCACAAGTACGGCCACCAGCCCCGCTTGTATGCGCTCACGCAAGCCATCGCCGCCCATATGCCGCAGCTCGCCTTTGACGACGATGTCGTCTTCGCCGCAGCCTTTCTTCATGACCTCGGCGTCTTCATCGGCCATCGCCCCGACGAGCCGACCCAGCTCGCCGACTGGGACCACGTCGCCTACGCTTGCCAGCAAGCCCCCATGCTCCTTCAGCACATCGGCTTCCCGTCCGCCAAGACTCCCGCCGTGCTCGCCGCTATCCGCGAGCACCAGCCGCAAGATGAGCCGCGCAGCCCCGAAGCCACCCTGCTCCGCGATGCCGACATCCTTGAACAACTCGGCGCCGTTGGCATTCTTCGTAACGCCGCCAAGCTCGACAGCGACACGCGTTTCCATCTTTTCGCCGACGTTCGCGCCTCACTCCGCCGAGCGCTCGAAACCTTACCGCCCAAGCTGCGCCTCCCTGCCGCACAAGAGTTCGCCCAGCCGCGTATCGCCGTCCTCCAAGCCTTTCTCCTTGCGCTCGAAGCTGAGGCCGGCGAGCACCTCGGCTAGACTCAGGGCATGAGCCCCGACCTCGCCGAGCGCTGGATGCAGTTCGCCCTCGAGGAGGCTCGTGCCGCCGAGCGTGCCGGCGAGGTTCCGGTCGGCGCCGTCCTCCTGTCTCCTGAAGGTCAGGTTATCGGCCGGGGCAACAACCAGGTCCTGCGCACGCACGACCCCACCGCGCATGCCGAGATCGTCGCCTTGCGCGAGGCCGGGCGTGCTCTCGGCAACTATCGCCTACTCGGCTGCACCCTCATTTGCACGCTGGAGCCCTGCGCCATGTGCGCCGGCGCCATGCTGCACGCCCGGCTGGCCCGGCTTATCTTCGCCGCACGCGACCCCAAGGCAGGTGCAGCCGGCTCCGTCCTGCACGTGCTCAATCACCCCGCCCTCAACCACCAGCTCGTAGTGCAGCAAGGCGTGCTCGAAGCCGAAGCTGGTTCTCTTCTTCGCGACTTCTTCCGTCACCGGCGTTCCCAGCCATTCGCAGAAGCCGCCGGGCCTGAAGATCGGGCTCCAGGTGATGCCATGTCGCCGCTCGAAAAATTCGCATCTCACCAACCTGAAGGAGACACGCGCCATGGCAGGTCGATTTGAGGGCAAAACAGCGGTGGTTACAGGATCATCGTCCGGCATCGGCCAAGCGATCGCGGTGCGTCTCGCCAGCGAAGGCGCCTCTGTCGTCATCGATTACCACAGCCGCCCTGAGGGCGCCGAAGACACGCGAAAACAGATCGCCGCTTCCAATGACGGCAAAGGCAGCACCGGTAAATCCGTCATCGTGCAGTCCGATGTGTCCACGGTTGCCGGCGGCCAGGCACTCATCGACGCGGCCTACACGCAGCTCGGCGGCTGCGACATCCTCGTCAACAACGCGGGCGTCGAGAAGGGTGCCGACTTCTGGGACGTCACCGAAGCCGATTACGACGCTGTGCTCAACGTCAATCTCAAAGGCGCCTTCTTCATCACGCAGGCCTTTGTGCGCAAGCTACGCGACGCCAAAAAGCCTGGCCGTGTCATCAACATCTCCTCCGTGCACGAGGACATGGTGTTTCCTCACTTCGCCAGCTACTGCGCGGCCAAAGGCGGCATGCGCATGCTCATGCGCGACCTCGCCGTCGAACTCGGCCCTCTCGGCATTACGGTAAACAACGTCGCGCCTGGTGCGATCATTACGCCGATTAATAAGAGCCTGCTCGATGACCCTGCCAAGCTTGATCCCCTGCTGCGCAACATCCCTCTCGGCCGCATGGGCACCACCGCCGATGTCGCCGGCCTGGTCGCTTGGCTCGCCTCCGACGAAGCTGCCTACGTCACCGGCTCCACCTATGTGATCGACGGCGGTCTCCTGCGCAATTACCATGAGCAGTAAAGGATATGTTGAAGTCGCAGTTCGACTCGACCTCCAAGGAGCACGATGAAAATGGAATTACTGGTTTACACCGCCGATTGGTGCCGCGATTGCCGGGAAGCCAAACGCTTTTTGAATAAGCATGCGATCGCCTTCAAAGAGATCGACATAGAACGCACCCCGGGCGCCGCCGACGAGGTCATTGCACAAACCGGCAAGCGCGCCATTCCACAATTCGTCCTCGACGGCAAGTGGGTTCAGCCCTATAAACCCGGTCGCGGCTTTCTGTATGACGAAATGAGTAAGCTGCTCGGCGTCGAGCAGGCCTAGGCGGAACGTGCACGCATGATCGCTCGCTATACCCGGCCACATATGGCCGCCCTGTGGTCCGACCAAAGCAAATTTGAGCGCTGGCTCACCGTGGAGCTTGCCGCTACGGAGGCCCTGGCGCAGGCTGGCGTGGTTCCCACCTCCGCGGCCGCCGAACTACGCCAGCACGCCGCTTTTTCCGTCGGGCGCATCGAGGAGCTTGAGCGCGAGCTCCGCCATGATGTTCTCGCCTTTACCACGACCGTTGCAGAAAACGTAAAAGCAGCTGGTTCCGATGCCGCCCGCTGGCTCCACTTCGGCCTCACCTCCACCGATGTCGTCGATACCGCCCAGGCGCTCGCTTTGGTTGACGCTTCCAAAATCATCCGCGCCGGTATCCTCCGTCTGCGCGAGGTCCTGCGCCGCCGCGCCGTCGAATTCCAACACACCCCCACCATCGGCCGCACGCATGGCATTCACGCCGAACCCACCACCTTCGGCATGAAACTGCTCGTTTGGTACGCCGAGATGGGCCGCAACCTCAAGCGATTCGACGCCGCGGCCGAAGATCTCCGCGTCGGTAAGGTCTCCGGTGCCGTCGGTAGCTTCGGCCACCTGAAGCCCGAGCATGAGGCCGCCATCGTCGCCGCGCTCGGTCTCCGTGCCGCCTCGGTCTCTACCCAGGTGCTGCAGCGCGACCGACATGCCGCTTTTATCACCACGCTCGCCGTTCTCTGCTCCACCCTCGACAAGATCGCCACCGAAATCCGTCACCTGCAGCGCACCGAGGTCCGCGAGGCCGAAGAGTTCTTCTCTCCCGGACAAAAGGGCTCCAGCGCTATGCCCCACAAGCGCAATCCCATCACTAGCGAGCAAATCTGCGGCCTTGCGCGTGTGGTCCGCGGCAATGCCCAGGTTGCGCTTGAAGACGTCGCCCTGTGGCACGAGCGCGACATCTCGCACTCCTCCGCCGAGCGCGTCATCCTGCCCGATACCACCGCGCTCGCCGACTACCTGCTTGACAAAACCGCCACGCTGATCGACCGCTTACTGGTCTATCCCGCCCGCATGCTCCGCAACCTGGAACTCACCGGCGGCCTCGTCTTCTCCGGCCAGTTGCTGCTCGAGCTCGCCGAAGCCGGCATGAGCCGCGAGGATGCCTACCGGCTCGTGCAGGGCCACGCCATGGACGCCTGGAACAACGACCGCAACTACCGGGAACTGATTGCGGCCGACCCCGCCATCACCGCCCGCCTCACCCCGGAGCAGCTCGCCGCCGCCTTTGACTTTCGCCGTCAACTCGCCAACATCGACGCCGTCTTCGCCCGTGTGCTGGCAGAGGAGTGAGCCTGTTTCTGCAGCGACCACCTGACGCCTCTGCAACACGCCTCTGGCCACACACGTCCGGCAACACAGCTTCCTAGTTGCCACACCTTCCTAGTTGCCACAACTTTCTTGTTGTCATCCCGCAGCGTAGCGGAGGGATCTGCTGTTTGCCCGCAGCAGCTTTCCCTTCGGGCGTAACCAACTCTTCTCGCCTGCTTGCGAGACAGCGGTAAAGCTAAAAACTTTTAGATCAGCCACTACTGCATCCTTCGTGCCTGCCCATTTAGCCCCACAGAAAGCTCCATGGGAGTCTTCTGCCCATACAACAGCATCGCATTCCCCGCTACCTCGACGTACAGGCATTTTTCGTCCAGCGTGCAGGCAATGTCGCCCAAGAAGCTCTTCAGCTCATCCAGTCCGCTTTCGCCGGTGAGCGCCACGGTGAACTCCCGGTGTTCGCCGTAGGAAAACGCCCCATTCTCTTCTTTCCAATACCCAAAAAGGTTGGCAGCCGTGGCCGTGTACCCGCCGAAGTGGGCCATCAAGAAATTATGCACGGTCTGCTCCACCGTGCAACTACCGCCGCAGGGTTGCTTTAGTTTCAACGAGGGCAGAAGAAAGCGCACATTCTTACCCAGGGGCTTCTCTACATGAGCCATGCCCGGATTGTAATGGCACAGGCGCTCTGCCTTGTAACGCACGCACGCGTCCTTTGTACCTGCAAACAAAATCTAAGGCAGCATCCAATCCTTGCCGCACAAATCGCACTCGATCTGATCGACATACGCCGAGGGCAGCACCTCGCCCACCTGGGGCCTCCTGCTCCCGGGATGGAAAGGCAGGACCACCGCCGAGGGTGACTCGCCTTCGTTTTCGGGCTTTGTGGGCGCTTCCTCCGCGTGAGGCCGACGTTCCAGCTGACGTGTACGCGGGACCGGGTTGGCTGTTTGCTCCAGCGCCAGGAGGTCTAGCGTGGGCGCATGCTTCGGCACACCGAACCTCCCATCCCCCACATACGCCGCCAAGACCGCCGCTGTCACATGCGGCGACAAGGCCAACATCGGCACCGCATACCGCTTCAGCAGGCTTTCGGTCACGCCCTCCACGCCCACCGACCGCGGTAGGTCGCCCGGTACCTGCGGCACCACAAAGGTCTGCGGCTCCAACTCCGGATGCTTGCGTCCATAGTGCGCGATATCCCGTGCCACATCCTTGGGCGTCATCAGTCCAAAGTCAGCAATGAAGTTGCGCCGTACCGCATGGGGGTACAGTTGGTTCAAGACATCGCGCGTAAAGTCTGCGCAGTTTCGAAAGGCTCCGTTGTAGCGGGTTACGTTTGGATTATCGTTGAGGCGCGCGATGAGCGCAGCATCCTGAGCCGGTGAGGTTTGCAGCTGAAATCCGTAGATCGTTCGGTTGTATGCCGACCCCACCAGCTCGTACCAGTTCCCTTGCGGCATGCCGCCGGTCGGCGTGTCCGGGGCGAGCTCCTCCAGATACTTGCGGCGATACAGGTCGCGCAGCCGCAATACCTCCAGCCGGTCGATGCGGGCCGGCACCGCCGCGGGGCTGTCCACGGCGAACAGGTATGGCACCAGCGGCATCGCGACCCAATCGTAGGAACCGATTTCGTCGTACCGGCTGATCACCACCCCAAGCTCGCCCGGCGCACATGGCCGCAATGCTATGGGCGACGCGGCACAGATATGGTCGAAATATAAGGCGGAGTGCCCGGTCGGGTTGTACTTGCCCATACCGCCGTACGGCTGCTCCAACAGCACGGCTACGGAGGCCTGCGCACTCGCGGTCATCAGAAGCCACGCCCCCAGCAGCCCAACAGCCCGGCAGAGGCCTCGTCCGAGTTCTCGAACTTGGGACCTTAGCATACCCATGGAACACTTGAAAAGCCCATTCTGTTGCGGCTTCTTCAAAATAGGATGCTGTAACTCTGTGTGAAAGATCCGTGCTGTATCCACAGAAACACAGCAAACCCGTCGGTCATTGGATGGCAAGTTCTGGATGGCGAGTTCTGGACGCTGCGTTCTGGAAGAGGCGTTGTAGCGCGATCGCCCCAGCCCGCTTGGAACAGACGATCTAAGAACGATCTTTCCGCATGCCTTACCGGCGCATATTCGCCAGCGTACGTACCCCACCTTGCGGTGCCGGATTCGACCGAAGAAAGTCAGCCACCGCCGGAGCGACCCGGGGGGCGCACAGCTCCGGCGCGAGGTGCCCACAGCCCTCCACAATGTCCATTTCGGAGCGCGGGTCCAGCGCATGCATCTGCTGTCCGGTTGTGAGCGGGATAAGTCCGTCGCGGCTCCCCCAGACAATCAGCAGTGGTGAAGAAAGCTGCGGGAGGAACGCATCGACGTGCTGCGGTTCGTGCGCCATAGCGTCCATCCCCTTTCTTAGAATGACCTGGTTCTTCCCTACCTGCCGGATCAAGTCCTCGCGGACACTCTTCGGCAGCGGCTTGGCTTCAGGCTCCACCATCGTCCACCATTGCGCCACGTCCTCCGCATTTTGAAAACGAAACGAGGAAAGAGCTCCCTCGGGCATCGGCAAGCCAGCAGAATCAAAAACAACCACCCGATCCACCACTTCAGGATGCTGGTGAGCCAAGTCCAGCACCACCCAGCCGCCCATCGACCAACCGCCGACATGGGTCTTCTGCAGCCCCAGCGCCTGCACGAAATCGTAGACAAACTTGGCCTGGCCCTCCATAGAGTAATCGCCGCCTTCGGGCTTGGGAGAGCGCCCGAAGCCGAGCAGGTCTGGCGCATACACATGAAAACCAGCATGCTTGAGCCGCTTGAGCATCGGCGCCCAACTTTCGCCGCGATCGGCAAAGCCGTGTACCAGAACAAGCGGAACGCCGCCCCCCGGGATGCGGGGCTCGGCCTCGTAATAATGCACCCGGCCCTCCGGCGTGAGCACATAATTGCTCTGCACGCGGGATGCAAACAGCCCAAGGTGCGTCGCCTGCTGTTGAAGCCATATCGGCTCACGCAGATACAGCACAGCAGTGACCAAGACCAACAGCACGACTAGCAGCAGCAGGCGACCCAAAGCTCTCATCTCAGCCAACCCCGCTCCCTATCCTTCTGCTTGCTGCCGGCGTCACCGAAGCGGCTTGCCATATTCTTCCCCAAACACCGTCCGGCTGCGGTCAAACCGCCCGCCATCGAACTTGTCCGGCCCATGGAGCCGCCCCACGGCCAGCATGGCGACCACCCAATAGCTCATCGGCAGCTTCAACATCTCGCATACCTTATGCTGCTCAAAGCCCTCCAACGGTGCCGTATCGTAGCCTAGCACCTCGGCCATCAGCATCATCGACGTGTACGGCAACATGACCTGCTTGTTCAGCCAGCCGGTCATCTGGTCTTCTGTGAAGCTTGATAGATACGCCGGCACACTTTGCGCCGCCTGCGCCGCGTAGCTTTCGGTCATGCCGGCTGCACGCCCCAACCGCAGCATCTCGTCCAGGTCCTTGCGCCAGCCGTCGCGGTCGCCGCAGGCCACAATTACCGCCGACGCTTCTTCCACCTTGGCCTGGTTGTAGCTCGCCGCGCGCAGCCGCCGACGCTGCTCCGGGTGCTGCACCACCACAAATCGCCATGGCTGCATGTTGTAGCCGCTCGGCGCTTGCAGCCCCGCATCCAGGATTTGTCGCAGATCACTTGCCGGCATCTCTTCTCCCGTAAAACTGGGGGTGGAGCGCCGTTCGCGGATCGCCTGCGCCAACGATTTCACTTCAGTTGCCATCCTCACCCCTGCAAACCCGCTTCGGCAAACCCACTCCCGGCAAGCGTTTCCACATCGCTCACTTCGCCCCCGCAAACGTGCTCATCGGCCTTTCCACCACAAGCGGACTGCCGCCCTCCGCATCGGCTACAACCACCACATTGCTGTACCCTCCGCTCGCCAACTCCGGATGGGCGGCCAGCAACGCCTGCGCCACCGCCACGCTTCGGCTGGTTGCCACGTCCGCCGTCGCCCCAGGCACGGCGGCAACATGCAGCGCTAAGTTCAACTGCCGCGCATCATCTGAAGTTTGGCTCTCCAGGCTCGTAATCGCGTAGTTCGCCCCGTCAGCGCCCTTGACGGCGAGCGGCGTCTGCGCGCTTACCCCACTGGCCAGGGCCGGCGGCGCCGCCGAGCGCTGCTCGTTACGCAGCTTATCTAAATTGCTCGTCACCGCAAAATTGGCCGGCCGCAAGAGCTGGTCCGCTTCGCCGTATCGCAACCACGCCAGCCACGGCCGGTTAGCCCGCGCATCGGCCCGCGCCGTGGTCCAGTACCACAGCCCATCATGGCCTGCCGCGGCCCGGCTGTGCGGGTAAAACCCGGCCATCTTCCACGTCGCCCCTTCCGCTTGCAACAGAAAGCTCAGCCGCCAGGGCTCCGTGCCTTTGGCCTCCACCAGCGCGAAAGCATACCGCCCCGGCGGCAGCCCGGCGATCGAGAAATCTGTTTCCGCTGCAGTCTCCGCCAGCGGACACGCAAAGTCGGCATCCCCCGCCTCACCAGCTTTGCGGCCCGAAGCGTCCAGCAGATAGGCCTGCGTTACCTGGAGCGTGTCGCCTTTCACCTGCGCGGCAGTACCGTGCACCAGAAATTCCGTGCCGCCAAAGTCCGCCGCGTATTGTGCAATGGTGTTGGCTCGCACCTTGGCCGTATCGCCGGCCTGTACCGCCGTCGCAAGCGCGTAGGCTGCGGTGCCGATCTCTGTTCGCTGCGCCGGGGTCATTCGCGCCTGGGTCGTGCAGATTTGCGCAGAAGCCGCGCCAGCAAAGCTCAGTCCAAACACCAATCCCGTCGCTCCGCGAACCAGGCGCCGGGCACTCCACTTACCCTCTCCGGAGCCAACTTTGTATACAGCCGCCATGGTGCCCAGCATACGGAGCGCCCGCGCCTCTCGTCCAGTGCCTTTCATTTGAAGATTTGGTCCTGAACAAATACGGCCCCCTGTCATCGAGGTACAACTTGCCATCGAAGTTCCGCGCCGGCGTGCGTTTCCACCCGCCTCCGTACCTTCAGGCTACCCTCGCCGCCCCGCAGCCGTCCCATAGCCATGCAAGCGCCCCGGCAAGCGAACGTAGGCAGCCCGAACTTCGGCACATCAGGATCGCTGGCGGTCCTTGTAGCTTTTTTTGCCTTATCGGCAGCTCCTGCCCAAGCGCAATCCTCCGCCCTGCCCCCTATCGCGCCCACGGCCCTTGGCGCACGTCCTACCCCGGCCAACACCATGCCTGCGCCGCTAGCTGCCACCTCCGCGAGCGGTACCCGCGGCCATCGCGCCCGCGTGCTCTGTGCCAACGGCCAGCTTGAGGTTCACGCACAAAATTCCAGCCTCAACGGCATTCTTCGGTCCATCGCGCAATGCACCGGCATGCAGATCCAAGGTAACGTGGCCGACCAGCGCGTCTTCGGCGACTACGGTCCTGCCGCCCCGTCCACCGTGCTGCTCACGCTGCTTGACGGCACCGGCACCAACGTCCTGGTGCATGAAAGCGCCGTTGACCAGCCGCTTCAGCTCATTCTGACCCCGCGCCTCAGCGGCCCCACCCCGCCGCCTGCCACGCCCACCAGCTTCGACGAGGACGCCGACGACCTCTACACACCTACCTCCAACAGCAATGGCGCTCCCGCCCAACCGGGTCTCCAGCGCGGCATCCAAAGCTCCGCCCAAGCCGCGCAGCCCGGCGCCGCTACGCAG
Source organism: uncultured Acidobacteriaceae bacterium (assembly GCA_964247325.1). Lineage (GTDB taxonomy): Bacteria > Acidobacteriota > Terriglobia > Terriglobales > Acidobacteriaceae > Granulicella. The sequence goes on along the minus strand of CAXTTZ010000097.1, from coordinate 310 downwards.
CCCGCAGCCGCCGCGCAGCCTATAAACGCACAGCCCACAAACCCATCCGCCGGCAACCCCAACGTCACCCCGGTCCCGCAGCCCATTCGCGGTTCGGTGATCACCAATCTCCAAAGCATCCCGCAACCGATCAATAATCCCCTCGGCAGCCCAGCGAACCGATCCCCCACCGCGGCTACGCTTCCCACGGCCAACTCGGTTTCGATCGATTCCATCCCCACGCCGTCCACCACGCCTGCGCCCACCGGCATCGTCGACGCCCCCAATCCGGCGCCGGCCGGCTCGGACACCGCGGCCTTGCTGCGCGGCA
>CAXTTZ010000096.1:0-10673 GCA_964247325.1 uncultured Acidobacteriaceae bacterium | reverse complement strand
GGGCGCGGCAGCCGGCGCTGCGCTTGCAGCAGCGCTTTGCCAACCCGCGCACGGGAACGATGACCTTGGCCATCTCGGCGGAGGAGGCGCAGATCACCAACTTTACGGCGACCTCGGCCACGGCGGGCGCGGTGCCGACAAACTTCTTCTTCGCCGGCGCCGGCGCGAATGGGGGTTTGTATAACGCCTTCAATGGCACCTATGCCAACAACGTCGTGCCGGATTTGATGGTAAAGGCCGCGTTTGACTTCCCGAAGACGCACATCGAGGTCGGCGGCCTGGCGCGCTTTTTGCGCGACTACTTCTACCCGATCTTGGGCACGACTACGACGACCACCGGTGGGGTGACAACTACGACCTACCGAACCGGCTCGCATTATGAGAGCAGCGTGCAGGCGGCGGGCGGCATCTTCGGCGCGATCCGGGTGCAGCCGGATAAGTTCTTCGAGGTGGGCCTTCAGGGCATGGGCGGCCCGGGCGTGGGGCGCTACGGCTCTTCGCAGTTGGCCGACGCGACCATCCGGCCCGACGGCGAGCTTGAGCCAATCAAGAACTACCACGGGCTTGGCTCGCTGGTGACACACCCCAGCAAGAAGCTGGATGTGTATGCCTACTACGGCGGCGAGTACGCGCAGCGGACGGTGTACCGCAGCAACGTGGGCGCATTTAACGGCGCACTGATCGGCTATGGCGCCCCTAACTTGAACAATGCGGGCTGTTACGCGCTACCGCCGAACCCCGGCTCCAGCACCGGCGGCTCGGATACCCCGCTGACGTGCAACTCACCCACACGGTACATGCAGGAGGGCATGCTCGGCTTCACGTACCGCTTTGTGAACAGCCCCAAGTACGGCCGCTTGCAGTACCAAGCGACCTACAGCTACCTGCAGCGCAACCTGTGGTCGGGCACGACGGCGACAGCATCGGCCGCGGCGTTTGAGCCGGTGCCGACGCCCACCGGGCCGCGCGCGGTGGACAACATGGTGCACATGGGCATGCGATATTACATCCCGTAGGCGGTGGTGTTGACCCCCCACCGGCCGGGGCATCGCTCTGCGAGGCCTCGGCCGCCTCGGCCTATTTTCTGTACTGGTTTTCATCTTGTTTGAGGAGATCCTCCGTGCAAACGAAATTTCTTTCGGCGCTTCTTATGGCCGCCTCCGCCCTTCTGCCGGCCGCCGCGCAAAACTTGACCGGCGCGGGCGCTACCTTTCCCAATCCGATCTATTCGCGCTGGTTTTCCGAGTACGCGCAGCAGCACCCCAACGTGCACATCAACTACCAATCCGTCGGCTCCGGCGCAGGCATCCGGCAGGTGTCGCAGAAGATTGTGGACTTCGGCGCCTCGGACGGCCCGATGAGCGATCAGCAGTTGGCTGAATCCAAAATTAAGCTCATCCACATCCCGACCGTGCTGGGCGCGGTGGTGCCGGTGTACAACGTGCCGGGTGTCTCCGGCGACCTGAAGTTTGCGCCGGAGGTCATTGCCGGCATCTACCTCGGCGTGATCACCAATTGGAACGACGCGAACATCCAGCACGATAACCCCGGGGTGAAGCTACCCGATCATCAGATCCTGCCGGTCTACCGCTCGGACGGCTCCGGCACCACCTACATTTTTACCGACTTCCTCAGCAAGGTGGTGCCGCTCTTTCAGGAGCGCATCGGCAAGGGCACCAGCGTGCGGTTTCCGGTGGGCATCGGGCAAAAGGGCAACGAGGGCGTGGCCGGCATGGTGCGCAACAGCCAGTTTTCGTTCGGCTACGTGGAGTTGATCTATGCCGAGCAGAACAAGATGGCCTTCGGCCTGGTGCGCAACGCGGCGGGCAAGTACGTGAAGGCCTCAACCGACGGCGTGACGGCCGCGGCGGCAGCCGAAGCGAAGGCGATTCCGGCAGACTACCGCGTGTCGATCACCAATGCGCCTGGGGCAAACTCGTACCCGATCTCTTCGTTCACCTGGCTGCTGGTTCCGCAGCACTTCGATGACGCGGCCAAGGGCAAGGTGATGGTCGATTTCCTGAACTGGATGTTGGCAACCGGCGAAGGCGAGGCAGCGAGCATGACCTATGCGCCGCTGCCGAAGCCGGTAGCCGACCGTGTGCGGCAGACAATCACGCAGATTCACTAAAACGGGCGCGGGGCAGCGGATAGCTCGCGCCGCCCCTCTTTCTATTCATCGGGCTTTCACATTTCTCCCCTAGCATCCTGTTTAGAGTGCGTACGCATGCCCGATTCCACTTTCATACCCCTTCCTGCGACGCACGTTGACGCGCCTCGCCCACCGGCGCCCAGCGACGGCGAGGCTGCCAAGCCGGCCGTTGCCTCTGAGATTCGCAAGTTTTTGCGCAGCCGGGGCAGCGGCAAAATGGCGGATTCGACCTTTGCCGGCCTGATGGTGGTTAGCGCGCTCAGCGTCATTTTGATTGTGGTGCTGATTGTGTACGTGCTGATCGCCAACTCGCGGCTCTCGATGCACGCGTTTGGCTGGAAGTTCTTTGCGTCGTCTGAGTGGGATCCGGTGAACGGTCTCTTTGGCGCGCGTCCCTTTATCTATGGAACGGTAGTGTCCGCGCTGCTGGCCACCGCGATTGCGGTACCGCTGTCGATCGCGGTATCTATCTTCGTGATTGATATCTGCCCGATTCCGCTGCGGGGGCCGATCGCGTTTTTAACCGAGCTGCTGGCGGCCATTCCGTCGGTGGTGTATGGGCTGTGGGCCGTATTTGTGCTGGTACCGATGGTGCGCGACCAACTTGGGCCGGTGTTGATCCGCGCCTTGGGGTGGACAGGTCTTTTTCAGCAGCCAAACTTTGGGGTCGGCATCCTCACGGCGAGCCTGATCTTGGCAGTGATGATCTTTCCGGTTATCTGTTCGATCTCGCGCGACGTGATGCGGGCGGTGCCGAGTTCGCAACGCGAGGCCGCACTGGCGCTGGGAGCGACGCGCTGGGAGATGATTCGCATCGGCGTGCTGCGCAATGCGCGCATCGGCATTGTGGGCGCGGTGATCCTAGGGTTGGGCCGCGCGCTGGGTGAGACGATGGCGGTCACGATGGTGATCGGCAACCACCCGGAGATCAGCAAAAATCTCTTCAACCCGGCATATACGCTGGCCAGCGTGATTGCGAACGAGTTCTCCGAGGCCACGGGCGACCTGTACCTTAGCGCGCTGATTGAGATTGGCTTAGCTCTGTTTCTGGTCACGATCGTGGTCAACGCGATCGCGCGGCTGCTGGTGTGGGCGGTTACGCGCGGCAACTCGGCAAGGGCGGTCGCATGAGCGCTCTACCCCAAAGCGATCCCCATATGTCCGATCCGATGTCCGATCCGAACAGCCCTGAGCCCAACGCGCCGGAGCTGAAGAAGTCTGTGCTCGGTGCGCCCGTTCCGGTACCGGCAATGCCGGCCGCGATGGCCGGGGCGCCTGCAATGCGTACCGGCGGTCGCCCGCCCCGTTCCGGCTCTGAGGTTTGGCGCAACCGGTGGCGTTCGGCGCTGGACCACGGCGTCACCGCCATCGCCGTGCTGAGCACGGTGCTGGTGCTTGTGCCGCTGATCGCGATTCTGGGCTATCTGATCTATAAGGGCGCAAGCTCGCTTAATGTGGCCTTTTTCACCAAGGTTCCGGCGCCGGTCGGGAGCGCCGGGGGCGGCATGGCCAACGCCATCGTGGGCTCGGGCGTGATCCTGGGCATTGCCAGCCTAATGGGTATACCGCTGGGTATCGGCGCGGGTGTATTTCTGGCCGAGTACGGCCGTGGGCGGACGTTTGGCAACATCGTGCGGTTCACGGCTGACGTGCTGAACGGGGTGCCGTCGATCGTGATGGGCATTGCGGCGTATGCGCTGATTGTGGCCAAGCAGCAGCACTTTTCGGCCTTTGCCGGCGGCGTCGCCCTGGCGATCATGATGGTGCCGACGATTACGCGCACCACCGAAGAGATGCTCGCGACGGTGCCCTCGAGCTTGCGCGAGGCGGCCTTTGGTCTGGGCGTGCCGAAGTGGCGCACGATTCTTTCGATCAGCCTGCGCACGGCGTCGCCGGGCATTATTACGGGCTGCATGCTGGCCTTTGCGCGGGTAGCGGGCGAGACCGCACCACTGCTGTTTACGGCCTTTGGCAACCAGTTTTGGAACTTCAGGCTCGGCCAGCCCACCGCCGCGCTGCCCTTGCAGATCTTCACCTATGCGGTGTCGCCCTATGATGAATGGCACCGGCTGGCGTGGGCCGGCGCGCTGGTGCTGATTGTGCTGATTATGCTTTCGGTGACGCTGGTGCGCATCTTTGCCAACCGCGGCACGCTCAAGGGAGGGCGGTAGTGGGAGTCGATATACGGGTCGAAAACCTGAATGCCTGGTATGGCCCGACACATACGCTCCACGACGTGAGCCTCCACATCCCAGCCAACAACGCCACGGCGCTGATTGGGCCGTCGGGCTGTGGCAAGTCGACATTTGTGCGCTGCTTGAATCGCATGCACGAGACCACGCCGGGCGCGCGCGCGGAGGGCTCGGTGCGGATGGGCGACGTGGACATCTACAAGGACGCGTCGCCGGTGGAGATTCGCCGCCGGATCGGCATGGTGTTTCAACGGCCAAACCCGTTTCCGACCATGTCGATCTACGACAACGTGGCGAGCGGACTGAAGCTGAACGGCTTTTCCAAGCGCCGCGTCATGGATGAGATCGTCGAGCGGTCTCTCAAGCAGGCCGCATTGTGGGATGAAGTGAAGGACGATCTGCGGCGCAAGTCGGGCGCGAGCCTTTCCGGCGGTCAGCAGCAGCGGTTATGCATCGCGCGCGCGCTGGCAGTGGACCCCGAGGTGCTGCTGATGGATGAGCCGGCGAGCGCGTTGGATCCAGTATCGACCTCGAAGATCGAGGACTTGATCTTTCACCTGAAAACGCAGTACACCATTGTGATCGTGACGCATAACATGCAGCAGGCGGCGCGTGTTGCCGAACAGACAGGCTTCTTCCTCACCGGTAAGTTGGTGGAGTTTGATTCAACCCACAAGATCTTTACCAGCCCGTCGGACAAGCGGACGGAGGACTACATTACCGGGAGATTTGGCTGATGCGCACACGATTTCACCAAGCGCTCGACGACCTAAAGGAACGCCTGCTGGTGATGGCGGGCCTGGTCGAACAGGCGATCACACGCGCTACGGAGGCTTACTCGGGCCGCGATACGCAATTATGCGATCTGGTGCTGATGTCCGAGCCGGCCATCAATCGGATGGAGCGCGAGATCGACCAGCTGGCGCTCGATCTGCTCGCCATGGAGCAACCCATGGCGGTGGATCTGCGCTTTATTCTGGCGGTGATCCGCATCAACGCCGACCTGGAGCGCGTGGGCGACCAAGCGGTCAACATCGCCGCGCGGGTGAAAGAGCTAGGCACGTTGCAGACCAGCGACATCCCGGTAGATATCCCGCGGCTGGCGCAGTTGTCCTCGGCCATGGTGCGCAAGGCGCTGCAATCGTTCATCGAAGCCGACCCGGAGATGGCGCAGACCGTGCTGACACTGGACGATCAGGTCGATGACATGAATCGCAACGCGTACCACTCAATTGGGCGCTACATCCAAGAGCACCCCGAGTGCGCCTCGCAGGCGCTCAACGCCCTGGTGATCTCGCGCAACCTGGAGCGCGTTGGAGACCACGCTACGAATATCGCGGAGGATGTGATCTTCTGGGTCAAGGGCGATGATGTGCGGCACGGCGGAGCGTAGAGGTTGTAGGTTCTAAGTTGTAAGTTGGAGCCTTTGTTACGGACTTTACGGAATTATCACTCTCTGTGGCTTGTCATTCTGTAGCGTAACGAAGAAATCTGCTGTTTGCCTGTGGGTCAGCGCCGCACCGGAGGAAAGCAGATCCCTCCGCTTTGCTACGGGATGACAACAAGAAAAACGTGCCAAGTTGCAGTTACTGTAGGTGCAAGAACGCCGTAGAACGGTAACTACGCATCACGATCGGCAGCCAACCATTGCGAAATAGGATGTACAACTTGCACCTAAGAACTTAAAACGTACAACTTACCGAAGGCTGCCCTCGTTAAGATCATACGCCGCGATGCCGAGTTCGCTGAGAGTGGCTACGGTGGCTTGTAAGTTGCGGCGCACCACTGGTTCCTGGCTGGGTGGAGTTTTATGTGCTTCTTCGATGGCGACTACGCGGCCGTAGGGCCAGGCACTGGCGGGGATGGAACTCATCGCTTCACCTAGCTTAGAGGGGGCGAGATTGACCTCCTCACGGCGCGCGCCGATGGGGCGCAGCATGCCGCCGGCGCCGTAGTCGCTGGTGTTGGCGTCAGCACGCAGCACGTGGACGGTGAGCATATCGGGCTGCACGGTGATGTATGGATTTTCCCAGCTGTCGAAGCTGTGCACGGCCATATAACGCGATTTGCTGGGTGGTGGAACGGCGCTGAGCTGTTCCCGCTCAGTGGTGAGCAGGGCTTGCCGGTCGGCTTGGCTTTGGCGTTCGGCGGCATCGCGACTGCGGCAGCCTGCGAGCGGAAGACAAACGGCCAAGGTGAGCACAAGGGCAGAGCGGAAGCGCACAGGGGCGAAAAGGGTCACAACAGAAGGATAACGGAGCTTTCCCTTTGTGGCGTCGGCTGTCGTCGGCAGCCAGGCGGGCGCGAGGAGTCGCGTGATCGGTACAATGGAAGGATGATCAAAGGGGTAACCAGCATTGTGCCTGTTTCTTCGCCGGAGAGCTTTGAGCGGCTCGGGCGTTTGCTGGGGGAGTTGGGATTCGAGCAGGGTCGTGGCTGGGCGGATGAGGGAGGGCGCGGCGCGGCATTTTTGGCGCCGATCAGCAATCTTGAGTTGGTGACCGGCCGCGCACCGGCAACACCCGCGCTGCTCGTCGAGACCACGCAGCTGGACGCGGTGCGCGCGGCAGTTGAAGCCTGGATGCAGGCGAACTTGCGCTCCGAGGAGCTCGCGACGGGCCTGGGCGAGATTGCCCCGACGCACTGGAACTCGCGGCTCTTCACGGCGAATCTGGGCGGTGGCCTGACCCTAGGCTTTTGGGAATCGGAGAACCCGCTGCACGGGCGACCGGTGGCTCTGGAGGGCGATCTTTCTGCGGCGGGCAAGCGGTTTGCCATCGTGGTGGCGCGCTGGAACGCGGTCATTACCGACCGGCTGCTGCAGGGTGCGCTCGACGGGCTATATCGCAGCGGCGCGCGCAAGGCGGATGTCGAGCTGGTTCGGGTGCCGGGTGCGTGGGAGATCGCGTCGGCGGCGCGGGCACTGGCGGAGACGCGGCGGTTTGACGCGGTTATCACGCTGGGCGTGCTGCTGCGCGGCGAAACGGCGCATTATGAGGCGATCTATAACGAGGTTTCACGCGGCATTGGCCAGTCGCAGCAGGAGACCGGCGTGCCGCATGCCTTTGGCGTGCTGACCTGCGAAACCCTGGAGCAGGCGCTCGACCGGGCGGGTTTGAAGGCCGGCAACAAGGGCTTCGAGGCGGCCATGGCGGCCATTGAGATGGCTTCGATTCACAGTCAAATCTCTGGGCAGAGCAGCACGCACGAGCCGGCTACAGCCGGGGCGGGGCGCTGATGGGCACGCGAAGGAAGTCGCGCGAGCTCGCGATGCAAATGCTCTTCCAAGGCGATCTCGGCAAGCAAAAGCCGGACGAGGTCGAGCGGCTGTTTTGGGAGTCGCGTGACGATGTGGATGAGGAGACGCGCGGCTTTGCCGAAGACCTCCACCGCGTGGCCACGCGGCGCGAGGACGAGGTGGACGCGCTGATCACCAAGCACGCGCAGAACTGGCGCCTGGAGCGCATGCCCGTGGTGGACCGCAACCTCCTGCGCACCGGCACTGCGGAGATGCTGGGCTACCCGGCCACGCCCGCGGCCGTGGTCATCAATGAAACCTTGGAGATCGCAAAGCGCTATGCAGCGCCGGAAAGCTTGCACTTTCTTAATGGCGTACTGGACGCGATTGGGCGCGAGCTGCTGGAGTCGCGGCTAAATACGGGCAAGCTGCTCGGGTAGGTGGCTTCGGAAAAATCGGATCCTAACCCAAGGGCATTGCATCATGCTCCGACCCACAGGCCTCATGCCCGTGTAAAGGAAAGCAGGTCCCTCCGCTACGCTACGGGATGACAACGCTACGGGATGACAACAAGGAGAAGAGCGGGAACGGTTGCTGAAATATGCAGAGAACGTCCGAGCCCTCCGTGAGGGATCGGCCGTTTTCCTTTACGCTTGCGCGCGGCGCGGGCGCTGCACTATGAGGTTCGGTGTGGCGAAGTTGCCGTTGGCATCCGGGAGATTGGGCTTGATGACGCCGGTGTCGGTGCCCGTAGTCCCGTTGACGTTGACTGTGTGCACGACATTATCGCCCGAAGTGCCGACGTAGATGGTCGTGTTGTCTGTGCTGAACACACCGGCGACCGGGGCCGTCGTGGTGCCGCCGGACAGGGTGACATAGTTGATCGTGCCCTGGCCCGAAGCCGCGGGCGCATACAGGGGCAGCAGGCCGCTTGCGCCCGTATAGGTGACAAAGGCTACCCCCGAGTTGGTCGCCGGGACGACGCTCGTGATGGCCGAAGCCTGCACGCCCGCCAGCGTTTGCGTGGTGAAGGTGCTGTTGAACGGCGTGAAGCTGTTTCGGTTCTGGGCAAAGTCGGTGCAGACCAGCGGGCTAGGGGTTTGGCTTGGCGGAACGCCGGTGGGCGGCACGAGATTGACGGCAATATCAGCCAGCATCGCGTTGCTGTCCGAGGCCACATGGGCACCGAGGATGTGCTTGCCGTCGGTGGTCGCCGCAAGCCGGTCGGTGGTGACGGCATACGTATCCGCCAACGGCGAAAAGACGTTGGTCGTCGTGGGTGGGGTGAGTGCGGTGGAAAAGGTGCTCGCGGCGCAGTAGCTGCGGTCTTCGGTGTTGGGGCTGCCGGCGAAAAAGGCGCCCGCATGCGGCACGGTCAAGGTTACATCGGTGTATTGCGTGTCGGTCGCGGTGCTTTGCCAGCCGGTGAGGGTCGAGAAGGTCAGCAGCGGGCCGGGCGTGGTCGCGTTGCCTGTGGTGGTAGGCGCGGCGGTGGTAACGTACAGCGTGCTGCTGTCGGGGCTCCATTGGGCGCGGGTGCCGATGCCGTTGAAGCTCGACGCCACGCTGCCGTTCGGGTTGACGAGCGAAACGGTCTGCCGTGTCGGGTCGGCCACCACGATCGAGGAGTTATTAGGCGCGACTGCGAGCACCGTGCCCTGCACGGCCTGGAAGGGCCCCGTGAAGGCGCCGCTGCCCGTTGCCAGCGTGATCAGGCCGCCCGCGCTGCCCATGTAGATGGTCGAGCCATCCTGTGAGATGACCATCGAGTTGGGCGTGAAGGGCAACTTGATCGGCGAGCCGAGCTGTCCGGTCGCGAAGTCCTCGGTCGCGATGTATTGCGAGGCGGTGCTGCCCATGTAGAGCACCGTGGAGGCGGTACCGGCAGCCGTGACCGTGATGCCGTTCGAGGTGATCGGTTTGCCGTTCCCTTGGTAACCAATCTGGCTAAAGGGCGCGGGGTTGCAGGTGGGCGGCTGGCAGGTGGCGGTGATGGTTGCCGTTCCCGGAAATGCGGGCGTCAGGGTGCCGCTGGAAACGGGAAAGTTTACCGGCAGGGTGGAGTTAAATTCCAGAGCGAGGCCCGTAATGGGATGGCCATTCGGAAAGCCATTCGCCGCATCGATATTGCCGTCCGTCACGGTCGCGGTGAACGACTGCGGCGTGTTCAGGCCGACATTGATGTTTGTGGCGCCGGCCGGCTGGTTCACTGCAGAAAGAATAATTGATACCGGCGGACAGGTCGAGAAAAAGCCCGAGTTGGTCGCCGACGAGCCGTTCGACACAGTAGCGGTCACCAGGGCGGAACCGGGTTGGTTGGCCGTGATGAAACCGTTCGCGTCAATGGTGGCAATGTTGTTCGTGCCTTGCAGGGCGAACGTGACGTGGCCCACTTGCCCGGTGATGTTGTTTGCCGGATCGGTGCTGCCATTGGCATAGATACGGGCGACCAACCGGCGAGTGGCGTTCTGCGAAACGCAGGTGCTCGGGTCGTAGTTGGCGCCCGTGACAGTCGAGCCGTTGGTGGTCGTGTTGAAGCAATCGGTCGAGGGGTCGTTGCCGCTGCAACCGGAGCTCGAAGCGCCCAGGACGACGCCGGTGACCGGTGCATGCACATACACAGCAATGGCGTTGCTGGTCGCGCCCGCGGCCGCAGCGGTGATGAAGAAGATATGCGTGGTGGGCGGCGTAGCCGGCGGGGTGCAGACGGTGTAGTCGGCGATGCCGCCCCCGGTGTTGCGATTCCAGTTGCCCGCACACACCGCTCCGCTGTTGGGGTTCACATCCGCGTACTGCAGCGTACCGTCAGTGGTGCTGTAGTGGTAGCTGGACACCGAAACCGCGGTGCCAATGCAGTCTGCAGCACTGGCCGAAAGCGCGGCGCCAATCTGGCCGTAACTCAAGGACTCGCCGGTAGCCGTCAAATTCCCGGCCAGCGTGATGGTCTTCACCTGCCCTGTGACCGGGCCATAACCAGCTCCGTTGCAATACGTTACGGCCGTCTTGTGACCACAGCCTACAAGGGACAAGCCCGCGGGCATTGCAAAGAAAAGTACAGCCAACAAACCCAAAAACCGCCGCATTCAACCTC
>CAXTTZ010000095.1:0-10725 GCA_964247325.1 uncultured Acidobacteriaceae bacterium | reverse complement strand
CCTCGGAGGAAAGCATGCTGGATTTGGCAACACTGAACGATGTGTTCGAACGCGTGACGGCTCGTGGGGATGAGGTAGTGGCGCAATGGCAGGACGGCGCGCAGTGGAAGCCGATCACGGCCAAGCAGATGTATGGCCGGGTACGCGCGGTGGTGGAAAAGCTGCAAAGTTGGGGCATCCAGCGGGGCGACCGGGTCGCGCTGATCGGCGAGAACCGCTGGGAATGGCCGGTGACGGACTTTGCCATCTTGGCGCTAGGCGCAGCCGATGTGCCGCTCTATCAAACGACGCCACCTGAGCAGATGCGGTATATGCTGAACAATTCGGGGGCGCGGGTCATCTTTGTTTCCACCAAGGCCCAGTACGAGAAGTTGATTCAAGCGGGGGACCTGACCTCGCTGGAGCATGTGGTGGTCTGGGACGATGGGCAGTTTGCGGGCGCGGAGAATCTGTCCGAGATCCTGAAGCGTGCGCCCGAGCTGGAAGCGCGCGACCCTAGCTTCGACGAGATGGTGAAGGGGGCCAAGCCGGAGCATCTGGCCTCGATCATCTACACGTCCGGCACCACGGGTGACCCTAAAGGGGTCATGCTGACGCACCACAATATGGCTTCGAACCTGCGGCACTCGACCGACGGCTTGCGCATTGCCAAAGGGGACAGCTCCATCTCGTTCCTGCCGCTGAGCCATGCCTTGGCCCGGCATCTGGACTATGCGATGTTTGCGCACGGCTGCACGATCAGCTACCTGCCCAAGTTCGACGACCTGCCGGCGGCCATGAAGGCCGTGCGGCCCACAATCTTTCTGGCGGTGCCGCGCGTGTTTGAGAAGGTGCGGCAGGCAGTGGAGGGCAAAGCGAGCGGGGTACAGAAGAGCATACTTCAATGGGCGCTTGGGGTCGGCGCTCAGCATAAGAACGAGGTTGCCGAGGGGAAAATGCCCTCGGCGCTGCCCTGGAAGATCGCCAACGCGTTGGTGTTTGGCAAGATTCGCGAGGCCTTCGGCGGCAACGGCAAGCTGTTCGTTTCCGGTGGAGCGCCGCTCGGTAAGGAAACCACCGATTGGTTTCTGGGGGTAGGCATTCGGATTATGGAGGGGTATGGGTTGACGGAGACCTCACCGGTCATTTCGCGCAATACCTTTGAAGCATACCGTGCGAACACCGTGGGTAAGGTTATTCCGAACCTGGAGGCGCGAACTGCCGGCGATGGCGAACTTGAGGTGCGCGGCTCCTCCATCTTTGCCGGCTACTGGCAGAACCAGGACGCCACAAAAAAAGAATTTACCGAGGATGGATGGTTCAAGACCGGGGACATCGGCAAGCTGGAGGACGGGTATCTTTCCATCACCGACCGGAAGAAGGAGCTAATGAAGACCTCGGGCGGCAAGTATGTCGCCCCACAGCCGATCGAGAGCAAGCTCAAGGCCGATGCGCTGGTGGGCCAAGCGGCGCTGATTGGCGACAACCGCAAGTTCGTCAGCGTGCTCATTTCGCCGAACTTCAAGGCGCTCGAGGGCTGGGCGAGGCAGAACGGCGTCGGTGCCTCTGATCACGAAAAGCTCGCCCACGATCCCAAGGTGCAAAAGCTTTATGAAGGCTTGATCGAGAAGGCGAACCAAGGGTTGGGGCACCATGAAACGATCAAAAAGGTCACCATTGTGCCGGAAGAGTGGAGTGTCGAGGAGGGCGAACTCACACCCAGTTTGAAGCTGAAACGACGCGTAATTACGGAAAAGTATAAAGAGCAGATTGAAGCGATGTACGCCGACCAGCAAGCCGGCTAGCTTCATTTCCACTAAAAACAAGGGCTCTGTTAAGCACAAAGCCCTTGTTCAATTACTTCTTTGTTGTCGTAAAGCGCTTTACCTTGAGGTGTAGCCCTGGCTCGGCATAAACAGTAGATCCCATCCGGGAACGGCAACCAGAAAAGAAAAGCAAGGACTACCCCTCTAGGAGAAAAATCTTTAGCTTTGCATCATGGCGGAGGCGCCTGCTTGCGCTACAGCTTGATCCTGTTCCCCTAAACCGCCCGAGACGCCGATGGCCCCCACGACTTTGCCGTTCTTCTTAAGGGGTACCCCGCCAGCAAAGATCATGACCTTGCCGTCGTTCGAGGCATGGATGCCGAAGAACTGGTCGCCGGACTGCGACAGCTTGCCGAGCGCTTCGGTTTCAATATCAAAGGCGCGCGAGGTCCAGGCCTTTTTAATGGCAATGTCGACCGAGCCCATCCAGGCATGCGCCATGCGTTCAAAGGCGAGCAGGTGGCCACCCGCGCAGACGACCGCGATGTTCATGGGTTGGCCGATGGAGACGGCTTTATGCGTGGCGGCCGCGATGATGCGGCGTGCATCTTCAAGTTCCAAAGTTTCCGTGCTGGTCATGCGATTCTCCTGACGCCACAGGCGCCTGAACGGTTTAGATGCACGGTTGCCCAGCGAAAAAACGGTGACTTAGACGAGGCGTAAGTAGGTGGCGTATGTGTCCTCGCCGACCGCGCCGTAGCGGCCGTCGCGGGTCTCCCTGCAGCAGGTAGCGCGAGAGTTTGAGCCAAGCGTAAGTGCCGCAGGGCGTTTCGAAGTGGTTGTGAGTGGCGGCGAGGCTCGCTTCCAGCTTGTTGGAGCCGGGTTTCTCGAAGGTTTCGTCGGGCGCCCAGCCACCTGTGGCGAAGCTTTGCGCTTCCACGAACTGAAAGCCATGGACGGCGTCGTCCAGGTGCTCGCGGCTGCCCTCGACCAACCACGCCTGCATGGCAGAGCAGAGAGCGTTCACGTGGCTGTAGCCGTGAAGGCCGCCGAGGACGTCTTCGCCGCGGGCGAGCGGAGCGAAGTAGCTTTCGGATAGATAGGCGCGGGCCATCTCGCGATAGCTGTCGCCTGCGCCGGCTTTGTAGAGCAGGTATAGATTTTCGGGCAGCGTGTAGCTTTCGTCCCAGGTGTAGGAGACGTCGCCGCGCTCTTTGCGCCAGCCGGCGTCGCGTTCGCGCGCGGAGGGCGGCAGACTGGGCAGCGCGCAGGCGCGGAGGCGGTCGAGGAGGAAGAAGGCGTCCGGCGAGCCAAGCAGGGTATGCGCGTCCAGCAAGCCGCAATGGAGCTTGTCGAGGGTGTAAGCGGGAAAGCGGGTCTGGTCGAAGAAGGCGGGTGTGATGGCGTCGGCGAGAAGGCTGCCCATAGTGCGAAAGGCTTGAGTAGGGCGTCATCGTCGAAGGTTCAGAGGATGACTTGGGCGTTCTGCTGCTGCGCGAGCGGGATGCCGCCGAGCAGGGCGACCTGATCGTAGCGCGGTGAACGCAGCCGGAAGAGGTATGGGTCGGCTGCGGGCGCTTGGCTGCGCAGGAGCGAAGGCAGGCAGGAGGCTACCGCGGTTCCAGTAGCGATCTGCACGAATCGCGGCGGTTCATTGGCATAGCCGTCACGGTACGCTTTGCTGCCGCTGTGTTCAAGGTGCCGGCTCGGCGGAGAACCTGGCACCGTGGGACGCGAACACTTGCCGCGTGCCAGCGTAGACCGGCGTGTTCCGCTTCAGGTAAAAGCACTCCACGTCACCCTGCCCGGGCTGCCAATGCTTGCGTAGACGGTAAAACTCGGAGCCGTAGGAGAGCTGCCAAAGCTCGTAACTGCCGACGGTGCGCATACCGGCTTGCAGGTTACCGACCATGCCGGCCCAGGTGCGGCGTTGTGCGGCTAGGAGCGACTTGGCGCTAGCGGTGCAGCCTTGGGGAAAGTCAGGGTGGAAGACTACGAGGTCGGGGTGGAGCGCGACGATATCATCGGGCTGAATGAAGTGCCGGGCGAAGCACTCGGTGTTAAGCCCCCATGCATCCGTTACTGGCCAGCCGGAGTCGTAGGCGAGAAAACCCGCTTCGCTGGTCAGCATCGTGCCTTGTTGCGGCAGCGTATGTAGATCCTGCGCGATTGCCCGGACATTCTGGAACTGGTAATCGCGAAAAGAGCGGATTTCGCGTAGGAAGGGCAGGAGTAGAGTGGCAAAGTAGGTGAGAGTGCCGACCAGAGCGGCTCTGTCGCGTTGCTCTGCGGAGAGGTTGGGCCAAGCAAGGGCGAGAACAAGAATACAGCTGAGCGGAAGGTAGAAGAAGAAGCGGTCGCCGACGTTTTGGTCCAGGCGCATGGCCCAGTAGAAGAGGGTTGCAGGGACGACAAGCAGGGCGAGTAGGCGGTTCTGCTGGTGGCCGAGGCCGCCGCTAAAGATAAGCAGGAGGACGCCGAAGAGCAGGTACTTCACGCTTTGTCCGAAGGAATGCGGGACAAGTAATCCCAAGCTGCGCTGCACGTCCGATTTGACCAGAAAGGGCAGCGGCAGGAGCGCATGAAAGTAAGTGGTGCGCCAGATGAAGTACAGCGCACCAGGCAGAATAAAAAGCAGGAGGACGAGGGTGACCTGGCGCCTGCGGTCAGATGCGGGTTGCAGCACTAGCCAGCCGAGCAGCGGCCCCGCAAAGAGCAGGCCATCGGGGCGAAGCAGGCATAGGGCGAGTGCCACGGGCGCTGCCCACGAGGTGCGCCGTTCGGTAACGGTCAGGACCAAGGCAGCGAGTAGCGTGGCCTCGGCCAGCACGGAAAAGCCAGCAGCGGCTGCCAGTATCTGCGGAACGAGGCCGGCCGCACCACACACGGCAAGGACGCGCGTCACGCTTCTAGTCGCTCCTGCGAGGCAGACCACCACGAGGCCTAGCAGCACCAGCGCTACTGCATTGATGACGGCGGTACACCAGACAGGGGAGAGCCCGGCCCGGATAGCTGCGGCGAGCAGCACCATCCACCCGAAGTCGGTGGCGCCCTCCGTGCGGGGGCCATGGGGCAGGTAGGTGATGGCACCGTGCAGCGCCAGGTTGCTGCTGTATTGGTGCAGGATAACCGCGTCTTCGGCGGGCAAGAACCGCAGCGGGGCGAGCAGTAGAGTCAGCAGAACGACAGCACCGTAAGTCGCCAAAAGGACCATCAGCGCGTGGCGGAGGTGGCCTACGCGCTGGTGGCTGCTAGGTACTGACGCGGCAGAGTTCACCGGCTAGCGACGGAAGAAATCCTTGACCTGCTGCACAAAGGCGTCCCGGCCGATGTCGGAGATGGCCTCGGTGAGGGGAAGCTGCTTGGGGCAGGCCTGGACGCAGTTTTGAGCAAAAGAGCACTCCTGGACGCCGCCGTCGCCGGCTAGCGCGCGAAGGCGTTCTTCCTTGAGTACGGAACCGGCTGGATCCATGTTAAACAGCTTGGCCTGCGCGATGGTGGCCGCACCGACGAAGTTGGTGACGTCGTTGAACTGCGGGCAGACCTCCATGCATATGGTGCAGGAGATGCAGTTTGAGAGCGGGTACCGCTGTTCCTGAATCTGCGGCGCTTGGCGGGGGCCAGGCCCGAGATCGTAAGAGCCGTCGATGGGAACCCAGGCCTTAACGCGCTTGAGGTTCTCAAATAGCACCGAGCGGTCTACGGCGAGGTCGCGCACGACCGGGAACTTGGAGAGCGGTTCGAGGGTGATCTCGCCCTTGCCGTCCGGCCCGAGGAGCTTGTCGACCAGCGCCGAGCAGGCCATCATGGCTTTGCCGTTGATGCGCATGGCGCAGGAGCCGCAGATCTCCTCGAGGCAGTTAGCGTCGTAGGCGATGGCGGTGGACTCGTGGCCTTCGGTGGTGACCGGGTTGAGCGCGATCTCGCCCAGCACGGAGGTGATGTTCATGTTGCGGCGGTACGGGATGGCGAAGGTTTCCGTGCGCGCCGGGGCGTCGGGCGAGGCCTGCCGCTTCACCTTGACGGTAAAGGTGCGAGCCGAGGCCGGGTGATGCGGCGAGGTGACCTCCGCAACGGGCGGAACTGAGGGTTGCGGGCGCATTTCGACCACACTAGCTGCCATGTCCTGTCTCCTTTTCCTGGGCGTGCACCTGGCCGGAAGGCTCCGTGGTGGGGTGCAGCCCTTCCTTTCGAACCGCTTGCCGGCGACCATCGACCCAAGCGCCGTAGAGCACAAAACCGGCATAAAAGAGCGCAGCCATGGCCGCAAGGGCGATCAAAAGCGTGATATAGCTCATGCGTCTGCCCTTTCTTGGTTCGACTCAGCCTTGCCTGGAAAGCGCCGGGCGGTTCGGGACCGGCAGCTAGTCCAAGTTGGGGCCCTTACTTTCGAGGGCCTGCCGGGCTGCGGCGATTCCCGCTTCCTTGCTGGCCGGGTTGTCGCCCACGAGCTCTTTTTGCTTGCGTTTCGAGGCGCGGTTATAAACGATCATGCCGATGATAACGCAGAGGAAGGCGAAGATCATGGCCGGGTAGATGATGTGCTTGAGGTTGTCAGGTCCGAGGCCGCTCATGGGTGGTGAGATGGCGGCGAAGGACCCGAGGATAGCTGTGTGGCCCGGGTTTACGCGGCGGCGTCATACCTCCGCGGGCGAGGGACGATGTAGCTGGTGTCGACCTTTTCCCACTCGATGGCGGGTTGGCCGTCGCGGAAAAAAGCTTTGGTGGTGAAGAGGAAGCGCTCGTCGTCGCGCTCGGGGAAGTCGGGTTTGTAGTGAGCGCCGCGGCTTTCGTCGCGCTGCGCCGCACCTCCGACCACCACGCGGGCGAGGTGGAGCATGTTCCACAGCTGGCGGGCGAAGGCGAAGCTGGTGTTGGCCCACTGGCTTTTGTCGGAAAGATTGATGTGGCGGAAGCGCTCTTGCAGCTCGACAATCTTTTGGTCGGCCTCGGCGAGCCCGCTGTTGTAGCGGATGATGGTGGCGTGGCGGGTCATGGTGTCGCCGAGCTCGCGCCATAGACGGAAGGGGTTTTCTTTACCCTCGTTGTGTAGCAGGGCGGCGTTCATCTCGCTTTGGCGCTGCCGTTCGGCCGCGTGACCGCCGTCACCGGGCATGGCGGGCAGGTTCTTGGCGTAGGCCATGGCGCACGGGCCGGCGACGAAGCCGCCGTAAATGCAACTGAGCAAAGAGTTGGCGCCGAGGCGGTTGGCTCCATGGATGGAGTAGTCGGCTTCGCCCGCGGCGAAGACGCCGGGGACGTTGGTCATCTGGTTGAAATCCACCCACAGGCCGCCCATGGTGTAGTGCATGCCGGGGAAGATCTTCATAGGCACGTCGCGAGGGTCATCGCCGACGAACTTCTCATAGATTTCGAGGATGCCTTCGAGCTTGCGGTCGAGCGTGGCGCGGTCGATGTGGGTGAGGTCGAGGTAGACCATCGGCTGGCCTTCGATGCCGAGGTTTTCCTGGTACACGATGCGATGGATGGCGCGGGTGGCGATGTCGCGGGGGACCAGATTGCCGTACTTGGGGTACCACTCTTCGAGGAAGTAGAAGCGTTCGGCCTCGGGAATGGATTTGGGGTCGCGCTTATCGTTGCGGTCGCGGGGAACCCAAACGCGGCCGCCCTCGCCCCGAGCGGACTCGCTCATGAGGCGGAGCTTATCTTCGCCGGGGATGGCGGTCGGGTGCACCTGGATGAACTCGCCATTGGCGTAGGCCGCGCCCTGCTGGTAGACAGCGGACTGCGCGGAGCCGGTGCAGACGACAGAATTCGTGGACTTGCCGAAGATCGCGCCGATGCCGCCGGTGCAGAGAATGATGGCATCGGCGGGAAAGGTGCGGACCTCCATAGAGCGCAGGTCCATGGCGCAGATGCCGCGACAGACGCCGCTTTCGTCGAGCACGGCGGAGAGGAACTCCCAGCCCTCGTACTTTTGGACCTTGCCTTCGGACTCGAAGCGGCGGACCTGCTCGTCGAGTGCGTAGAGGAGTTGTTGCCCGGTGGTGGCGCCAGCGAAGGCGGTGCGGTGATAGAGCGTACCGCCGAAGCGGCGGAAATCTAACAGGCCTTCGGGGGTGCGATTGAAGGGCACGCCCATGCGGTCGAGCAGGTCGATGATGGCGGGGCCCTGCTGCGTCATCTGCTTGACGGGGGTCTGGTTGGCGAGAAAGTCGCCACCATAGATGGTGTCGTCGAAGTGCTTGGAGACATCATCCCCCTCGCCCTTGAGGTTTTTGGCGGCGTTGATGCCGCCCTGGGCGCAGACCGAGTGCGAGCGCTTGACGGGAACGATGGAAAAGAGGTCGACCTTGCCGCCGGCTTCGGCGATCTTGATGACGGAGGACAGGCCGGCTAGGCCTCCGCCGACGACGATGATGTGGGGTGTGGTTGCCATGAGCTTACAAACCTCAGGGGCTAAAGCCCCTTGGAGCTGATTCTGTTATCGGCACGGCTGAAGTCGTGCCCTTCCACTATGGCCACGCTTACCCCAGTGGCTAATCCTTCAGGTGAACGATCAGGATGCAGATTGTTACGACCCATACGACAGTGCTGATCAAACCAGTTGTTGCACTCACGCCTGCGAGCTGATTCATTCTGTAGAGCTTTGAGCCAGGCTCTGCCTTGCGATATGAGCTGAGCACCTTGTCTGCCTGTGCTCCGCTGATCCAGAAGCGAGAGTAGGCATGTGCTCCCTTGGCCCTTGGAACGCCGACTCTCCACGACATTTTGAGAAAGGTCCATCTCGTCATCGCTGTCCCTGCAGCAATCAAAGCCAAACTTCCGTATCCCCAGAACGCGAGTACATGCGTCCAGGTGCTGCTCATCTACCTCACCGCACCAGGCTGGGTTGGGTTGGTTGTGTTTGGAGCCGCTGCGGATGGCGCTGGAACGACCACACCGGCAGGTTGGGCGGGCATGACGTCGGCGGGGGCGTTGGGGTACTTCCAGACCACGGCGTACATGCTGATAAAGCCCATGAGGCAGAGCGCGGCGCCGAGGGCTCCCCAGGCGTAGCCGGATTTGCGGCGGGCGCGGACGCCGGGGGTGATGCCCCACTTGGCGCAGAAGAGCCAGCCGCCGTAGGCGAAGTGCCAGCAGGTGGCGATCATGGCGATGGCGTAGATGGCGAACATCCAGGGGTTGGAGAGTTCGTGCTGCACCTTGGCGAAAGCCGCGCCGGGGTGTTCGGGGAGCGAGACCCCGCTGAAGCGCTGCCTCCACACGTGCTGGATGACGTAGGCAAGCGCGATGATGCCAGTGACGCGCTGGGCGACGTAGCCCCAGTTGCCGGCCCAGGGATAGACGTTAACGTTGGAGCGGCCGCGCCACCAGATGAACATGCCGTAGCCGGCATGAAAGGCGAGCGGGAGGAAGATAAAGGCCCATTCAAGGATGCGGACCAGGGGGAGGCCGTTGAGAAACTTAACCTGCTGGGCGTAGGCGAGAGGACCGTTCCAGGTTTCGAAGTTGGAGACGATGTGCTCGATGAGGAAGGCGCCGATAGGAAGGATGCCGGAGAGCGAGTGGAGCCTACGCCAGAGAAAGCTGTGGCCTTCGCCGGCGCGCAGCGGTTGTACACCACGGCGTTTGCCGTTGGCGGACTGGGCGTTATCGGGCGGCGCCATTGGGGCGGCTGCGGCCATGGGATCTCCTCCACGTGCTCCGAAGGCCGCTTGGATAGCGGATGGGGCGTAGTTTGATTATTTCGCTCGCAATTTTGAGGCGTCAAGCAACCTTTGGCGTATGTGTTCGCTTATCGTCAGCTTTGTGCGAAATCGTTCCATTTTGGGAAAAGGTGTTTTGGGCGTGGGTGGGCGAGAAGCAGATTCCCTTTGGGAATGACAAGCAAGAAAGGCAGGAGCAAAGGCAAGAACAACAGCAGATCCCTTCACTGCGCTATGGAATGACAAACAGAGATATGGGATGCCAAACAGAAAGTACGGGATCGTAAGGAGAAATCAGGTGGGGATAAGAGTGGGATTGGGGTGAAGGATTGCGCTTGTTCGTGCAGGTTTTAGCTTTGGAGCTGTTGCAGCAGGTTGCGGAAGGCTTGGCCGCGGTGGCTTACCGCCCATTTGTCCTCGGGGGCGAGCTCAGCGAGGGTGAGGCCGCGGGAACGCACGGCGAAGAGGGCGTCGTAGCCGAAGCCGCCCGTGCCGCGTGGAGCGTGGAGCAGGTCACCCTGGACCTCGCCTTCAGCGCGCAGCAGCACGGCGCCGTCGCGGGCTAGGGCGAGGGCGCAGACGAAGCGGCCGCCGCGGGTGAGCCGGCCTTCGTTGGCTATCTCGAGCTGGTGCAGCATGGAAAGGAGGCAGTCGTTGTTGCGCTCGTCTTTTGATTTTGGCGAGCCGGGCTCGAAGCCCAGTCGTCTGCAAAGCGGGCGGAGCGAACGCCGGGATCGCCCCCGAGCGCGAGCACTTCGAGGCCGGAGTCGTCGGCGAGGACGAGCTTGCCGGGCGCGAGCTGGGAGTAGGCGATGGCTTTGCGGTCAGCGTTGCCGGCGAAGGTAGGGGCGTCCTCGAGGGGCATCGGCATGTGGTCGAGTCCGGGCAGGGGCAGGATCTCCACGGCACAGGCGCGGGCAGCTTGGGCAAAATCGCGTAGCTTGCCGGGGTTGGTGGTGGCGGCGAAGAGCGTGGTCGGCATGGGGATTGGATGAAAGGCGGCGGGCAGGTGTTCGTGGGTGGCTGAAAGGCGAACGCGACGGGCGCCAAGGACGCTACGGTGGCGCCACGGGATCGTCGGCTGGGCAAGGTAGGGCGGCTACTTGGTGGATGCAGGGCTAAGCGGCTAGTTAGGCAGTCTCGTCTGGGTTCGAAGGAAGGCTGGAGGCGTACGCCGGGGCGGGCAGGCGGGGCAGCGGGCGTGCGAGGGCTAGGCTAGCGAGAAAACCGGTGGCCAAGCCGCCGATGTGCGCGGAAAGGTCGGTGTGCGGGGTGGCGAGGCCGAAGACGAGGTTGTAGCCGATAAAGAT
>CAXTTZ010000094.1:0-10737 GCA_964247325.1 uncultured Acidobacteriaceae bacterium | reverse complement strand
GTTTTTGCAACCGCATCCGCGGCGGTTCAAAGGAGGCAGTATGAAGAGTTTTACCAAGATCCTCGCTCTCGGTGCGGTGCTTGCCGCATCGTCGTCACTAGCTTTTGCCGATTCCATCAACGGTTCGTTCTCGCTTAGCGGTACCGACACCTACACCAACTCCAGCCTTTCGGTGAGCGGCGCGCAGGTTGGCGCTCAGGGCTCCACCGGCACCATGGGCATTCTGGGAACGTTTCAAAGCTATTTGACTGACGGTCAGCCGATCAACTTCACTAGCCCGTTGAACTTCACCACCGGTTCGACCACCACCCTGGGCGCCCCGGCGCAGGTCTTCACGGTCAGCGAGAACGGCGAAACGTTCACGTTTGACGTCACGTCCTACACCGCGACCTACACCAGCTTCTCCACAGGCAGCATCCTTGACATCTTCGGCAACGGCCTCTTCACCGGAACCGGCGCTGTCGGGTACACCCCTACCAACGGCAGCTTCTTCTTCAGCACCCAGGACTTCAGCGGCAACTCCACCACGACCTTCTCCGCGTCGGCCGGTGCGGCTGCCACGGCGGTTACCCCCGAGCCGAACAGCCTCGTGCTTCTCGGCACCGGTCTGATGGGTGCGGCTGGCATGCTCTTTATGCGTCGTCGCAACGCCTCTGACCTCGCATAATCTCCTCCACCCTCGCACAAGAAAAGGTCGCTGCTCCCGGGCAGCGACCTTTCTGCTTCATACCGTCCTATTGAGCCGAGTGCGGCGGGGTGCGTAAGGCGGTATCCCACCTTTCCATCCCCACTAGGCCAACCCAGCGACCCGGCACTCTACCCCATGTGCCCCAAGGCATCTTGAGCTGCCTTGCCCGTCTGCGTGTTTGGGGCAAGCTCGGCAGCCTTCTTGAGCTCCGTCGCTGCGGTCGTCTTGTCCCCGAGCTTCTGGTAGGTCATACCAAGGTGATAGTGGACCGACGCGTTGCTTGGGTCAGCTTTCTCGGCATCCATCAATAGGTCGCGCGCCAGCGAGAACGTCCCCTTATGGAAGTACACCCAAGCCAAGGTGTCCGCCGTGCTGGGGGAGTTCGGCAGGCTGCGCCGTGCGCTTTGGGCATAGCTGAGCGCTACGTCACTGTTTTCTCCGTTTTCCACCATGAGGTACGCAAGATTGTTGGCTGCAACGGCCTGTGAATTATCCAGGCTCAGCGACTTCTTGTACCAATCCATGGCTTTGGAAACATCCCCTTTGGACTCTTCCAGCGTTCCCATCAGCATGGTGGCGCGTGCATCGTTGGGATGCCCGTTCAGCCACTGTTGCCAGGTCGCCAGCGCGCCATCCGTGTTTCCGCTCGCTAGCTGCACCTGCGAGTACGCTTGCACCGCAGGCTCATAATCCTTGTTGAGTTGCAGTGCATGTTGTGCGCTGGCCTGCGCACCGCCAACGTCTTTTAGGTGCAGCTGCAGCACGGAAAGATCGGTATACAGACTCACATTGTTCGGAGCCTTGTTGATCTGGTCCTGTATCAGCGCCAACGCCTTCTCAGGGTGTTTCTCCTGCAAATCGGAAGCGACCAGCAGGTCCAAGGCTTGCGTCAGGTTGGGATCTTTCGCCAGCGCCTGTTCAAGAAACGGCCGCGCCTCTGAAACGCGCTTCTCCCGGATGCGCAGCTGCCCAAGCTCCAGATCGGCGATCGCGCTTTTCGGATCGCGTTTCAAGGCGTTCTGAAAATCACTCTCCGCCTGCTCGTACTGTTGTTGTGTCGCCTCGACCGACCCGCGCCATATGTAGCCATCCGGTAAATCGGGGTGATCCGTAATGAATTTCTCGGCTAATTGGCTCAGGTGTGCCGTATCGCCGTGCGTGCCCGCCATGGCGGCCAAGCCCCGCTGAGCGATCACATTGTGCGCATCAAGTCGCAGCACCTCGGTGTAGCTCGCCTCGGCAACACTCGCATTGCCAACCGCCTGGGCCGTTTGCCCAAGCAGCAACTGCAGCCGCACATCGTCCGGAGCGCTCCCTGCAGCCTTCTGCAGCAGGGTGAAGGCATCATGCAACTTGCCCTCGTGTAGCAACAGCTCTGCGTTCAAGCGCTGCACCTGGGGATCATTTGCATTCGCTTTAGAGATCCCTTTGAGCACATCGCCTGCAGGCCCAAACTCGTTTTTGGCAACCAAAACGCGTGCATACGCCACCTGCACCGGTACACTCTTGGCGTGGTTTTGCCGAAGCTGATTGAACACCGCCTCTGCGCGATCCGCCTGCCCGGTTCGGAGATAGAAGTTCAGCAGAAGGTCCGCTGGCTGCGCCTTGTCCGGCATCGCGTCAACCGCTTGCATCAGCGTCTGTTCTGCTTTGCCCTTGTCCCCGGCGCGCATGTAGAGCTCTGCCAGAACGGCGCGGGCTTGCAGGTTCTCCGGCGCGCTTTGCACGGCCGCTTCCGCTTGTTGTTCTGCTCCGGGGAGATCACCCTTTTTCGCCAGGACACTGGCAAGCGCTAAGCGCGCCGGAGCGTTTTTGCCGTCCAACTCGACCGCTTTTTGCAATTCGGCAAGTCCGGTGGCTTGCTCTGCGGGCGCTTGTGTCTGAATCAAGCCGAGCGTGGTGTGGAAGATGGCGCGGTTTGGATCAAGTGAGATGGCGTGCTGAATATTCTCGAGCGCCCCAGGCTGATCGCTCGCCTTTAGATCGACCTTGGCCAGCAACGCGTACGCTTCTGCGTTGTTTGGTTGCGCGGCCAGCACAGCCTTTACTTGTTCCCGCGCACGGTCCGGGGCGCCCCCCGCGAGCAGCAGTGTGCCAAGATCCAGGCGCGCCTGAACGTTGGACGGCGAAAGCGCCACCGTCCGCTGCAACTCCTGGTAGCCGGCAATCACCGAGCCAAGCTGGAGGTACGTCTTCGCCAATTCATAATGGGCCGGGCTGTAGTTCCGATCCACCTTGAGCGCGTTGGAGAACTGGATGACTGCCTCGCGCAGCTTGCCTTCCTTCTCGTACCGCTGTCCGCTTTCAAAGTACTTCTGCTTTTGAACATTCGGATCATGCTTGCAACCGGTCAGCCCCAAGAGCGCCACAGAGGCTCCTGCTGCCACTCGCTGCCAACCTGGTCGTCTCGATCGCTCTCGCATCACTCTCTCCTGCACACACGCGTGCTCTGTTTCACAAACGTTTCCGGCTCAGTTTGGGATGTACGCCGGCAGCAACGGCGTCACGTTCCGGGCGAAGCTCAGCAGCCGTTGGTGGGCCGCATCCTGGTCTTCGCCGCTATTGACCGGGCTGATGATGCGGACCAGCGCGGCATCGGTGCGCCCCAGTCGAATCGAATCAGCCAACATCAACAGTTTGGCTCGGTAGTCACTCGCAATGCTGCGGCCATGCGATTGGTACCAATACAGCACTTCTTGCTTGGCGCGCCCATCAGAGATGAGGTAGTCCCCCACGGTGTAGCTCTTCCCTGTGCTGTCGGAAAAGGTGGTCGTTCCCGAGCGCAGAAAGGTCCAGCCCGAACCGGGCAGGCAGTTTTGCGGAGAATGGATGGCCTGCCCGCTCCGTTGTGTCGGGAAATACGCAATAAAGAGCTGTATTAGGTCGGCCGTGGACGCCGGAGAGGACGCTTCGCGGCCCCCATTTGTATATAGGCGATTCAGAAAGTCACCCTTGCCTAGAATGTCAAGGACCGAAGAGCTGATCGGAATATCTTGGCTCGACCAGGTCCCGAAGCTCGAAGGCAGTTGACCCAGGGGCGCGCTCGCTGGCACGGTATCAACGTCCCCACGCACGTGAATGAGCAGCAGAGCCGCAAGCAGGCAAGATAAGGCCGCCCAATACTGTGGAAATTTCAACTGGCAGCCCCCTCTCGTGGGGTGAAGCTGCTTGTCGTCTTATGCACCACATACAGCAGGGCCAGCGAGACCAAAAACATCAGCCAGCCCGAGAACTCATGAAAGAAACCCATCGCCTTCTCCGGATCCCAATACTGCACACAAAGCCCGGTACCCACAATCCGTGCGGCATTCGCGGCTACGGCGATAGGAACACTGGCGAGCGCCAGGATGACGCGCCGAAGGAGACTCTTTTCTAGAAAATAGCCGTAAATCACCGAAAGCGTGAACAAACTGAGCAGCGACCGTATCCCACTGCATGCTTCCGCCACCTCCAACTGCATGGCCGGCAGTTGAATCACGTTGCCTTCTCGCAAAACGGGCACGCCGGTCAGCGGGAGCAGCGTACTGGCCAGCCGCGAGGCGAACAACTGCAGTGGAAATGTGATTTGGTTGAACACCAAGGTCGGCAAAGGAATAGCCAGAAGTAAGACCAGCAGCACGAACTTGATCTCGCGCAGGATCTGCCAGCCGCCGAGCATCCAGACCAAGCCCGCTGTCACCAGCAGAAACGAGATGCGAGATAAGAACAAGTCCGCGCCAAAAATCCCCGTAAGCAGCACAAAGATGCCGACCAGAACCAAAGGCAATCCAGCCCAGCTCGGTTGGGGAGCGAACGTTTCCAGTCGTTCGCGCTTGGACCAAAGGAGGTACCCCGCAAAGAACGGAATCAGGAAGCCGTGCGAAAAATCCGGCAACTCATACCAGTCCCGCACGAGTTTCAGGCCGACCTTAAAATAAAGTGCAAGCAACAGCAGGGCAAGCAACGTGCCCTGTATCCACCACATGCGGTGTGCCTTGGGCGCCGCTGGGGTCGCACGGGGAACTACGGCGGGTTCTGAGGTTGACACAACGCTGCTCAACGGAGTCACTAGCTGATCCTGCACAAAAATTCCACTCCATCATCCTAAGGCGTTCGGGCGAAACTCAGACTAACGCTTTCGATGTATTTGGTATACAGCTTTTGGTCGGTATGCTGTGTTTAGCCGACGCATCGAAAGGCGCACAATGGGGTTACCTTGTCAGGAATGGCCGTTGCAGCAGAAGTTGGAACGCAAACTGGGCTGCGCCGCGCCGGCCCACCGCGACATTCCTTCAGGCGTACGGAAAGGATGCATGTGAACCGAGTACCTAGAGCCGCAATTCCCTTGTTAAGTTGCGCGCTCCTCTATAGCGCTCTGGCCCAGGCCCAAGGGTCGCTTAGTCAACCCGTGATTACCCCGGCAGCTCCGGCTGCGGACACCTCGGCGTCCCCCGCCGCGCCGGCAGCCGCGCCCAACACCGGGGCGGTCTCCCCCGACTACCTCATCGGGCCAGGCGATCAGCTCGAAATCAATGTATGGAAGGAGCCTACCCTTTCCGGCACCCTGCCCGTGCGTCCTGATGGCATGATCTCGCTCTCGCTCGTGGGCGATCTTCCCGCCTCCGGCATGACGCCTACGCAGTTGGGCCAACAGGTCGGCCTCCGGCTCAAGAAATTCATGAACGACCCACCGCCCGTCACCGTCACCGTGCTCGGGGTCAACAGCAAGCACGTCTTTCTGCTCGGTGAGATCGCCAGGGTAGGCCCGCTTCCTTTGACCCCGGGTCTTTCCCCGCTGCAAGCGATCGCCTCGGCCGGCGGCCTTACGCCCTACGCGAATGCCAAGCACATCTATATTCTTCGCACCGCAGCCGGCAAACAACAGAAGATTCCGTTCGACTATCGCAAAGCCATCAAGACAGGCGACATGCAAGGCGTGGCTCTGCTTTCTGGCGACACCATCGTGGTTCCATGACCTTGACTGCATTTACGCCACCTCTCGCGAACGCGCTGAAACGGTGCGTGGTTCTCAGCTTCGCGCTCTGCCCCGCCCTCGCCGCAGCGCAAGCACTTCCCGCTGACGTTGGTTCATCGCCCGTGGGGGTCGGCTTCTCGCTGCCGCGTGTGGCGGGAAGTTTGCAATATGCCCTGAGCGCCTCCGAACTGATCTCGACCGGTTTCTATTCCAGCAGCGGCGCCACCGAAACTACCAACCTTTCCGGTGATCTCGCGTATCTGTCAAAAAGCTCTCGTCACCCGTTCAGTGCGGTGTACTCCGGCGGCCTGTTGCTCGCCAACTCCGGCCAACCCACGACCTTCTATCAGTCGCTCGCGTTTTCCCAAAGTTTTTCGACAAAGAAGTGGAACTTCAACGTAACCGATGGTGTGAGCTATCTGCCTGAAAACCCCAGCACCGGCCTTTCCGGCGTGCCCGGCGTGGGCGATCTCGGCATTGACCCCATCCCGGTCGGCCCAGCAGCCGGCCTGGGCATTCTCACCGGCTACGGTCCCCGCGTGAGCAACACCATCACCGTCGGCGTCAGCCGAGGCATCACCGCACGGCTCGCGGCGCAAGCCAGTGGCTACTACGGCATCCAGCGCTTCATCGGCGACAACTCCAGCCTCGGCCTTGATAGCAACACCGAAGGCGGCTCCGCCGGCCTTACCTACCGTCTCAGCGCGCGCCAGGCCCTAACCGGCAACTACAACTACTCCAACTTCGGCTTTTCCAACTCGCCGGTCTCTTTCCAAGTGCAAAGCGGAACCATCGGCTACTCCCGGCAGTGGAACCGCCGCTTCACCACCAGCGTGTACGCCGGCCCCCAGGTCGAAAACGTCTCCGATCCGGCCTTCGGTTCCAACTCGGTCAATGTGACCGCCGGCGCGAGCGCGTCCTACCTCACGCGCCTGTTCGCTTACACCCTCAACTACTCGCGCGGCGTCAATAATGGTTCCGGCGTCATCCCCGGTGGCTTTTCTGACAACGTCGTTTTCGGCGTGCACCGGCAGTTTGGCCGCACCTGGGATCTTTCCGGCACCGCCAGCTACTCTCGCACACAAGGCCTGCCCGCGCTTTCGTTTCTGTCCTATTCCAGCGACAGCGTCGCGGCCAGCGGCCAAGCTACACGCGCTCTGGCGCGCCACCTCGCGGCCTATGGCAGCTACACGCTGGAAAACCAAACGGTTACCAGCAACACGGCGGCTCTCAACGCTTTTAACGGCTTTTATCAAGTGATCGGCTTGGGAATTACCTTTTCCCCGAGCTCTATCTCTCTCGGCAGGTAAGGACTCAACGGTATGCTCGGACATCGTCCCTTGGTCGTAGAAGACTATCTCACCATCCTGAAGCGCAGATGGTGGATCGTGGTGCTGCCCCTTCTGCTGCTGCCCATCCTGGGCTACAGCTTCAGCTACACCATTCCTCCGCAGTACCTGTCCCAAACCCTTGTGCTGATCGATAGCCCCAAGGTGCCGGACAACTACGTCAAGCCGGTCGTCTCCTCCGATCTCGACAGCCGCCTGGCCTCGATGAAGGAGCAGATCCTCAGCCGCTCGCACCTTCAGCCCATCATTGAGCGCTATAACCTGTACACCACCCAGCACATGGACATGGACGACCGCATCGACCTTGTCCGTCGCAATATTGACATCAAACCGATCCACTCCGAGATCGCCCATTCCGGCGGCCTTCCCGGCTTCTTTATCTCCTTTAAAGCTGACGATGCGCACACCGCGCAGCTGGTCTGCAGTGACATCACCTCGCTCTTCCTAAACGAAAATCTCAAACTTCGCGAGGCCTCCGCCGAAGGCACCACAGATTTCCTTAACGAGCAACTCAGCAACGCCAAGCGCAGCCTCGACGAGCAGGATGCCAAGCTCGCCGCCTTCCAAGAAAAGTACATGGGCCGGCTTCCAGGCGACGAGACCACCAACTCCGGCATGCTGAGCAGCTTGGGTACCCAACTTGAGGCCGCAAACCAATCGCTAGCGCGCATGGAGCAGGACAGAACCTACCAGCAATCCATGCTCGCGCAGCAGCAAGCCGTGTCCGCCCCCATTGCGGTCAGCCCCTCCGGTACGGTCACGGTCGCTCCCGGACCGGTCCAGGAAGCCAACCAGACCGAACTTCAAACCCTGATGGGTCAAGAAGCCGAGCTAACCTCGCACTACACTAGCGACTACCCGGATGTGATCGCTGTCCGTCGTAAGATTGCCGACCTCAAACGCAGAATGAGCCAGCAGGCCGCCGCGCCGGCTGTGGCGGCCGCAAGTCCAAGCTCCGCGCCAGCCCCCAGCCGCTTCGACTCTCCGGCTGTCATTCAGCTAAAAGCGCAGCTCCGCGCCGCTGACGTCGGCATCGCAGAAAAGCGCAAGGAGCAGGCTATGCTCCAGGGCAATCTTCGTTCCTATGAGGAGCGTATTCAGTCCAGCCCCGCAATCGAGGAGCAATACAAGCAACTCACACGCGATTACAACACCGCCCAAACCTTCTACGACGATCTGCTTGGGAAGAAGAACCAGTCCAAAATGGCCACGGATCTTGAGAAGCGGCAGCAGGGTGAGCAGTTCCGGGTCATGGATGAGGCGAACCTCCCCGACGCGCCCTTCTCCCCCAAGCGCAGCGTCTTTCTCATGAGCGGCGCCGCCGTCGGCCTTGCCCTGGGTCTTGCTCTTGTCGGCCTGCTCGAATATCGCGATACCACCCTGCGGTCTGAGCGCGATATCTGGGCCTTCACCAACCTCCCGACCCTCGGCGTCCTCGGCTACACCGAACTGTTGGATAATGGCTCCCGCTCCGGTTGGCGACGTTTCTTCCGTTTTCTCCCAAAGCGATCCACAAAGCAGGGGGTAGCTGCGCAAGCCTGAAATGTATAAGACCTTTTTTCGGCTCACAGCCGAGCCCTTCAGCATTAGTCCTGACCCCCGCTTCCTGTGCATGCTGCCGCACACGCAAGAAGCACTCGCCTGCCTGCAACACGGCATCGCGTCCCGCAAAGGTTTCATGGTTCTCACCGGTGAGGTGGGCACCGGCAAAACCACGCTACTCAACCGCACGCTCGATGCGCTGCGCCGCACCCGCATCCACACCAGCTTCATCTTTAATCCCCGGCTCGATATCGTTGAGTTCCTCCAATTTGTCCTCAACGACTTCGGCCTCACGCCAACACACCTCACCAAGGCCAGCATGCTCATTCAACTCAACCGCTGGCTCATCGAACGCTTCCACCACGACGAGATCTGCGTCATCGTCGTCGACGAAGCGCAAAACCTGTCCTGGGATCTCTTCGAAGAGATTCGCCTGCTCACCAACCTGGAAACTTACTCGCAAAAGCTCGCCCAGATCGTACTTTCGGGCCAGCCCGAGCTCGAACAACGACTCGGCGAACCAAGTCTGCGCCAACTTCGCCAGCGGGTCGCCCTTTGGTGCACCACCCAGGCGCTCACCCTAACACAAACGGGGGAGTACATCGCCGGACGCCTACGTATCGCGGGTACAACGGAAGAGATATTTCTTCCCGAAGCCGTGTCGCTTATTTATAAAGCAAGCCATGGTTTACCCCGCGTCATCAACTCGATCTGCGAAAATGCTCTCATCTTCGCCTATGTTGACCAGCTGCGGACGGTCTCCGGACCGCTCGCCTTTGCCGCCATCCAGGACCTCCGTTTGGGCGACGAGGTCGACCCCGTCGCCCAAACCCCAGAACCGGAACTGAGGAGTCGCCGTTCATGAGCAAGATCTATGAAGCACTTCTTCGTGCGGAACGCGAGCGGGAAACTTCCGCTGGTCGAGGCCCTTCCCGCGCGGTCACGCTTGAAAGCCTTCAGGAAGAGCCTGCGTTCGTTCCCGTGACGATGACGCCTTCGCAGAAAGCAGGCCGGTCCGGCACCTCCGCCGCGGTTCTTCCCCCGCTGGACATCTTCGAGCCTTATTCCAGCAAGCGGGAGGACGGCTCCAAGCGCTCCGAATCAGCCCTCTTCGACACACAGTGGGCTGGCCGACCCTACCCTTGGTCTCCTCGTCCGGGCGCTTTGCCCGCCCTAGAATCCAGTGGTCCCCGCGTCGAACAGTTCCGCACGCTCCGTTCGCACCTGCAAGAGTTCCGCGACACGCACCCTCTTAACACCGTGCTTGTAAGCAGTGGCCTGCCCGGTGAAGGCAAAAGTTTTGTAGCGCTAAATCTCGCGCTTTCTTTCGCCAGGCATCGGGGCAATCGTGTCCTGCTTATCGATGGCGATATGCGCCGCGGCTCCCTACATACGACCCTTGGAACGCCCAACACGCCGGGCCTTTCCGAGTACCTTTCCGCCGAGGCAGAGTTGTCCGACGTGCTGCAGGTCTGCGGCCCGGAGCCAACCTCCGGCACGCCCAACGATGCACCGCAGTCGATCGGTCTCCATGCACTCACCTTCATTCCAAGCGGAACCTCCACCGAGCGTGCAGGGGATCTCGCCGCCTCGCCAAAGTTCGCCGATCTGCTCGCTGCCGCGGCCTCACAATTCGATTGGATCTTTGTCGATTCCTCCCCGGTCAACCTTGTTTCGGACGCTGTAAGCTTGGCCCGTGCCTGCCAAGGCGTGCTCCTGGTTGCACGCGACGGAAACACGCGCTTCAAAACGGCGCAACAAGCGCAAGCACAATTTAAGAACGCCAACGTTCTAGGCTTTGTCCTCAACGCTGTTCAGAAGCTGCCGCCCAAGAGCGACTACTACGGCAGTTATGGAAGCTACACCAAGGATGCGTAAACGGAGCTCTTTTGCACCATGGTTCGCTTTCTAAACGTTTATTACCCAACACGAACCGTCGTTCTTCTTCTTTGCGAAGCCCTCTTGGTAGGTGGTTGTTTCTTTGCAGCCACGCTGGCTCTACAGCAAAGAGACGCCTACATCGCCCTGAACTATGAGCAGGGTTATGTCAAAATCGCGGCAATCACCATTGTCAGCCTAGTCTTTTCTTACTATTTCGACCTATACGAGCCCCAGATCGTCTCAGCTCCGTTGGAGATCTACTTCCGCATTCTCCTCGTGCTTGGGTTTGATTGCTTCCTGCTGTCTGCCCTGCTCCTCTTCTA
>CAXTTZ010000093.1:0-10756 GCA_964247325.1 uncultured Acidobacteriaceae bacterium | reverse complement strand
AAGGGACGGTGGTTGGAGGAATGGTGGACGGTGTGGCCACAGGCGCCGAGGGAAGGCTGGAAGGAACGGTGCCGGTGGTGGGCACAGCCGGGGGCGTGGTGCCGGTGGTCGGCGGGAGATCGCTGCCGGGCGCAGGCAAAGCGCCAGCAGGGGCAGAGGGAAACGTGGGAGTGACGGTGGTAGAAGGAACAGCGGTACGGCTGCTCGGAGTAGAGGGCAGGGTGGCGCCGAGCCATTGTCCTAATGAGCCGTCCTGGCGCATGAGGGTGACCTCGGCTTGGGCGAGTTGGAGATCGGCGTTGAGCTCGTCAAGGGTGCGCTGGCGCTCCTCGAGCCGGGCGTTGTCGGCGTCCTTGGGGTTGAGCTGCTCGCCGGTGGTCGTCGCCGTCACGTCGGCGCGCAGGCGAAGCAGGACGGTGTCGAGCTGGTCTTGGGCGAGGTCGTGGTCGAGTGCGGCGAGTTCGCGGCGGGCGGCGAGTACGGTTGTGCTGCGGCGAAGTTTGGCGCGGCCTTCGACGAAGAGATCTTGCTGTAGCGTGGCTTCCGCGAAGCTGTGGGCAGCATCGGCTGCGACCTCGCGAGCCTTGGCGCGGTGAACCATGTCGAGCAGCGGCACCGAGATTTCCACGCCGAAGCCGAGCGAGTTGAAGCTGTTGCCGACGGCGCCGAAGCCGGGATAGTACTGCGTGTAGGTAGTGAAAGCGGTGTCGATGCGGCTGTAGTTGGCTTGAAAGGAAGCCTGTGGGCGCAATAAGTAGCGTTGCTGGGCGAAGGCCTCATACTGTTTGGCGCGGGCGGAGGCGAACGCGGCGGAGGTAACGCCGGCTTGAGCTGAAGAAAAAGACGCAGGCGACTCGGGCGCGGGCGGCTGGAGGGTGGGGATAGTTTCGGGCTCGGTAAGCAGACGCGTGGCTGGAAGGTTCGTCAGCAAGGCGAGGTGCTGCTGGGCTTGGGTGATCTCGTCCTCGAGGAGCAGCTGCTGCAAACGGATCTGGGCGGCGGTGCGGCGCGACCGCGTGACGTCCAGGTGAGGGTCGACCCCTGCGGTGAAGCGGGCTTCCGTGACGGATACAAGCCGGCCGGCGATCAGCAGAGCGTCGGTTTGCACGGTGCGGCGGCGCAGCGCGTTGTTCAGGGTGACATAGGTGCTCACGGCGTCTTCGGAGACATCGGCGCGGGCGGCATCGAGCGCGAGCTGGGCGGCCTGGACGCCAGCATGGGCGGCGCGAATGTTGTCAGCTTGAGAGTAGCTAAAGACGAGCGACTGGGCGGCGATGGAGAAGATCACCGGCGGGGCGAGCGGCGCGCCGGTAGCTTTGCCGACGCCGCCGTTGGCCACCACCGCGGGCACAAAGGCGTCTTTACTTTCCGCCAGCACGGCCCGTGCGCGCCGGAGGTCGGCTTCGGCGACCTTGACCCGCGGGCTGTTTTGGAGAGAAAGATTGACGGCAGTAGAAAGCGATAGCTGCGCGGCAGCCGGGCCGGCAAAGCATGCGGCGAGCGCAAGGGCCGAGGCCAAAGGGAGCCAAAGGATGGGAGCGTGCAGGAAACGAGTGCGGCTCAAAGCGCAGCCAGCCCCTTCTGCGCCGGGAGGTAGGCCGCTGCGAGCGCGAGGGCTTGGTTGAACTCAGCGCGGGCCCCGGTTTTGTCGCCATGGGCGGCGAGCAACTGGCCAAGCAGGGTGTGCACGCGAAAGGCTGGCGCGAGGTCGCTTTGCCCGGCGTGGGCGAGGTAAGCGCGCCAGGCGGCTTGGGCCTCCCCGGGCTGATGGAGATCGAGCAGTGTACTGCCAGCATCGACCAGATTGGCGCTAAACGTGCGGTCGGCGGCGACGGCCCGGCGAGCGGCGGCCAGGGCCTGGTCCGGTATATGGTCCGGTACATGATCCAATGCCGCGCGGCGCACGTAAAAGTTGGCGAGGTCGACCCAAGCGCCGGGCGAGGACGAGACGCGGGTCGCGGCGAGGAACTCGCGTTCGGCGGTGGCAGAATCTTTGCGTTTTTCAGCGGCCAGCGCTCGCAGACGATGGGCGGCCTCGGGCAGGGCAGGCTCAATCTCGGCGGCCAGGGCGAGGGCTTTTTCGACACCACCACCGACGATACTGGGCGCTTCGACGTAGAACTCGCCAAGGTCGTTCGCAGCAGCGGTGTTGGCAGGGTTGAATTGGTGCGCGGTGAAAAAGGCAGAGCGCGTTTGCCCGGCAAGCTTGAGCCCGGAGATGGGACCGGAACGCTCCGCGGCGCGGCCAAAGGCGCGACCGGCCCAGTTTTGGGCCTCGCTGTCGCGGTCCAAACCGTGACGAAGCGCGGAGGCGCACTCCAGGGCGGCCTCGGAGGCAAGCTCTTCCGAGAGCAGCACGCGGCAGAGCAGAAGGTGTGCGGGGCCATCGTCCGGGTGAGCGGCGAGCTCGGGGGCGAGCGCCTTTTGGGCGCGGTCCGCTTCGCCGGTAAGCACCTGGTGCTCGACCATTTTGAGATCGAGCGCGAGGGCGGGCCGAACAGATGCAGCAGACCAAAGCAGGCCTACGGCAAAGAACAAAGACCGCCGGCTTTTTGCGCAGTGCTGGGTCATTGCGTCGCCCCAGCGGTTTGGACCCGGACGCGTAGGCCGTCGGAAAGGTCGGTGTCGGAAAGGGCGCCGAGGGCGACCATGTCGCCGGGAGCGAGGCCGCTTCGGATCTCCGCACGGGTCAGGTTGACATCGCCAAGCTCGACCGGCGTGCGCACGAGACGGTCGCCTGCAATCTTAAAGACGAAGGATCGCCCGCCCGAGGCACGCAGCGCCTCACGCGGCATGCTGAGGACCCCAAAGTGCTGCGAGTAGGTCACGGTGACGGTGACGTTGATGTTAGGTATTAACTCGCCGTCGACATCCTCGATGCTGATCAGGCAGGCACCGACATTGCGGGTTCCGTTGTAGGTAATGATGGAGGTGGGTGGTTGCGTGACGCGGCCGTGCCATTCGCGGTTGGGGCGGGCATCCCAGGTGACGCGAACAGATTCGCCGAGGCGCAGCTTGCCAATCTCGGGCTCGTCGAAGTAAGCCCGCACCTGAAGATGATGTAGATCGGCGACGTTAATCAGAGCATCCCCGGCCGGTACGAAGTCATACCGCGCATAGGGCAGGGAGTAGACTGTGCCCGCGATGGGTGAGCGGATATCGAGGCCGGCGTAGCCGCTTCGGGCAGCAAGCAGCGCGGCGCGAGCTTCGGCTACCTGCGCCCCCTGCGTTTGGAGGTCGGCGGTGCTGTATCGGCCGTGTGTTCGCGCCTCAAGCTGGGCGACGCGGGCGCGACTATCGGCCAAGCGCCCCTGCGCCGCGGCCACCTCGTTGGGTGAGGCGGCGCCCTTTGCTTGCAGGGCTTGCAAAAGGTCGAGGGAGTGCTGAGCGGCAGCCTGCTGGGTTTGTGCGGCTTGGAGGTCGGCTCGTTGAGCCAGCAACTCATCGGTGGTGCCACCGGCCTGCATATTACGCAGGGCAAGGTTGGCACTGTCCAGCGTGGCCTGGGCGGCGGCGATTCTGCTTTGGGCATCGCGGGCGTCGAGCTGCACCAGCTCTTGCCCTTTGGTTACCTGCTGGCCGAGGTGCACGGGCAGTTGCTCAATGACACTGGCCACCGGCGCATGAGCCTGAAAGTCGACCAGCGGCTCCACTTTGCCGTTAGCGGTGACGACACTGATTAGATTTTGGCGAGACACCTCCGCCGCGCGAATCAGAACCGCATCGCGGGAACGGGAGAGCCAAAGATACAGCAGGCCAGCTGCTATCAGAACTGCAATCCCTGCCATCCAGACGCGGCTTGGGTTCCTGCCAGGTTGAGCCATACGCGAATCGTCAGTATATAAGACTGCGTATCAGATACTTGCGGCTACACCGCCGATGCAGAACTTCTGCAAGATGGGCCGGGAACGCCGATTTGTACTTCTTTCGTCACTGCGATGGAGCGCTTTGCGCGGCCGCGGGCGGATGGATGTGCAGGTCTTCGATCTCCAGCTCCCAGCCGCCGAAGTCGGGATGCCAGTTGCGGCGAAGGCGAAAGGCGAGGTCGAAGCAGCTGCGAAGTGAGAGCGCTTCGGTTCGGGCGCGGGCAACCCAGTCAACGCGGCGGCTCCAACCGACGGCCTTCCAAGCTCGGCCTTCGCCGGCGTGGGGCCGGACCTGCAGCAAGAGGTGGCGCTCCTTGAGCAGACGCGGGTCGGCGGCCAGGCAAAGGCGGCGCGCGACAAAGATAGGCTCGTGGTTGCCGTGGCCCCAAGGGCCGAGGCGATCGTAGGCGGCGAAGAAGTGGTCGTTGAGCTCAGGGAGGGAGAGCTCGACCTCGCAGATCAGTTGAGGAGCGAGCGCTTGCATGTCGAAACCGGCGGTGTAGCTTTCGAGGCGCTCGCGGAGTTTAGGCACGCGCGCGGAGGGGAGCGCGAAGCCGGCGGCGTGGGCGTGGCCGCCGAAGCGGAGGAAGAGCGGGTCGGCGCTGGCCCCGTGCGCGGCGGTGAGTGCGTCGAGCAGGTGAAATCCGGCGACCGAACGGCCAGAGCCGTGGGCCTCGCCGTTTTCGTGGGTGAGCACCAGCGCGGGGCGGCCGGTGCGCTCGACCACGCGCGAGGCCAGGATGCCGACCACGCCGCGGTGCCAGGGCGAGGCCGCGGTGTCGTCGAGGACGAGGCAGCCAGGGAAGCCGGTGGCCTCAAGAGCGGCGAGGCGGGCGTCGATCTCGGCCAGGGCACGGGCCTCGCTGAGGCGGCGGTCGTGGTTAAGGGCGTGAAGTTTTTCGGCCAGCGCGCGGCCAACAGCAGGGTCGCGCGCAAGAAACATCTCTACCACATCGGAGGCGGTGTCCATGCGACCGGCGGCGTTGATGCGCGGGCCGAGCCGAAAGCCAACGTCGGTGGCTGAAAGCGGGCGGGAAAGGTCGATGCCGGCGAGCTCCATCAGGCTGCGAAGGCCGGTTTGGGCGGGCTGGCGCAGGGCTTCGAGGCCAAGTGCAGCGATGATGCGGTTTTCGCCCCTGAGCGGAACGGCGTCGGCGACCGTGGCGAGGGCGAGCAGCTTTAGAAATGAGGGAAGTGTCTTTTCGCGCAGACGCCGGCGATCAGGCTCGGTGGTAGCGACGGCTTCAAGCAGGGCTTGGGCGAGCTTAAAGGCGACACCGGCACCGCAAAGATCTTTGAAGGGGTAGCAGCAGCCGGTTTGGTTGGGGTTGAGCACGGCGAGCGCGGGTGGGAGGCCGCCGGCGCTGTCGGGCAGATGGTGGTCGGTGACGATAAGGTCCAGGCCAAGGCGGGCGGCCTCGGCGGCGGCGGCAAAGGCGCGGATGCCGGTATCGACCGAGATGACCAGGCGCACACCCTCGGCGGCAGCCTCGGCGATGCGGGCTTCGTGCAGGCCGTAGCCTTCGCGGATGCGGTGCGGGATGTGGTAGCGGACGTCGGCAGGGTGGCCGAGCGCAGCCGCGGCTCGTTCCAGGGCAGTTTTGAGCAGCACCGTGGCGACTGTGCCATCGACGTCGTAGTCGCCATAGACCAGGATAGGCTCGCGAGCCTGGAGGGCGGCGAGCAGGCGGTCGGCGGCGGCCCGCATGCCGTGCAACGCGTAAGGATTGTGGAGGGCGAGCGCGCTGGGGTGCAGGTGGGTGCGAACGGCGTCGGGGTCGCGAAAACCGCGGCAAAGCAGCAGCTGTGCCAAAGGAAGCGGCAGACCAAAGGCGGAGACGAGGGATTGCGCCTCGTCGTGGGATACGGAGGCAGCCGCGACGGTCCAGGGATGGCCGGCGAAGGGGGTGGCTGGATCTTCGATGGCGATCACGTCGTGGGTTCCCCGAGGTTCGCGCTTGAGGGGCGCGACACGGTTGCGGTCCGTTCCTTGTGCTTACTCGTCGTCGTGGTCGTCGACGATGATGCCGCCGAGCTCTTGTACGGTGTCGAGCAGGTGCTGAAAGCGGTCGTACCACTCGGTAGCGGTTTCATACAGAAACACCACGCCGCCGTGGGCGAAGCCAAGCTGCAGGTAGCCGGTTTTGCCCACGTGGCGCTGCAGGGCTTGCGCTTCTTCCAGGTCGGAGGCGTCAGGGTCGGGGTAATTGGAGTCCCGCAGCTGGGCGATCAGCGCAGCAACGTCTTCCGGTTCGAGCAGGACGTCGCTCATCGTGATGAAAGGAACGGCGGCTGCTTTAGCGTGCTCGACAAAATCTTTCCAGCTGTCCAGGTCGGTGTCCTCAAAGGCAACGGTGGGCACATCTTCGGGGACAAAGGCGTTCATGCGACGGAGGCCGTGCCCCGCGATAAACGCGACCATGTCGTCTTTCATCGTGCTGAGATCATCGAAAGGCATCTTCGCTATTCTCGCAGAACCCGCCGCGGACGTGGGAACGGATGTAGGGGAATCGTTCTGCTACCCTGTGAAGGCCCATGATTTTTTCCAAGGACTACATCGGCTACCTCGCGCGGCAGACGACCAAGCACCTCGTCTCGACCAAGATGATCCGCACGGACAAGCCCGCGCTGGTGGAGCAACGCTTGGCCGGCGCGCTGGTCGAAGAGTTGGCGCTGGAGGATCGCATCAACGAAGAGGTCCGCGTGATTTTAGAGGCATTTCAGGACGACATGCTGAAGTCCGGCGCCAGCTACCCGGAGATGTTCAAGAAGGTAAAGCAAGAATTGACCCGCAAATATAAGGCGGTGTTATGAGGATCAGCCGCGACAAGCTCAATAAATTGGCCCATGTGGTGGCCGATACGCTGGCCGAGATCGACGAGGTCGACTTCGCGGAGGACCGCAACACGATCCGGCAGGAAGCGCGCAAGGCGCTCGAAAAGCTGCTCATGGAGGAGCTGAAGCTCGACCAAGCGGCGCGGCTCAAGATCAGCTCGCAGCGCAAGATCATCCTGGAAGGTTCACAGGAATGGGACATTCTGTATCGCAAGTACTACAACGATGAGGTCAAGAAGCTAGGGCTGTAGCGGCTGCCGCTTCACCGTGCGGACCGGATTTGGTACAATCGAGAAGTCGCAACGGGGATCCCTCCGTTCTGTGGCGATATGGTGTAACTGGTTAACACGTCGCCCTCTCAAGGCGAAGAGTTCGGGTTCGAGCCCCGATATCGCTACCATTCTCCTATACTGATGCAGTGACGAAGACGTTCTACATCGAAACTTTCGGCTGTCAGATGAATGCGCACGACTCGGAAAAGGTCGTGGGCACGCTGGAGCGCGAGGGCTATAGCCAGGTCGCTGATGAGGCTGACGCCGGGCTGATTCTGTACAACACTTGCTCGATTCGCGATAAGGCCGAACAAAAGGTCTTTCACCGGCTCAACGAGTACAAGCGCATGCAGGGCGAAGGCAAAAAGTTTGCCGTGCTGGGCTGCGTGGCGCAGCAGGAAGGCGAGCGGATCTTTGAGCGCGCGCCGTATGTGTCGATGGTGGCGGGGTCGGCCTCCTACCGCAATCTGCCGGAGATGCTGGGGCGGCTCGAAGCGGGCGAAACGCGCATCACCGGGTTGGATGACCGGCAGACCGACGAGACCTTTGATACAGAGTTCACCGCGCGGTCGAACCCGCATCGCGGCTATATCACCATCATTGAGGGCTGCGACAAGTTTTGCGCCTACTGCGTGGTGCCATACACGCGCGGCAAAGAGCGCTCGCGGAGTTCGGCCTCGGTGCTGGCCGAGGCGCAGCGAATTGCGGGGCTGGGGTACACAGAGATTCAGCTGCTAGGCCAGAATGTGAACAGCTACCTGGACCCAAGCCG
The DNA here is from genome assembly GCA_964247325.1 of uncultured Acidobacteriaceae bacterium. Taxonomy (GTDB): domain Bacteria; phylum Acidobacteriota; class Terriglobia; order Terriglobales; family Acidobacteriaceae; genus Granulicella. The sequence goes on along the minus strand of CAXTTZ010000093.1, from coordinate 3,011 downwards.
TAAACGCAGCTTTGCGGAGCTGCTGGTGGCTGTCGGCGAGATTGCGGGCATCGAGCGCGTGCGGTTCACGACCTCCCATCCGCGGCAGTTCACCAAAGACATCGTGGACGCGATCGTGGCGTATCCGCAGCTGTGCAACCATGTGCACCTGCCGGTGCAGTCGGGCTCTTCGCGCACCTTGCGCGCGATGCAGCGCGAGTACACGCGTGAATGGTATCTGGAGCGGATCGCGTGGATGCACGCTGCAGCATCGCAGCCAGGCGGTCGGGACATCTCCATCACGTCAGACATGATTGTGGGATTTCCCGGGGAGACAGACGCTGATTTTGAGGAGACGATCACGCTGTTGGGCGCGGTGCGCTACGACGCGATCTTTGGGTTCAAATACTCGCCGCGGCCGAACACACCGGCGATCGCGATGGCGGATTCAGTGCCGGAGGCGGTGAAAGCGGAGCGGTTGGCGATTCTCAATGCGCGGCAGCGAGAGATTCAGCGCGAAAGCTACCAACGGCACCTGGGCACGGTCGAGCGCGTGATGGTGGAGGGCCATAACGCGATGCGTGGGCAGGTGATTGGGCGCTCGATGCAGAACAAGACCGTGAACTTCACCGCGGAGCACGTGCCGGCGGTGGGCAGCTACGTGGAGGTGCAGATTACGCAGGCGTTTCCAAACTCACTGGTGGGCGACGCAGTAGGGGTGGCGGCTGCGCCTTCGGCGGCGCTGCTGGCGCACCAGGCGCTGAGCGCGCGGTTTCCGCTGGCGGGCTGAGCGATTTGTCTTTTACGGCGAACGACGATGCGCTATAGTGAGGTTGGCTTCCGACGGCTCCAACCGCCGGAAGTTGTTGGGCTGATCTACCGAAGTAGGTAAACCAGAGCAGCGATCCACGGGCAGGGCAGATGAATCGCAAGGTTGAAGCGTACTTTTGATGTGGAGCATGCTTCTTCCTCCTTTCCATGAAAAGGTACGGCCCTGTTCGTGCAGGGCCGTGATGCTTTTTGGCAACCCCGGTGTATGCCCTGCCTAACCAAATGCGTCCCTTTGGAGCCTCGTGGAAAGCGCCATAGCTACTGTACGTTGCCAAGTGTGCGCTGAGGGTCCCTCGGTTATAGGATTGCGGCTTCTGGAGGTGTGATCGCGCCGCACGAAAGCGGTGGGGGGTAGCGCTGCGCGAGGGCGAGTTTTCGCGCTAGACTAAACCCCGATGCATGTTCCGGGATTTAGATCGGAGTCTTCCACCGAGGAAGCGGCCGCAACGGAGATTGAGGTGCGGATTCGCGGGCTCATGCTCGACCCGTCAAATCGCTCGCCGATTGTGGTGCTCAATGACCTGAGCGGCGAGGTGGTGCTGCCGATCTGGGTGGGGCTGTTTGAGGCCAATGCAATCGCGCTCGAGATTGAGAAGTCGACCATGCCCCGGCCGATGACGCATGATCTGCTGCGGAACATGATCGCCGGGCTGAACGCGCGGGTGACGCGGGTGGTGGTGGGCGCACTGCGGGGCGATACCTTCCATGCGACAATCTGGCTGGAGCAAGCGGGTGAAGATGTGGCGGTGGACGCGCGGCCGTCGGATGCCATTGCCCTGGCGCTGCGCTCGGACTGCCCGATCTTTGTGAGCCGCGAGGTGTTTGAGCATGCCAAGCGGGCCTCCAACGGCGGTAGCTCGGTGAGCGCGGAGGACCTGCGGCGATGGCTGGAAGGTTTGGGCGACGATGAGATGGGCCGTTACAAGATGTAACGGCGGTTGCCCATGCGCGAGCTTGCCCTCCGAAGTTTATTCCATGTCCTGAGAGCGCTGCGCCCCCGAAAAAAGCAGAAGCTGCGGCCTTTGCAGCCCGGCGACACCGTGCTTGTGTTGCAGTTTGAGCAGCCGCTCGGCTGCTGCGTGCACGGTACGCCGCTGCTGGAGGCGGTGAGAGCGGCGGCGCCGGGGGTGCGTGTGGTGGTGGCGACCCATGGGATGGGGGCGCAGGTGTTACGGCACCACCCGGCGGTGGACCAACTTGTGGTGACGAAGGCGAACCCACTGGCGGGATGGCGCGGGCTGAGGGCGGCCGCACGTGAGATTCGGGCGACTGGCGTGCAGCCGGCTGTGGTCGTGCAGGATGCGACGAACCGGCGGGCGCGCCTGGCGCTGCTGGCGGCGTTGCTGCGGCTGGCGCCGACGGTGGGCTTTGGCGATGCGCCACGGCTCTACGATCTGCATCTAGCGTATGACCCGACGCTCAGCTTGATCGATAACAGCTTGCGGATTGCGGCGGCGCTTGGTGGCAGTGGGGAGCACCGGGAGCCGGCGGTGTACTTCACGAGGGCTGCGGCCGAGCGGGCGGGAGGCTTGCTGGCGTGTGATGTTGATGCTAAGGGGCGGATTGGGGTGGTGCTGCAGGGCAGTGGTGGGCAGCGAACGGCTTGGCGTGAGGAGCGGTTTGCGACTGTAGTACGGCGGTTGGAGGAGCAGGGCTATCGGACTGTCTTCTTGGGTACGGCGGTGGATGGCGTGGGGATTGAGCGGGTGCGGGAGCTGGCAGGCTCGCACGGGGTGTCCCTGGCGGGGCAGACTTTGGTGACGGAGGCTGCGGCCGTACTTTGTGCGTGCGATCTGCTGATCAGTGTGGATACGGGGACGATGCATCTGGGGCGGTCGGTGGAGGTGCCGATGGTGGTGCTGGGACCGAGCTGGCAGCGTCCGCTGGAGTGGCTGCCCTTGGGCAAGGCCCAGGTGCGGGTGCTGCGCGGGCCGGATCGAGCGGACGTGCCGGAAAATTATCAGCTGGATGAGATTGGGGTGAAGACGGTAATGGACGCGGCTGAGGAGCTGTTGCGGTTGTTTCCGCCTTCGGTGGAGAGGCGGGCTTGGCGGGTCGAGCAGCGGTTGTCGGAAGTGCGGGAGTAGGGTACCCCTCCCCTGGGGTACTTTGCGGCTAAAGTACGTTCAACGTTGCACTTACATGTGAAGTACCCCCTTGCTGGGATCTAGGTGGAATGGATTCAGTATAGAGAGTTGGGG
>CAXTTZ010000092.1:0-10873 GCA_964247325.1 uncultured Acidobacteriaceae bacterium | reverse complement strand
GCCCCTGGCTTCCCGGCAAGCTGTAGGTGCCCCCACCAGCGCTTTGGGACGAATCTCCAAAGGCTCCGGGCGCCAGCTGCGCGAGCTGAAAGATGTCACGGCCGGCTGAGGGCAGGTGTTGGATATCGTTACTTGTGACCACGCCCTGCAAGTTCGCTGTTTCGGTGTCCAGCGCAGAAACGGTGTCGCCCGAGACCGTCACTGTCGTGCTCGAATCGCCAAGGTCCAGCTGCACATTGATCGAGTTCGCCTGCTCCGGCGTGATCGTCAGGTTTTGGATGGCCTTCTGTTTGAAGCCCGGCGCGGTGGCAGAAAGATTGAACCGGTCCGGCGGCAACGCGTTGAAGTTGTATACCCCGTCGCCGTTTGACCTGGCCGTGAGCACCTGATTGGTGGCCGTATCGGTCAGCGTTAGCGTGGCGTTCGGGATCACCGCGCCCGAAGGATCGCTCACCGTACCCTGGATCGACGCGCGAAACTGTGCATGCGCCGTACCGGCGGCAAAGCTCAGGGCAACCGGCGCAAAACTTCGTAGCAAATACCGGCCGCATCGGCGTGATGTGAAGCACATCGGGGACACGACCCCACCCGGCAGAAAACGCATAAACCCTCCTAAACCAACGGCCTGCATCGGGCAGCGTCATCCTCGGCAGCTGCAAACTACGCATTCGGGCAAACGATTGACTCGATTCGGCACTATGCTCCTTCGTACCCAGGGCTGTCAAGCCTCCGTGCCGTCGCTGCAGGGTCGGCCTCCCTGTGCCAAACTCAAGAGCATGGCCGAGCCGCGCGATCCTTTGTCGCATGAAAGACAGCTGGACGAGCAACCGCCGCCCAAGCGGGCCGCCAAACGTCCCACGGCTTCCCTAGCTACCCTGTCGGCGCACCTGGGCCTGTCCGCCGCGGCTATCTCCCGAGTTCTGAACGGCGTGCCCGCCGCGAGCTCCATCCCCCAAGTCACTCAGGAGCGCATCTTCGCCGCGGCCCGCCAATTCAACTATCGGCCAAATGTTCTGGCGCGCTCGCTGCGGCGTGGCCATTCCATGACCCTGGGCGTGCTCGTCCCCGAGCTTTCCGAAGGCTACACCGCCCTTGTGCTTTCAGGCATAGAACAGGGGTTGCTGCAGGCCGGTTATTTTTACTTCCTTAATAGCCACCACCATCGGCGGGAGCTGATCGAGCGCTCGCTGACCATGCTGAGCGAGCGCGCGGTTGATGGTTTAATCGTCATCGACACGCCGCTGCCCCGCTCCATGGAGGTACCCACTGCGACCATCTCCTGCGCCGACCAGCATGAAGGCTACACCGATGTGGTGCTGAATCAAGGCCGCGCGGCCGATCTAGCAATCGGTTATCTCGCCGGCCTCGGACACCGCCGCATCGCGGTCATCAAAGGCCAAAGCTTCTCGTCTGATACCGAGGCACGTTGGCAGGCTATCCAGGGTGCGGCGGCCAAGCACCACCTTACGCTCCATCCCAAGCTGGTCGTGCAGCTGGAAGGCGATACCCCCACCCACGAACCGGGCTACTTCGCAGCACAAAAGCTGCTTGCCTCCGGCACGGCCTTCACAGCGCTTTTTGCCTTCAACGACATCTCCGCGATTGGGGCAATTCGCGCACTGCGCGAGGCGGGCTTGCAGGTGCCGCGCGATGTGTCCGTGGTCGGCTTTGACGACATCCAGTCCGCGGCGTTTCAAAACCCTGGCCTGACCACCGTACGCCAGCCGCTGCGCACCATGGGCTTGCTCGCCGCAGAGGTTGTGCTGCGCCAGATAGCCGAAGACGCCGCCCATACCCCCACCAAGCTCATTCAAGTAGACCCCGAGCTGATCGTGCGTGAATCCACCTGCCCGCCCCCAGCGCAGCACCGGCGCGGCCTCCCGTGAACATCCCGCGGCTTTCTCCTTGGCGCCAAGGCCTTATCTCGTCGATCTTCGGTTTAACCGGGGTAGGCACTGCGCTGCTTGGCGCCGCGTTGCCTGCCACGCTCGAGCATTGGCGTTTGAGCGATCGAAGCGGCGGCTTTCTTCTTTTAGCGGCCTGGAGCGGCTCGACCGCGGGCGTCTTCTTCGTGCGCGGCGACCTACTCACCAGCGCGGCCGGCGGCTTGTTTCTCGCAGCACTCGGGCTTTTTGCCACGGTCACAGCGGCTACCGCGCTTTTGCCCGTGTGCTTTCTTCTTTACGGCATCGGCCTTGGCATCACCATGACGGCCATCAGCCTCCAGCGCTCGCATGAGGTCGACCGTGCGGGCGCTGGCGTGGCGCTCAACCGGCTCAATTTGCTTTGGGCTATCGGCGCCTTTCTCGCACCGAGCCTAGTCTTTACCGCGCTCCACACCTTACGCGTGCCCTCGCTCTGCGCTACCGCTGGAGCGATCTTCCTCTTCGCCGCCGTGCTTCTGCTCCTGCAACGCAAATCGGCGCACACGCCCACCACGAGCCATGCACATCCGAATAAAGACACGATGCCAAAACCCCTGGCCCCCTGGAGCTTTGGTCTTTTTGCCGCCGCCTCCATCGGGCTGGAAAGCGCGCTGGGCAGCTGGCTGGCCACCTATACCCAGCGCCTTACGCACGGGCTTGGGTTCGCGGTTACAGCGAATTCTGCCTTCTGGGCGGGGCTGCTGCTCAGCCGCGGCGCGCACTCCATAGCCGCGGCACACTGGCTGCGCTCCCGCTCCGGTTTCCGCCTTCACCTCGTTTTGGTCGTGAGCTCCCTGCTGCTGCTGGCCACGCCGCGCACGCCGGGCAGCGTGTTGGCCGCGGGCGGATTCCTCGGCGGCTTCGGCCTCGGGCCACTGTACCCCTATGTGCTGGCGCTCGCTTTGCCGCGCTTCCGGGCCGAAGCCGTCTTTGTGCTCGCCGGGTTGGGCGCTTCGCTTGTGCCATGGATCATGGGTTTGCTTTCCACGGCCTTTCACTCTTTGCGTGCCGGCCTCTTCGCACCCTGCGCCGCCCTGCTCCTGCTGCTGGGCACAGCCTTTGCCCTGCGCCACGAGACCCTTGCGCCCAGTTGACCCAAGCGAGAAACTCCGCAAACGCGGTAGCATACAAGCAAACAACGCACCCGCCCGGATGGTGAAATCGGCAGACACAGCGGACTTAAAATCCGCAGACCTTAACCGGTCGTGGGGGTTCAAGTCCCCCTCCGGGCACCATAGCAAAATCCTGAACTCCCTCCGCTTCTTTTCGCAAACGCGCCAAAGGTGCGTGCCGCTTCGCTTGCTTGTTGGCCCAAGTATCCCCATCCGGGGTACTATTTTCGCAAACGCCCAAGATCCGGTTTGCAGTCGCCACAAAGCCGGCTCACGTCGTACCTCTTGTCTCCGGCACGGAGTCTGCGAGGCAGTCCTCTGCCCTCGCCCTCGGCTTTGCCCTTGTTTTCCTCCCCCTCTCTTTCTGCCTGTGCCCATCAGATCAACCCTTGCACGTTATCGCCCTTCCTCGGCCTGGAGATCCCTGTGAAATTCCGTACTGTCGTCTTTCAAGCAGCCTCGTCACGCGCGGCGTCCCTGCTGTGTGCCGCAGCCCTGTCGTTTACGCCGGCTGCCCACGCACAACAACCCTTCATGACCAAAAACGTGCACCAAGCTGTCACCGACGGCCAAGTGCAACTGCTGCATCCCCTTCCCTTAACCCAGCTTCTTAAGCTGTCCATCGCGCTTCCACTGCGCGATGAGGCCGATCTCGATTCCTTGCTCAAGAACCTCTACGACCCGCAAAGCCCGCAGTTCCACCAGTGGCTTTCTGTGCCCGAGTTCACTGACCGCTTCGGTCCCACCACCAACGATCTCCAAACGCTGACTCAGTTCGCCCAGGCCCACGGCCTCGTCGTCACGAGCATTCCAACCAATCGCCGGTTGATCAACGTCGAAGGATCTGTGGCCAGCATTAACCAGGCCTTCCATATCACCTTGCAGGTCTACCAGCACCCCACTGAAAACCGCACCTTCTTTGCTCCCGATCGCGAGCCCACCGCCGACCTGCCCATCAAACTCTGGCACATCGAGGGCCTAGACACCTTCTCGCTGCCGCGCCCACGCCTGCAGCAGGCCAACGCTGCCCAGCTGAAATCGCTAACCACCGGCTCCGGCCCCAGCGGCCAGTTCCTCGGCAGCGACTTCCGCACGGCCTACTACGGCGGCACCGCGCTGACCGGCGCTGGCCAATCTATCGGCCTGTACGGCCTTCCCTACAACCTCAGCGATGTGCAGCGCTACTACAACAACGTCGGCCAAAGCTTCAACGCCTCCATCCTGAAGAATTACTCAACCGACGGTACAGTCAACGTGTGCAACTCGGGCTGCGACGATACCGAGCCCGTCATCGACATCATCGCTTCGCTTTCCATGGCGCCCGGCGTCGGCGCTGTGATCGAGTACTTCGGCAATAATCCAATGGACACCTTTAACGCCATGGCCTCGGCCAACGCCGCCAAACAACTCAGCGTCTCGATCGGCTACTACCCCGCCGACTCTGTGACCGAGGAGCCCATTTTTAAGGAGATGGCCGCGCAAGGGCAGAGTATCTTTGTGGCCAGCGGCGACTCCGGCGCATACAAGAACTCCGACCAGTACGAATTTCCCGGCGATGACCCGTACGTCGTTTCCGTCGGTGGCACCGATCTGACCACCAACGGCAAAGGCGGCCCCTGGATCTCAGAGACGGCCTGGGTTGGCAGCAGCGGCGGCCCCAACAATCAATCCCTTCCGATCCCGAGCTATCAGCAGCAAGCGGGCGTGATCACCGCGGCCAACGGCGGCTCGACCACGCTGCGCAACGCCCCCGACGTAGCCATGGAGGCCAACACCGACAACTGGTTTTGCGCCAACAATCAAGCTTGCAGTGGCGGCCTTGGCGGCACCAGCTTTGCCGCGCCCCGCTGGGCCGGCTTTCTTGCCCTGGTCAACCAGCAAGCAGCCCAAAACGGCCAAGCCGCCGTCGGCTTCCTTAACCCGCTGATCTACGGCATCGGCACCGGCCCTACCTACAACACCGTCTTCCACGACATCACTAACGGCAACAACGCCAACGGCACCACAGCCTTCAACGCGGTCACCGGCTATGATCTCGTCACCGGCTGGGGCAGCCCCAAGGGTCAGGCCTTCATCGACGCCCTTGCGCCACCCACGGCCCAAGCCAACCTCAACGGCACCCACCTGCTCGGTCCGCAAAACGCACCCGGTTCCTTGCTCGATGACTGGCAATCCAACACCGCGGCAGGCAACCAGATCGACATCTACCCCGCCAACGGCACAGGCGCCCAGTCCTGGGTCTTTTCCAACGCCGGTGTTTCGCCTGCGGGCGCCTACAACATCGCCTCCTCGTACGGTCCCTACTGCCTGACAGCCTCTGGCACAAACTGGGCCGCGCCCGTCCAACTCAACCCCTGCAACGGCACCCCCGCGCAGTCCTGGACGGCCGTACCGACCACCGGCGGCCGTTACCTCTTCCACCCCGCCACCGACAGCACGTTGTGCCTTGACGTGCGCGGCGCCAGCACCGCACCCGCCACCATCGTGCAGGTGTACGGCTGCAACGGCACCGTAGCCCAGGCCTGGGCGTTGCAGTAACCACTGCTGTCGCACCCTTGCTTCTGTTGCTTAACCTCACCAACGGCAAATGCGTTTCCTAGCGCGTTTGCCCTTGCTGTTGCCCTTGCTCTTTTGTTGTCATTCCCGCAGGGAATCTGCGTTTGCTTTTGCCTCTCTTGTTGTCATTCCGTAGCGCAGCGGAGGAATCAGCTGTTCGTTCATAGCTTCCCCAACGTTCCCGGAAAGTAGATTCCTCCGCTATGCAATAACAAAAACCTGGCCAGATAACCGCCAAGGCCCTCGGAGACCCGAAGCAACCACCACTGAAAATCAACAGCATCGCACTCACCAAGCCCGGCATCAGAATCACAAGAAGATGCAGGGCCGGGTCAAGCGCAAGCTGGGTTTGCAAAAGCTGGAAGAGCACACGGCGCGTGCGGCGGAGCCAGAACCTCCCACATGCGCGCTTTGCCATCGCCTGCTAGGGCCGCGCGTGGAGTGGCACCACCGCGTGCCAAAAAGCAAAGGCGGAAGCGAAACCGTGCCGGTGCATCCTATTTGCCATCGCGCTATCCACGCCCATTTATCCAACCACGAGTTAGCCGAAGAGTACGCCGACCTAGACGCGCTACGGGCACGGGCAGACATGCAGCGTTTCCTAAAATGGATCGCCAACAAACCCGCCGAGTTTCACGCACCCACCCGCCGCAGGCAGGTAACTCGAGACCAAGATGCTTAATCCAGCCATCGTGCGATGCGCCAGTATCTTTTGCCCGAATGCCTCAGAACTGCCGGCTTAAGAATTGCCGGGGACGTTACCGAAGTGTTAGATGAATCCGGCGATCAGTCGACCGCTCCTCACAGTAATTGCGTCATACATCGGGTACTCCCATCCCAACGTAGATGTTGCGTTCACTTGATCAAGCGAACCGGTACTGGGACGTTGCCGATCTCCACATACCCCGCAGGCCTGTGGAACCATCCTTCGTAGCGATTCCTTCGCGATTCTATGAGCCTGTGGAACAGCATCGTGTCTGTTCGCAAAACTTGAAGTGCAGTCCGCTCAGCATAGGGGAGGTCCGTCGCGACGCGCACTGCCCGGATCGACATGGAAACTCCTGCTTCCTCCAAGAACCCGAGCGTGCCGTTGCCTCTGGGAAGAGCGGAGATCAACTCCATTCCGAGCCGCACACGACCCACAACTGTAACGTTCCGGTCCAGCTGACGGGGCGCGTGCCCAATCACAACTGTAAGCTCCGCACCCCCGCCACTATCGATGTCCGTATCACGTCCTGCGCTGACCGTGCCGTACGTGTGGACTAGCCAAGTGAGTCCTTCGTTCTCGTCACGCGCACACGGAAACCCGTTCGTGAAACCAACGGAGCTTGCGTACCCATCCTTGTCCAGCAACGGCGTAAATGGGAGTTGAGGGTCAATCGTACGCTCAAATTCGGCCGCCAGGGTCCGCTGCGCCAATTGGATCGCTCGCTGTTGTGTTATATCGTCCGCAAACGGATCACCGAACTGCGCCACATAGTTGTCATTTACCCGAATCACTCTTAGTTCATCCCAGTATCTCTCTCGCGCAAGGGCCTTGATGTTGGCAGCATGGTTCGGGGCAAAGTCGGGAGCAAGCTCTATTACGACACGTCCGGAGGCAAGCTCAAGGTAAACCGTGTTTTCCGGATCAAGTTCTCGCCAGTCCGAAGCCTCGGAGGTGTCGAGCAGATCGGCCATTCGTGGTTTTGCGTCTGTATCTCGCTCATCTGCTGGCATATGTGCCATCATACAAGCAACACAGTGCAACATGGTAAGCCTCGCAGATTTCAACACAGACCGCCTCTCAAAGCGCTATTAATCTTTTCAAGGTCATTCATAAGGACGCGTTCATAAGGACCTTACGGTTGATAGCTAGTGGTTTTCATACCGTTTACTACTCCAGAGGCTTCATCCCGACGATCTTGCTCACTGAAACGGGTGGCTGTACTCGAGACGCATGCGCGACCAGCGCGTCCACAAGCGCCCGGCACTCGTTTGCACCTGTGGCGAGCAGCTCGCGGAAGGGTCGATTGCGAGATATGGACCAAAGCAGGCCCGCGACCAGCCATGTCGGACTTGCATGTAGGAGCGCTTTTCCCGAGGGATAAAGCCGGTAGCCTAATCGTTGAATGAGCGTGAAGCTTTCCTGCATCCCCTGTGCGATGGCTACGGACTCAGCCCAGGACGCACCTCCTCCGCGTCGCACACCCGCCACGCTCACACTTTCAAAAGCCGCGCCCAGCGGCACATGGCAGCGTAGCCAAAGGAGCATATTGGGTTCCAGCACGGCAGGCAGACCAGCCTCCTGGAAGACCTTCACCCATTCCTTGCTGTTCATCTTGCTCTTCTGGCCCGCAGCACCGATCTTGGCATCCAGCTTTCCATCCGCGGTGAGGTTTGCCTGAAGAAAGGGCATACCAAAGGAACACCGGTCCGCCCCAAGGGCATCGCGCAGCGTTTCCGGGTCGAAGTTGTTGAACATACACTGAATCCGTTTGGCCGCACTGCGCTGCAGGGTCGGCAGCACCGCCGGAATCTGGTGCGCAAGCAGGGTGACGATGACAAGATCGTAGTCGGCCCCCTCATCCAGCTTGTCAGTTACATGGACGGCGACGCGCTCCCCCGTTGTTTTCACAATGGCCTGATCGCGTTGTAACTGCTGCATGCGCAGCGAATCGGGACGCACCACCGCAGTCACCGTGTGTCCCCCGGCGCCAGCCAACTGAAACGCAAAGGCGCTGCCGATACGTCCAGCGCCAAGAATCGCGATTCGTAACGGTTTCGGGGAAGGAGATGTAATTTCACGGCCCATGAATCTATCATGCAGCCAAGGGATGCGACTCTCAATGAGTGTTGATCCATAATGGATGCTCCGGAGTCCAACGTGAACGAAAATCTCATCTCAAACCCCAGTGATCCACTTTCCACAGCGCTGAACAAGATGAAGCTTCGAGCCTTTATCGATGTCGCTCTGGATGCGGGTGGAAACTGGGCTATGGGCTTCCCAGGATACGAGGGCTTCACGCTGAACGTCGTCCAAAAAGGTGAGTGCTGGCTTCTCGTAAAAGGCGATAGCGGAGCGATCCGTTTGCGTGCGGGCGACTGCTTCCTCCTGACTGGCGGAAAAGAGTTCACACTGGCGTCCGATCCCACCTCGCGGAACCAGTTTCGTGCAGAGCAGATCTTTTCTCAAGTGGAACACGGGATCGCCCATTGCAATGGCGGAGGAGATTTCTTCGTTCTGGGGATGATCTTCCGATTTCAGGGGCACCTTCCCTCGATCCTGTTTGATCGGCTGCCCGCGGTCATCCATGTGGACGGCATTTCCGAAGACGCTGCCGGGTTGCGCTGGAGCTTGGACCGTTTCTGCCTGGAGATACGTACGGGCGCGGTAGGACGCTCTCTTATGCTCAGTCATCTCGCGCCGATCATGCTGCTGCAGATCTTGCGGTTCTACCTGGCATCCTCTCCCAAGGAGGAAAACTGGCTAGTGGCTCTCACCCACTCGCGCATCGGCAAGGTGGTGGAAGCGATACAAGCAGACTGCAAGCGGAACTGGTCGCTGACGCAGCTTGCAAACCTGGCCAATATGTCCCGATCCGGGTTTGCGTTGACCTTTCAAAGAAAGGTGGGCGTCTCGCCCATGGTCTTTCTCACCAACTGGCGCATGCAGATTGCGTGCGAACTGCTCGAAAAGGAAGATCGGAGCCTAGCCTCCATCGCCGGCGACGTAGGCTATAGCTCGGAAAGTGCCTTCAGTACCGCTTTTACCAAAATCGTAAAGTGCAGACCAGGCAATTACCGCAAGTCAGCGACCCGTTTATAGTAGCGCCGGGATCCTGCCGGTCCGGCTGGTCCGATTGGTCCGATTCGTCCGGCAAGTTCGCCCAAGCAAATGAACTGATACAACAGACAGCATGCCTCCACAGCGCAACCGCAAGCTCGACCGGCGGCAGTTCTTGCAGCGTACGGCGCTCACCACGGGCGGCCTTGCCCTCGGCCCTCACCTTCGCGCTCAGCCCAGGCCCGCCGCCGACGCGGACCTCACCACGCTCTCCCTCACCGAGGCCAGCCGCCACCTGCGCGCCCGCACCCTGACCTCGACGCAGCTTGTGCAGGCGCTGCTCGACCGTATCGCCATCTATAACCCCAAGGTCAACGCCTTCATCACGATCATGCGCGACGAAGCACTCCGCACCGCTGCCCAGTGCGACGCCGAGGCCGCCGGCGGCCACTTCCGCGGCCCACTGCACGGCCTGCCCCTCGCCATCAAAGACAACATCGACACCGCCGGTACCCGCACCACCGCCGCCAGCGCCGTCTTCGATGACCGCGTCCCCACCGCCGACGCCTTTGTCGTCACCCAGCTCCGCCGCGCCGGCGCTATCCTCCTCGGCAAGGCCAACCTTCACGAGTTCGCCTTCGGCGGCACCTCTGCCACGAGCTACTTCGGCCCGGTGCGCAACCCTTGGGCGCTCGATCGGGTGCCCGGCGGCTCCTCTGGCGGCTCGGCTGCGGCGGTCATCGCCGAGCTCGCCCCCGCCGCCCTCGGCACCGATACCGGCGGCTCCATCCGCATTCCCGCGGCCTACTGCGGCGTGGTCGGCCTCAAGCCGACCTACGGCCTCGTCTCGCTTCGCGGCATCTTTCCGCTCATCTACTCGCTCGATCACTGCGGCCCGCTCACCCGCACCGTCACAGACGCTGCCCTGCTCCTCAACTCCATGACCGCGTACGACCCCGAAGACGTCGCCAGCGTCGAGCACCCCCGCGAGGACTACCTTGCCGCGCTCAATCAATCTGTCGACTCCCTACGCCTCGGCATCCCCCGCGCCCCGTTCTTCGACGGCCTTGACGCCGACACTGCCGCTGCTTTCGACGCCGCTCTCCGCGTGCTCACGCCGCTGGTCAAATCCGTTCGCGATGTCCATCTGCCGAGCGTCGATAGCAGCTCGTGGACCGCGGTCCGCGCCGCCGAGGTCGAGGCCGTTCACGAAACCCTCTTCCGCAATGAAGGCGGCATGTACCAGCTCCAAACCCATCGCATCGTCGAAGGTACCCAAGCGGGCCTGAATGACCCCAGCCAAACCCCCGCCGGCAAGGTCGCCGGCTACGTCCGCGCCCGCTGGGAGCTCACCCTGCTTCGCAAATCCATCGACCGCAGCTTCGACGGCTTCGACCTCGTCGCCCTGCCCACCATGCGCGTCGGCCCGCGCACGGTCAACGACGAGCTCCGCCGCGAAGAAAAGCCCGAGCCCACCGAACCCGAAAACACCTCCAACTCGCTGCCCTTTAACC
>CAXTTZ010000091.1:0-10956 GCA_964247325.1 uncultured Acidobacteriaceae bacterium | reverse complement strand
CCCCAGCCCCGCCCCCGATCCGAACAACGCCTGCGGCCTTAACCCCATGATCCCGATGCAGTTTTGCTTCATGGGCGTGGAGTTCGCGCCGACGCAGATCAGCCAAAACGGGCAGGATGTGTTGGGCTCCGTCCATTGGCTCTCCAATGCACCTCACGTCACCCCAGTCGATGAACTCTCAGGCCAGGTGCTTAGCGTGGAGCCGACAAGCACGGCTTTGAGCGCCGATAGCAACCCCGGCCTGGTAGGGCAAGCCGTTACGCTTACGGCCACCGTGACCAGCGCCGACATGAACCGTTCCGGCACGGTGGACTTCTTGGAAGGCAGCACCCCCTGGTGCCACGCCGTGCCACTCGCCGCGGACGGCACCGCAGCGTGCCGGATCGGGGGTTTGTCCCTCGGGACGCATAGCTTCTCGGCCGAATACTCCGGCGACAACAACAACGCTGCCAGCACCGCACCCGCTTACAGTGAGGTCATCAAGCAGCAGGCGGCGCTTGCCCTAGCCGTCTCGTCCAGCCCGGCCACAGTCACCACGCCTGTAACGCTCACCCTGTCTGCTGCTGACGGCTCTGGCGCCCCCACCGGTAACGTCGTGTTCTACGACGGCGCCACCGCCCTCGCCACCGTGGCCCTCAGTCACAGCGGCGTCGCCACCTTCACCTCCAATGCCTTTCCTGTAGGCACCCACAGCCTCTCGGCGCAGTACGCGGGCGACTCCTCCAATGTCCCTGGCACCTCCAACGTTGTAAGCGAGGAGATCGATCAAGCCGTCACGCACACCCAGCTCGCTTCTTCCAACGCCAACATCACGGTGGGCAGTGCGGTCACGCTCTCGGCAAACGTTGCCAGTAACAACGGTCCCGCGCCCACGGGCAGCGTGCAGTTCAAAGACGGCGGTGCAACGCTCGGTTCCGCAACCCTGAACCCAGCGGGCCAAGCATCGATCACGACCTCCTCGCTCACACCCGGAACGCACAACATCACAGCCTCTTTTAGCGGCGATACGGACACCGCCCCGAGCACCTCGGCGCCGCTGGCACAGATGGTCCAGCAGATTGGGACCTCCACCACCCTCGGCGCCGACGCAAGCCCGTTGCGTGCTGGAGCTACGCTGCATCTCACCGCGATCGTGAGCCTAGCGCCGGGAGCGGCAGCTGACGGCGCCCTTACCGGCGATGTCACCTTCTACGACGGAGCACAAATTTTAGGAACGGCATCGATCAACACCACTGGGCAGGCTGTTCTCGCTGTGAATCATTTGGGCGTCGGTGCGCATGCTCTCACCGCCGGCTTTGGCGGCAGCACCAACTACGCCGCCAGTCACTCTACGTCACTGAACGAGGTTGTGCAGCAAACGCCCACCACCGTAGCCCTCGGCACGGCCACCTCCACCACGCTCCAAGGCAAGCCCGCCTCCTTCACGTCCACGGTGAGCTCCAGCACCGGCATCCCGACCGGCAGCCTTACGTTCCGCGACGGCACCACGGTGCTGGGCTCTGCGGTGCTGGACGCGCATGGCCTCGCTACCTTCTCCACCACGCAGCTTAGCGCCGGCGCACACAGCATCACGGCGGTGTATGGTGGCGACCCTAATTACCTTCCCGGCACCTCCGCTGTCGTGCAGCAGAATGTGCAACTTGCCCAGCCTGTTGTCACGCTGAGCGGTCCTGCCGGCGCTATCGACGCAGGCACCCCGGCGACCTTCGTGGCCACACTGGCCACACCCGGCCTTGCACCCACCGGTACCCTCACCTTGCTGGACGGCTCGGCTGCAATCGCCACGCAAACCGTCACCGGCGCCGGTACCTTTGGCTTCACCACGACCCGGCTTGCTGTGGGTACGCACACGCTCAAGGCAAGCTACAGCGGCGACGCCAACAATGCGGCGACACTGTCCGGCGCCGTCACCGTCACCGTGCAGCAAGCCGGCACCTCCACCTCGCTTTCTTCAAACGCTAACCCGCTCACGCTAGGCGGTGCCCTGGTCCTCGCCGCCACAGTGCATAGCGATAGCCCCAATGCGGCCGGCAACATCACTTTCTATGACGGCGCTGCGCCTTTGGGCACCGTGAGCCTCAACGTCGACGGTTCCGCAACGCTTTCTGCTGCAAATCTTGCGCTGGGCAGCCATTCCCTTACGGCTACCTACGCGGGCGACACCAACCATGCAGGCTCCACCTCCGCTGCCCTTTCGGAGTTGGTCGTGCAGAACGCGACGGCGACCCTGCAATCCAGTGTCAACCCGGCAGTAAGCGGTCAAAATGTAATCTTCACAGCAACCGTCAACGGCCACCCTGCACCCACTGGCACCGTCACATTCCTGGACGGCGCCACGCTGCTCGCGACCGTGCCGCTCTCGGCAAACGGAACCGCCACCTACGCCATCAGCACGTTAAGCGTCGCCTCCCATGCGATTCATGTGGCCTACAGCGGCGACAGCAACTTTTCGACCGCGCAAACACAGTTGGTCGAAACCGTCTTAAACGCCAGCACGCAGGTCACCCTGGGGGCAAGCGCCAATCCGGCAATCTATGGCCAGGGGCTCACCCTTAGCGCGACCGTCACTAGTAACGGCGGTGCCGCGACCGGTACGGTGAACTTTTCCGACGGCGGCGCTGCCATCGGCGCCGCCCAGCTCAACGCACAGGGCGTCGCTACCCTCACGCTCTCGACACTACCTCCCGGCGCGCAACAGATTGTGGCCGCGTATGCCGGCGACGGGCGCGCCAGTGCCTCTGTCTCGACGCCCCTTGCCCTTGCCGTCAAGCAGACCACCGCATTGGCCGTTACCTCCAACGCAAACCCCACACAAACGCTGAGCGCTCTCCATCTCACCGCAACGTTGACCAACGCGGGGGCAGCCCCTGCGACAGGCCCCGTGCAATTCTTCGACGGCACGACCGTGCTTGGAACGGCCAACCTCGACGCCACCGGCCACGCCACGCTGACCGTACCGCAACTGAGCGCGGGCACGCACGCCATCACGGCAGCCTATGTCGGTGACGGCAGCAATTTTGCCAGCAGCTCCGCGGCCTGGAGCCAAGCGGTGCAACTCCGGCCCACCGTGACCGCCGTGACCGGTTCGTCAACCGATGCCACAAACCCTCAGCAAATCACCTTGATCGCGATCGTAAAGGGTGACGGCTCGGTGCCCCCGAGCGGTACCGTCGCCTTCACCAGTGGCAGCATCACGCTAGGCGTTTCGGCAGTCGATGAGACCGGCGTCGCCACCATCACCATCATCTTCGAGAAGACCTCGGAGCCGGTAGTGGCAAGCTACGCCGGAGACCCCTCCTACGCTGCCTCGCAAAGCGGCTCGACAGCCATCACCGCGGGTAAAGCGGCGCAGTTCAGCCTTGTGGTGGATGTGCCCAACATCACCCTCGTCTCGCACCAGCACACCACCGTGAACGTCACCCTCAGCTCTGTAAAAGGCTTCACGGACACCATTGGCCTGGGCTGCCTTGGCCTGCCCTATGCGGCCACTTGCACCTTCGACAAATCGCAGCTCAAGCTCAACCCTGACGGCACCGCGACAGCCGCACTCATCATAGACACGGGCAACCCGCTCGGTGCCGGCTCCAGCACCGCGGCACATCTGGACAGCCATCGGCAAAGCACGCTGCTCTGCCTGCTGCCGGCCGGTCTTCTGCTGGGCGGGCTACTGCGGCGCGGCTCCCGGCGCAAGGTCGCCGCACTGCTCATGCTGCTCTTCACCTTGGCTTTGGCAGGCGGCGCAACAGGCTGCGGCGGCCTCAGTATGAGCGGCACTCCCCCGGGAACCTACACCTTCAAGGTGGTGGGCACGGGGCAGGGCTCCGGCACGACCGAGACGCAAACGGTCACGATGGTGGTGACGCAGTGAGGCATCGGTTCTTCACCTTCCTCAGCTTGTGTTTTCTTCTCAGCGGTGTGATGGCCTCGGCGCAAGCTATCGCCACCGCCACCGGCCCTGGCAGCTACACCTCGGTAGGCGGCGGCCTTTCGAGCTTTCAGGCTGACTACGGCCGCCACACCATCACGGGCAGCTTTTTCTATGTGGATGTTCACCCGCAGTGGCGGGTCGGTTTTGAAGGAGAAGCGCGCTTTCTGCACTGGCGCACTGCAGAGCAGGTGACGGAGGCTTCCTACCTGGGCGGGCTGCGTGTTGCGCTCACCCCGCGGCCGCAACGTTGGAACCCTTATGCCAAGTTTCTCGCGGGCGCCGGCGAGATCAGCCTTCCCTTCCACTACGCGCATGGCGGCTTTCTCACCTATGCGCCCGGCGCCGGCCTGGACATCGCGATAAAGGACCGTGTGACCGTGCGTGCCGTCGACCTTGAATACCAGCACTGGCCGCAGTTCCCCTACGGCGCGCTGCACCCCTACGGCGTCAGCACCGGCCTGAGCGTCCGGCTCAACGGCATGCCGCGTTACCCCAAGGGGGCCCGGGCTCGATGAGGTTCCATCAGCAGATGACGGCCTGTCTGCATCAGCTGACTAACGCAGGCACGCCTTCGTTGGTGACAATCTGGTCCACGGCAATGCGCAGGGCGCTGCCCAACTTGCGAAAGCCCTCGCGCCACTCCCGGCCCCAGTAGCGGCTGTCCGGGCGGCGCAGCAGATCATGCCAAATGTTCTGCGCCTGCCACAAGTTCGACGTTTCGGGCAGCGAGCGCAGGCTTTCCGCAATGGCCAAGGTTTCCGCCATCACGGGCATCTTCTGCAGCGTCGTAGCTGCTTCCAAGGCGACCATGGCGCGCTTCATGCGCGCATCGGCCGCATAGCTGAGCATGGCTTTATCCAGCGTCACGTTATCGATCTCGGCGCGCCGCAGCAGGCGTGCCACCTCGGCCGAATCGTAATGATCGGCCTCCAGCGCGTGCCGCAAGCTCGCATTCACCGCAAATCCTGCCGTCAACGCCAGCGCGGGCGGGGCAGGCACGTTGTTCTCCCCGAGAAAATGCAGCAGCGTCGCATGCTCCTCGTAAATGCGCATCAGCGAACCTTCCACCTCAGCCACCGTTTGGTTCAGAATGCTCTTCAAAATGCGCTGCTGTTCGTCAGCAAACAAAGATGTAAGCGAGTACCCCGTAGACCCGAAGAAGCCGTCGATCAAGCGGATGAGTTCAGGCAAATTCGCCCGCAGCGTCGCTGCCCGAGCCTTGTCTGTGAACTCCTCCCACGCTTGGGCGTCTTCCGGCGTGAAACGCTTCACTGCGGCCGACAGGTTTTGATCGCCAAGGTGCAGCACTGCAAAACAAATCTCTTCCTTTTCTTCCGTAACGCGCGACTTCAGGCAGGCGCTGCCCAGCGCCACCCGCCCTCGGCCGCTGGTCAGCACGTCATAGCGATGGCGGCGCACATCAAAGCAAAAAATCTGCCCCGTTTCGGGGTACGAACGAAACATCGACGAGATCGCATAATGCGCGCCCACCTGTTCCAGATCCAGCCGCGCGCCGCGCGCCCACTTGCGGTATACGTCGGCCCCTGTTCCTTGCTCGGCCACATTGCTTTGGGCCCGCTCCAAAATGGCCAGGAACTCCGCTTCCAGCGCCAAACCCTCTTGCCCGAACAGCTTGGCCGCCAACTGCAAAACACGGCCCGCGTAGGCAATGATCTGCACCGTTTCAATGCCGGAAATATCATCGAAGAACCAGCCGCAGCTGGTGTACATCAGCTGCGCGTGCCGCTCGAGCTCCAGCAGCTCCAGCGCGGTTACGCGTTCGGCCTCGCTGAGCGTGTGTGTGGCATGCTCGGCAAAAAAGCGATCCACAGTCTCTGTCCGGCGATCAAGCACAAGCTCGATATACGCATCGCGGGCCGCCCAAAGATCCCGCAGCAAAGGCGCTGCGGCGCGCTCCGCCAAGGGCGCGGTGCGATCCCGCAGGAGGTCGAGCGCCTCGCGCAAGGGCGCACGCCAAGCCTGGTTCCACCCCGGCTTGCCGCCGTTGCAACCGCAGTCGGAGCGCCAACGCTCCACACCGTGGAAGCAGCTCCACGACGAGTTTTCCACGACCTCGGCCTCCCAACGCGGCGGAAACTTTTCAAGAAACTCGCCGTAGTTTGTAGGCTGCGCCAGTCCGTTCTCCTCGATCCACTGCATGGCATAGCTCAGCGCCATCTCGCCATAGCGGTGGTGGTGCCCATAGCTTTCGCCGTCCGTAGCCACATGCGCCAACTGTGCTTCTGAAGGAGCCGCCGTGTCATGGCCTGGGCGCAAGCTGCCAAGGATGCGCCGCCCAAACTCCTCCCCCGAGTTCAACAAACCCTCAAAAGCAATCGCGCGCGACGCCGGTCCGTCATAAAAGAAGACATCCAAATGTCGGCCTTGCTCCAACTGCACGCGGTACGGGTGCGTCGGGTCGACACTGCCATGCGCGGTCTCGGTCCAGGGCTCGTCGGACGTCGGCAACGGCGGCGGCGCCTCCGCCCAAAGTGTGTCCACCAGTTCGGCCACGGCTTCTGCGGCCGTAGGGGAGGCCGACGCCGGCCAGGCCGTTTGCGCGACCGCGGGGGCGATCTGCCGCCGCACCCGCGCGCACTGGCTCGGCGCCAGCACCGTAAACTTCACGCCTTCCTGCGCCAGAAGATCGAGCACCGCACGGGAAACCGCAGTCTCCGCCAGCCATATGCCTTCGGGCTTGCGCCCAAAGCGGTGCTCGAAGTCCGCAAGCCCCCAGCGTATCTGCGTGCGCGCATCGCGCTCCGAGGCCAGCGGCATAATCATGTGGTTGTACACCTGCGCCAGCGCCGAGCCGTGCCCGCTGAAGCGCTCCGCGCTGGCCCGGTCCGCATCGATGATCGTGCGGTAGGCACGCGGCGCATACACCTCCAGCCAACTCAGCAGCGTGGGCCCAAAGTTGTAGCTCATCCGCGCATAGTTATTCAGAATGCGCGTGATCAGGCCCTCTTTGTTCTTCACCCGCGAGGCCCCATTGGGCGCATAGCACTCCGCCGTGATGCGTTCGTTCCAGTCATGGAACGGGCTCGCCGACTCCTGCATCTCGACCGTTTCCAGCCAAGGATTTTCCCGCGGCGGCTGATAAAAATGGCCGTGTACGCATACAAAACGCAACGGAGCAACGGCCGGGGAGTCTTCGGCGTTCGTCGACACGACAGGTTCCTGCACAGGCATACTTGGAAAAGTCCTCAACGACACAGTCTACCCGCTGCACAGGCCGGCAAACCACCCCACCCCTGACAGTAGCCGGGCGGGCCCAAGCGCGCCATACCACTTGTAGGCTACTTGCGTCGCGGAAGAGCGTGCTACAACGCGGAGCACGCTTTCGCCTTGCCTGCATCGTTACCCCGGCAACTCCGAGCGAAGCCCGCCGCCCCCTACCCATGCGTCCACGAGCGCGACTGCAGCGATCGCCAGCCAATAGGCCGCGATCGCGCCCAAGGTGAAGTATCGCCCGATCAGCAGTTTGCCCGGAAGGGTCTCGCGAAATGCATCCAGCGCAGGGGAGCGCACGAGTTTAAAGCACTCCACAGCCGCAGCCCCGCCAGCGGCCAGCACTCCCAGCCTGGCCCCACGTTCGCGTGGCAAGAGCAGCGCGAGCACCCAATAAACCGCCATGGCCCACAGCGCCGAGCCGCCGTACTTCCACGCAAATGCCGGCAGGTGCAGCGGCGCCAGCCGCCATACGACGCCGAGCGGCACCGTCACAGCCAGCATGGCTGCGCAGCCCAAGCGCCGGGCTTGTACCGGGGTAAAGCGTGGCTCAGGCCTCATCCTTCATGCCTCACGATTCCACTTCCTACCGGGGGCGCAGGCCGACGATGATCTGTGCAAGGACCGTCTCCACCAGGACATCCAGGGCCACGCCACTGAGCTTGCCATCGACCGACAGAGAGATCAGGCCTTCCACGGCGGCGAACACCGTGAGGGCCAGCTGTTCGGGATCCCCTGGCACGACCGCTCCTATGCTTTGCCCATATGCGATGGTCGCCGGTGCTGCGGAAAGCCCCTGGTAGCTGGCTTGGAGCAGTTCTGGGGAGGCCTCGTCCCGCTGCTTGGTGACAAACATCAAGCGAATCAACGCCCGGTGACGGAGGGCGAAGAAAATATTCGCGCGCGCCAAGCTTAGAAGGCGAGCCTCAAAATCCGGTTCGCCGGTTTCTGCAACCTGGTCTAAAGCTTGGTCCAAGGCACGGCCAAGCTGCTCAAAGCCGCGCAGCGCCAAGGCTTCCAGAAAAGCCTGCTTGGTGGCAAAATGCCGTCGCGGCGCGTTACTGCTCACCCCCACCTGACGGGCGAGATCGCGCAAGGAAAGCGCCTCGGGGCCCACCGTCTCAAGCATGGCCTCCCCGGCTCGCAAGAGCGCGGCCCGGAGGTCGCCGTGATGGTAGGGCCGTTTGCCTGCAGCCATGCCGCCTCCAGCCCCAGTGTGACATCTAGGCCATTTCCTCGGCAATGAAGTGTGCATTGACAACAATGTCATCATTGCGTACATTGAATTCAAAATTGCGTGTGCGTTCACTCAGTTCGACAGGAGATTGCGTATGAAGTTCAGCGGAAGAACGGTACTTCTTACCGGCGGTACCAGCGGCATTGGTTTGGAACTGGCCAGGCAGCTGTCCGAGCGTGGCAATACGGTGATCATTACCGGACGGGACGAAGACAGGCTGCGCGTGGTCAAGCAGGCCTTGCCGGCGCTGCACACCTACGTGAGCGACGTGAGCGATCCGGTAGCGATTCGGGCCCTAGCGGAAGCGGTGCTGGCCCGGTTCCCGCAGCTTGACACGCTGATCAATAACGCCGGTGTGATGCGCAACTTGAACCTGCTGGAAAACCGTGAGTTGACCGACGTGACACGCGAAATTGAAATCAACCTGAGCGGTCCGGTGCGCATGGTGCAGCAGTTTCTTGAGCACCTGAAGGGCCGGAAGGGTGCGCTGATCGTGAATGTTTCGTCCGGTCTGGCCTTTGTGCCGCTTCCTGCGGCGCCGGTGTACTGCGCCGCAAAAGCCGCGCTCCACGCCTATACGCGGTCGCTGCGCGCACAACTGGAGAGCACCGGCGTCCGCGTGGTAGAACTGGCGCCACCTGCTGTGGGAACACCTTTGTTCCATGGCTTTTCAGAAGATATGCACAGCCAAAAGAGCATGCCCGTCGGGGTGCTGGCGCAACGGGCCATCGCCGGCATCGAAGCGGGCAAGCTGGAGATCCGGCCGGGGCTGAGCAATGTGCTGCACGCGATGAGCCGGCTCGCGCCGGGAGTCATCTTCCGGCAGATGGTAAAGATCGGCCGGCCCAAGCCGAGGCTGGCCGCGCAAGCTTGATAGGCCGGTCACTCCGATTGCACGCGCTGGCCGGCGGCAAGATCACAGGCACGCCACAGATACCAGCTGGCGACCGAGCGCCAGGGTCGCCAGCGTTTTGCCCGGCGTTCCATCGCGGCCGGCGTGGCGAGGAGGTCGGCCGTGACCTTGATCTCCGGACTAAGTCGTTGAAAGGTAAGCGCAAAGCCCTTCCGCACGCCGTAGTCGGAGACCGGCAGGATGTCCGGGCGGCCCAGGCGAAACATCAAGAACATCTCCACGGTCCAGCGGCCAATGCCGCGCACCTGCGTCAGGTGCTCGATGATGTCCTCGTCCTCCATGCGGCGGATCCGGGCGAGTGAAGGGACGGTGCCGTCGACGGTTTTGGCAGCAAGATCGCGGATGGCCAGTGCTTTATTGGCCGAAAGCCCCGCGGCGCGCAACTGCTCGTTCGGGCAGTCAAGAACCTGCTGCGCGGACGGGTGCTGGCCGAGCCCGCACACCGGCTCAAAGCTGGCCAGCAGCTTGGCGTGGATCGCGGCGGCAGCCTTGCCGTGCAGTTGCTGGTAAAGAATGGAGCGCAGGAGAGCCCCAAAGGGCGACTGCTGCGCGGGCAAACGCAGGGTGAAAGGGCCAGCACGCTCCATCAGCCTCGCCAGCTTCGGGTCCGCGGCGGCCAGCGCGCGCACAGCCTCTGCGGTATCAAAGGGCAGCTTGCGCGTGCGTGGGAGGGGCGCGGCCATGGGGCGGGTAGCTCCATGATGCAGCGGACATCATGCAAAAAGAAAGTTCACATCCCATGTTTTCGCTTAGAATGTAGGTATGGTCGCCAGAGTGCACAGAACGCCCGAAGGCTACGTCATCCCGATCACCGCGGAGATGGCCATGCAGCTACAGATCGCCGAAGGCTGCGAGGTGGAGCTGATGCCGGTTACCACGACCGAAGGTATCCGTTACGCCAGCATGGAAGAGGCGCTTGCCTCCTTTGAGCGTACCTTGCCGCAGCACGAAAACGCCTACCGCGCCTTGGCTAAGTGAGCTTGCTGTTTCTTGACCTCGCTACAGTCAAGGCCCTTCATGAGCAGCAGATTCTTCGCTTTGGCGGAGCAGATGGTTTGCGCGACGAAGCTCTTCTCGAGTCGGCCGTACACCGTGCGGAGAACAAAGCCATGTACGAGGCCGGCGCAAGCGTCGCGGCCATCGCGGCTTCGCTGGCCTGGGGTTTGATCAAAAATCACGCTTTCGTAGACGGCAATAAGCGAACAGGTTGGGTATGCTTGGTGGTTTTTCTCGACCTCAACGGCTACCGTTTGTTCTGCTCCGAGGTAGAAGAAACCGCGATGGTACTGCGGGCGGCTGCAAGCGAGATCGATGAGCGCGAGTGGACGGACTGGGTGGAGCGGGTTGCGGCGCCGCGTTCGTAGTTCTCCGCCTCACGCACCGTTCTGGTTCCGCTCTTGCCATGTAATGATCATGCGGGCCCGCGGCAAGCGCGTGATGAGCCGCTGCCTATGCCGTTTCTCTCGCACTCCCAAAGTAGCTTTCAGACCGTAAATGTTGTTCTTCTTGCATTGGCCTCTCAATTTATCTACAACTTTTGGTCTGATCCATGCCCCTAAAGTTCTCTTTTCGATAATCGCGAGAAGGCCCGCAAGCCCTTGCGCGAAGGGTGCCCCTCGTGGTCCGATGGGAATGTAGCCGCTGCTA
>CAXTTZ010000090.1:0-10959 GCA_964247325.1 uncultured Acidobacteriaceae bacterium | reverse complement strand
TGGGTCGCCGCGCGATACCCGAGCACGTTCGCCCGAAGTTTACCGCCATGGAAAAAGCATGCCGCGACAAGGGCGCTGAAGGCGCCGCCGCGTAGTTACGACGCACCCGCTTACGGAGAAGAAGAGTATGGCTGACACAACGGAATCGATCATTATTATTAAGAAAAAAAAGGCGGGGCATGGCGGGCATCATGGCGGCGCCTGGAAGGTGGCCTACGCAGATTTTGTCACCGCGATGATGTCGCTCTTCATCGTGCTGTGGCTCATCAGCAGCAACGATGCGGTAAAGAAATCGGTCGCCGCCTACTTTCAGGACCCCAAAGGAACCGCGAAGCTGCAAGGTACGAACAAGAATGGTGCGGATAATGCTGTGCCGCTCACCAAAGCCGACATGAACAAGTTGAAAGAACGCTTGCAGCAAGCAGCGAAATCGTTGCCGCACTTCGATAAGCTCAGCAAGCAGATAGAGATCAGTGCTTCACAGGACGGTTTACGTATTGAACTGCTGGAAGATCCGAGCGGGACCTTCTTCGAACTGGGCAGTGCGAAACCAACGCCGGCGCTTGCTCAATTTTTAACGCTGATCTCCGGAGAGTTGGGCAAGCTGCCGAACAGGATCTCCATTGAGGGTCATACGGACTCGCTGCAGTATAGCGGCATGGCGGACTACGGGAATTGGGAGCTTTCTTCCGACCGCGCCAATGCGGCACGGCGCTTGATGCAAGGGAACGGTATCGGCCGCAATCAAATTGCGCAGGTACGGGGCTTTGCGGATCAGTTGCCGCGCAAAGCGGACCACCCCGAAGATCCCTCGAACCGTCGAATTACCGTGATCGTGGAGGCCGGTTCGGGCGAGCCGGAGGGGTCGCAGCCGGTCGTGCCCGGAACGATGGAAGCTGCCAACAAACCAGCAGAAACAGCGAGCGCGGCAGAGTAGCCGCGCTTCGTTTGCCTCATGGCGTGCGTTGGACCGTTCTAGAGAGGACTCGGACGAGGGTGTAGATGAACTGGCGTTCTTGCTCGTTGGAAAAAACAAAGTTCATGCCCGCATACAAGAATTCTGTGTGCGTGACGCGGGCTTCGAGGGCGAAGAACATGTTGCCCATACGGAGGTGGATTCTGCCGGTGTCGCCGGCGCAGACCGGCTGGCTTAGTTGCACGAGGAGGCCGGTGTCACTGATGTTCTCAGATCGGCCGAAGACGGAGGTATCACCCATCGCAAACTCAACAGGCAACTCGATGCAGAAACGAGGAACGCGGTATAAAAATGAGCTGACAACGGACATCGTGCGACCCTCGTATTCACTGTAAGACTTGCAGCGAGGTTCTAAACGTGCGCGATCTACGACTTTCGTGGGATGGGAGCTGGCCCAGACCCGGAACGAACCATGCGCAGAGGGGCACTCGGGGCGAGCCGACTCACATTGCATACTGGGGAGCAAGCGCGTTGCCGTGCTATATCTCATGAACCGGCTACGGAGACTCTTCGCCGGAAAGAGGATCTCTTGAGTGCAAAACTGCCAAGTGAACTCGCCCCCGCGCAGACCGGGGGGCAGCAAAGCGGTCGACAGAACGGTTTGCCCGCGGAGCGCATCTTGGTTGTCGAGGACGATGAGGTCCTTTCCCGGTTTCTGCATCGGTTGTTGGGCGCGGAAGGGTTTGCGGTAGAGATCGTGCACACGGGTGCAGATGCGATCAGCTATCTGAAGCCCGACGTCAGTCTCTTGATGCTAGACCTAAACTTGCCGGGCCTGGACGGCATCGCGGTTTTGCAGGAGTTGCGCCCCCGTTTCCCGAAGCTGCCGATCCTTGTGTTGACGGGACGAAGCCGGGCGGAGAGCACGGTACTGGCGCTGGAGAACGGCGCGGATGACTGCCTCACGAAACCGTTTTCCTATATCGAGCTGTTGGCGCGTGTGCGTGCCCTGCTCCGTAGAAATACGGGGGTGATACCCAAAGCGAGCCAGTGCGGAGACCTCGTGCTGCAGCGGCACGAACTGCGGGTGACACGGGCGGATCAGCGGATCGAACTAACGTCTCGCGAGTACGCCTTATTAGAATTCCTCATGCGTACTCCAGGCGTTCCTGTCGCACGGAGTGTTCTGCTGCGAGAGATTTGGGGAGCGGAGTACGATCCCTCGACAAACGTCGTGGATGTGTACATGAAATATGTACGCGACAAAGTCGATCTGCCGGACAGGCCGAAGCTGATCCGAACGGTGCGGGGCGTGGGATATATGGTCAGCGACGAATAAGAGACGCCGCGAGCGAGCTTGCAAGGATGCAGAGCTTTTGCACAGTGGCCCAAAGGTGCCATATCGCTCGGTTCAGATTTTCGCTATACAGGATCGGGACACCCGCAACGCCATGGCCGCACAGCTGATTCCGCCGCTCGTTTTTTCCTTGGCTGACGACGCCGCTGCGCGCCCCGAGGCGGCGACGGAACCTGTGGCGTTGCTGCTCGTTGGAGCTGAGGATGCGCTCAGGGCCGTTCTGCGGGAGCGCTTGTCGCATCCGCGCTGGTCTTTGCGTGAAGCCCGCAGCGGGACCGATGCATTGGAAAAGCTCATGGAGGCGCGCAGCGACATCATGCTGGTCGATCCACGGTTGCCGGACCTGGAGTTTTCCGAGTTCAGCAGCATCGTGCAGCGGCAGTTTCCCCATGTGCAGGTGATTCCTCTGGAAGCAACAGCGCAGCCGCCAGGTGAGGACGGGTTGGCAACAGGTCGAGCGACCGTTACTGTGCAGGATCTCTTGCCTGCCGGTGGCCGGTCGCTGCAACCAGTTTCTTCACTGCCGAAGTTCCCACCCTCGCGAGCGGGTGCTCCCCTCCAGCGCGGGTGGCAGGAATTGATTGGGGCCGCACCCGCTATGCAGCGGGTGTATCATGCGGCCAAACTGGTGGCACGGCGGGACACGACCGTTCTGATTCAAGGCGAAAGCGGCACAGGTAAGGACCTGCTGGCGCGCGGCATTCACGCCACGAGTGCGCGAGAAAAGCAGCCATTTATCGTAATCAACTGCGCTGCCATTCCGGAGCAATTGCTCGAAGCGGAGCTGTTTGGGTACACAAAAGGCGCTTTTACCGGAGCTGCCCAATCGCGCATCGGCCGAATCCACGCCGCGCATGGGGGCACATTGTTTCTGGATGAGATCGGCGATATGCCGTATCCGCTGCAAAGCAAGATTCTCCGCTTTTTAGAGCAAGGCGAGGTACAAAGAATCGGCGGGGCGGATACGTTGAAGGTTGATTGCCGCGTTATCGCCGCAACCAATGCGCACTTGAAGCAACTTGTGAAAGAAAAGCTTTTCCGCGAGGATTTGTACTACCGCTTGGCGGTTTTCCCCATCCTGCTTCCTCCGTTGCGCGAGCGCATGGAAGATCTTGACAGCTTGGTGGACGGCTTTCTAGCCAAGTTCTGTCCCGGCACCCGCTTGCAGCCGGCAGCAAGGCATCTTTTGCTGACGCATGATTGGCCGGGCAATGTGCGCGAGTTGCGCAACGTGATGGAGCGAGCAAGTCTTTTCGCGGAGTCGCGGCGCGAGATCGAAGCGGAAGACATCCTTTTTTAGTTTCTGCCGTGAGAGCTGTCCTTTCCGGGGTGGTGTGTCTGTACCGTGCGTACAGTCTTTCTGACCGAAGTGGCAATGCCCAGCAGCAAGCCTGCAACTTCTGCGTTATGCGCTGGTATCTGGCCCGCGGCTTGCACGTGCACTAGGTGAATGTTGCCTAGTTCTCATCAAATTGCCATACGGACCGAACTGCCGCAGCCTTCGCCCTCGCCGGCGCAGACGATGATGTTGGCCGAAGCTTTTTCAGAGTTCATCTCTGCTTCGGCGCGTTTGGAGTCGTCGTATCGCGAGCTGCAGGTAGAGGTTGCGGAGCTCAGTCAGAAGCTGGCGGAGCGCAACCAAGCGTTGCACGAAAGCCTCTCGGAAAATCGTGATATGGGACTGGCGTTGGAGCGCATTGTAGAAGCGATGCCCTGCGGTGTGCTTGTGGTGAGCCGGGAGGGCTTTGTGCGCTTAGCCAATCCTGAGGCCGTCCGCTTGCTTGCCCTTTCTCCCGCGTTGTTACCGGATTTGCATGCAGTGAAGGCCGACGAGGGCCTCCAACTTGTGCTCGGCGATGCGGTAGCGCACGAGAGCCAGCCCGAGCAGGAGGTGCTACTTCAACGTGACGGCAAGGAGGTATGGCTGGCCGTGCGCCGCGTCTTCCTGCATGAACGCGGAGGCGATGAGAAATCGATGAGAGCGGGGGAGATGGTGCTCACCCTCCGGAACATCACGGAGCGCAAGCAAACTGAAAAGCAGCGTGAAGCGGCACGGGACGCGGTAGCGCTGGCACAGGTTTCCGCGCTGCTAGCACACGAGATCCGCAACCCGCTGGCAAGCCTAGAACTGTTTGCCGGGTTGATTGCCGACAGCCCCGAACGACGCGACGAATGGCTTTCGCACCTGCGCGCCGGCATACGTTCTCTTTCGGGCACGGTCAACAATGTGCTTGCCTTGCACAACGGCGCGATGCCCGCTATGGAGCGGCTTGAGGTAGGGGTGGAAGCTGCGCTGGCTGTGGACTTTTTGCGGCCCTTGGCACAGCAAGCAAATGTTGCCCTTACGCTGCAGGCCTGCGCCCACAAGCACTATGTGCGGGCAAACAAAAGCGCGCTGCAACAACTTTTGCTCAACCTTTGCTCTAATGCCCTGCGGCACACGCCCGCGGGCGGCAGGGTGTGCGTGCAATACGAGAGCTATGGGGAGGGCGACACACGGCAGCTGCGGCTTTCTGTGGTCGATAACGGTTGTGGTATCGCGAAGGACCATCTGCCATGGCTCTTTGAGGGTGGATTCAGCGGCTCGGGAAACACCCCAGGGCTAGGGCTCGCGGTTTGCGAGCGCCTTATGCGTCAGCACGGTGGAGCCATACGGGTGCAAAGCCAGTTGGGGCAGGGAAGCACGTTCACTTTGGAGTTTGCACAAGCATGATCGATTCCCTTTTTCCTTCAGTTCTCGTGGTCGATGACGAGCCGGGTCTGCGGTTGGCGTTGCAGGTGAACTTCGCCCGCGAAGGCTGGCGTGTCGAGACCGCTGCCGGTGTGCAGCAAGCGCTGGCACTGCTGGAACGCTCGGCTTTCGACTTGGTGGTTTGTGACATGCGCATGAATGATGGGGACGGCTTCGACGTGATGCGCGCCGTTCAAAACGATGGAGCCCACAGCGCCTTTTTGCTGCTGACCGCGTATGCTTCGGTGCCCGAGGCGGTGCGTGCTGTGCAGGGTGGTGCGGTCGACTATCTGACCAAACCGCTGCCTTTTGAGCATCTGCTCAGCGTGGCAAACCGGATCGTGCAGGTTCGGAGCCAAGCAGCTCACCAGGGCACGCTGCGGGGGCATGGTATGGTGGGCCGGTCGCGGGCGTTGTTGACTGCGCTCGCGCGGGCAGAGGCCGCCGCCGATACCGAAGCTGACGTTTTGATTGAAGCCGAAAGCGGCACGGGGAAGGAGCTGCTCGCGCGGTTGATTCACAATGCGAGCGCGCGCTGCGATGGACCTTTTGTGGCCATTAACTGCGCGGCGCTGCCAGAATCTTTGCTCGAAAGCGAACTGTTTGGGCACGCGCGTGGCGCCTTTACCGGCGCGACCGCGGCCAAGCCGGGCAAGTTTGAGGCAGCCAACGGAGGCACGCTGCTGCTGGACGAGATCGGCGACATGCCGTTGAACCTTCAACCAAAGCTGCTGCGGGTGCTCCAAGAGCGCGTGGTGGAGCGTTTGGGAGAGAGCAGGCCCATACGCACCGATCTTCGTGTCGTGGCTTCCACCAATGTGGACCTCGGGCAGCTTGTGCAGCGCGGGCTCTTCCGAAGCGACTTGTTCTTCCGCTTGAACGTGATTCCGTTAAGTCTTCCGCCATTACGCGAGAGGACGGAGGATCTGTCCTTGCTTGCGCAGCACTTTGCGCGCTGTTTTGCGGACAAGCAAGGCGAGCCCGCTGTGCGTTTGCACCCATCGTTTTTGGAGCGGCTCGAAGCATACCACTGGCCCGGCAACGTGCGCGAGTTGGCAAACTTCATGCAACGCGTGCTGTCGTTTGCCGAGGGGGCAGAGCTTACGGCTGCTTGCTTTGACCGGGAGCATCGGCCGTTTCATCGCAGGCCAATGCCAGAGATTGTGTCGAGAACCACCATGCCGAAACGTGCCGTCTCGATGGATCAGATGGAGCGCACACACCTTGAAAGCACGCTTGAGCTGGTTGGCGGCAATCGCACGCGCGCTGCCGAGATCCTCGGCATCAGCGTTCGCACTATGCGTAACAAAATTCGGCAATATGATCTACCCCCAAGGAGGTATGCCTAAATGCAACCGGCTTCCGTATCTTCGCAATTGGAACGATATTTGGCCTTGACCAACAAGCGGGAAACCGTGATCGCGGCGAATATGGCCAATGTGGACACGCCTGGCTACCGAACGCAGGACATGAACTTTCAACAGGAATTTGCCAAGGCCATGACGGCTTCCGAGGGAAGCAGTGTGCATGCAGCGGTACGCAACGTCAAGGGTCTGTTAGAGCGCCCCGATGGCAACAACGTGGATCTCGACCGTGAATCGCTTTTGTTGTCCGAGTCGCAGCTGCAATATCAGGTCGGAACGCAACTGCTGAAGTCGCAGTTCTCACAGCTGCTTTCGGCAATCAAAGGGGAATAACGCATGAGCATGTTTGACGCACTCAACATCAGCGCTTCGGCGCTTTCGGCAGAACGGCAGCGCTCCGAGGTGGCCGCGACCAATCTGGCCAACGTGGATACGACGCATACCAGCGCAGGCAAGGTGCCCTTTCGTCGGCGCGAGGTGGTGCTCACCAGCGCGGGCGGGCCGCAGTTTCGTGCGCTGCTGAACAATGCTTCCACGTTTTCCGCACGCGCGCAGCCAGGCGCTGTGCGGCTGACACGGGTGGTGGAAGATTCCACCGATCCGGTACGGCGTTTTGAACCGACACACCCCGATGCGGACAAGGACGGCTACGTGGCGTATCCGGCGATCAATCCCGTGCAGGAGATGGTGGACCTGATGGGCTCCGTGCGGGCGTACCAATTGAACGCTTCGGCCGTAAACGCGACCAAGCAATTGATTCAACAATCCATCGATCTCTTGAAGAGTTAGCAAAACCAGCAAGCGAGGACATAGGCCATGATAAGTACGATCAGCAGCGGACTTTCCGCACTTACCTCATCACTCGATGCCGCTTCCGGCACAGGTCCCGCGGCGGCGGGTTCCGGATTCAGCGATGTGTTCAAGGCCGCTATTCAGGGCGTGGACAACTTGCAGGCCGGCGCCGACACAAAGATCAGCAACCTGCTGCAGGGCGGGCCCAACACCGACGTCGGCAACGTGATGGTCTCGGTGGAAAAGGCCGATGTTGCCTTCCAGCTCATGATGCAGGTGCGCAACAAGATCGTGAATGCATACCAAGACATTGAAAAGATGCAGTTTTAAGTAGAGGCCCATGGGGAACTTGCTTCAACAAATGAAACAGCTTTGGGCGCGATTCAGCCCGCGGCAGCGGCTCGTTGTCATCGGCGGCACAGCGGCGACCATGCTTGCGTTGGCGACGATTGTGCACACGTTTGCGACCCCGGAGTACAAACCATTGATGGTCGGTCTCGAGCCCGCGGATGCGCAGGCGATCTCCGCCCAACTCACTGCGAAGAAGATTGCTTACCAGCTCACACCGGATGGGAAGGGAATCAACGTCGCAGCGGACCAACTTGATGCGGCACGCCTCGAGGTCGCCTCGGAGGGTGCGCCGCACAGTGGCCGTATGGGGTTCGAGCTGTTCGACAAGACATCGTGGGGCCAGACCGAATTTGACGAAAAGGTGAACTATCAACGGGCGCTGGAGGGCGAACTCGAGCGCACGATACAAACGCTGGGCGGTGTAAAAAGTGCGCGCGTGCATCTGGTCATGCCGAAGTCGTCCGTGTTTCTTGATCGCGAGCGCGGCGCGAAGGCGTCGGTGACGTTGCGCTTGAAGCGCGGCTCGCTCTCACAGGATCAGCTCACGGCGATTGGCCGCTTAGTCAGCGGGGCTGTAGACGATCTCGCGCCCAAAGATGTTGCGATTATCGATGCGGATTCCAATGAAGCGTTGGGTGGCAAGGGCGGCTCGATGGAAGGGCGCGAACTGGAAGCGGAGCTGTCGCAACGGTTGCTGGCGACGCTGGGACCGGCAGTGGGCGCTGACAACTTACGGACCAGCGTGAATGTGGAGTACGACATGACCAGCAGCGAAGAAAGCCAGGACAAGTACGACCCAACCGTGAGCGCCCTCTTGACGACGCAGAAGTCGATGGAGCAGACCGGCGCCGGCAGCGCGGTGGGCGGTGTCGCGGGCACGACCAGCAATCTACCGGTCACGCCTGCGGGAACGACTGCCGCACAGGATGCCAATCTCGTGGACGACGGAGCGCAAAAGTCCTCGTCAGAAAATTCGACCTTCGGCGTGAACAAGGTCGCGCGGCATACGGTGTCCCCAGCCGGACGGATACGCCGGATCACCGCGGCGATCTTGGTGAACGATATGCAGGATCGCAAGCAGGTGAAGGGGAAATGGGTGACCACGCCACGCAAGCGCACGCCGGAGCAGATGCAGCAGCTGACCGAGCTGGCGCGTGGCGTGTTGGGGGTCGACGCGCAACGGGGCGACGTGGTCAACGTGCAAAATATGACCTTTGACAGCGCGGATGGGATCGAAACGCCGCCCTCCGTGCTGGACAAATTTCGCACTGGGTTGACCGATTACTCCACAGCCGTGCGGTACGCGGCCATGCTGGCGCTGTTCGGCTTGGTCTGGTTTCTGATGTTCCGTCCGGCGCAGAAGCAGTTGACGGCTTCCATGAAGGAGCTCTCCGCCGGTAAGGCCAGCACAACGGTGCTGGAGGCGACAAGCACACCGGATCTGGCGGCGGGCAGCGTAGCCGGCACCCTGGAGGCTGAAAGCGAAACCGCCGCACTGAAGCGCGAACTCAGCGATTTGGTGCAAGCTGAGCCCGCGGCGATGACGCGGACACTGCAGGCCTGGCTGCGGGAGGATCGCGCATGACCGAGTTGAGCGATTTGGCGCAACTGAGCGGAGCGAAAAAGGCAGCCATTCTGCTGACCGTGCTTGGGGATGAGGCGGCAGCGGCCATCTTTCGCAACCTGCCGGAGGATGATCTGCACCGGATTACGCGGGAAATCTCTTGCTTGGGTCTGGTGCCCGCGCACGTGTCGCAGCAGGTCATCAGGGAGTACCAACAGATGACTTTGGCGCGCGAGTACCTGGCCGAAGGCGGCCATGCCACGGCAAACCGCCTGCTGGTGAAGGCCTTTGGAGAGAACGGAGCCAAAAACATGCAGCACCAATTAGTACGCGTGGAGGAACTGAGCGCGAGCCGCGCCGAATCGCTGCAAAAGGCGGACCCGAAGCAACTGGCGCGCCTGCTCGAAGGCGAGCATCCGCAAGCCGTAGCGCTGGTGCTGGGGCAATTAGAACCCAAGCAGGCGGCTGCGCTGTTGGCGCACCTGCCGCGCATGGCGCGAGCTGAGTCGGTGCGACGTTTGGCCAACCTTCGTCAGTTCTCGCCTGCAATTGCTGAACGCATTTCGACGGCGGTACACCGGCGTTTACGGTCGGTGGGGGAACTGAATAAACGGACCTACTCCGGCTTTCAAAACGTGGCCGCGCTGATGAACAGCGTCGATCCGGAGACCTCGCGCGAGATCCTGGAGAACATCGAAGGCCAGGACGCTAAGCTGGCAGGAAGCATTCGCGAACTGATGTTCACCTTTGAGGACTTTGGCCGGCTGGACGATGCACAGCTGCGGGAGCTCTCCTCCGCGGTGGATCGCAAGGTGTTTGCTGTCGCGTTGAAGGGAACCAACGTTGAATTGCGGGAACGTTTCTTCAAGCTCATGTCGTCGCGCGCTGTGGAGATGCTGAAGGAGGACATCGATGCGCTCGGCCCGGTGCGCGGCAAGGACGTGATGAAGGCTCATGGCGAGATGGTCGGCCTGGCGCGGCGGCTCGAAGAAGAAGGCAAGATGACCCTGCGTAGCGATGAGGGGGACACCTTTGTCTAGCATGAGCTTTGGTTCGATTGCGTCGCTGGAATACCGCGATATGAATGCTCCCCCGCCGCTTGCGCTCATGAGGGAGAGCTTTACGGAAAACGAGGCCGCGCCTGCCCCGCCCGGCTACAGCGAAGAGCAAATGTTGGAACAGGTAGAGCTTGCACGCGCGGAGGCTGCTACCTCTGCGGAACAGCGTTTTCTTGAACGCTGGGCGCGGGAGGAGGCGCAGCGCCAGACACAAGTTACGGCCACGCTGCAAGCGTTCGCGACCGAGCGAGCGACCTATTTTCAGCGGGTAGAGACCGAGGTGGTGCAGCTTGCGTTGAGTATTGCCCGCAAGATCTTGCAGCGTGAAGCCGAGCTCGACCCTACGCTTGTCAGCGCTTTGGTGCGCATCGCGCTTGACCGCTTAAATGCGGGACCGATCGTGCGTGTACGGCTTACTCCGGACGCGTTGGCGCAATGGCCGAAGCCGGAGGACGTGCCGTATAGCTGCGAAATGATTGCGGATGGAACGCTCCAATCTGGGGATTGCATTGTGGAAACAGAGATGGGCGAAGCAAACTTCGGTTTGGAAGCGCAGCTGAAAGAGGTGGAACAAGGGCTGTTTGACCTGCTGGCGCAGCGTCCGGGCGCACGCTGATGCAGAGCGGCTTTGCGCAGCTTCATGAGCAGTTGGAGCAGACCGCCGCCGTGCGCTGGCAAGGGCGTGTTTCACAGGTGAGCGGCAACCTTATTGAGTCCGTTGGGCCCTCAGGCGCGATCGGTGAGGAATGCGAAATCGCGAACGCGGCGGGGCAGCGCTACCGGGGCGAAATTATTGGCTTCCGGGAGCGGACGGTGCTCTCCATGG
>CAXTTZ010000089.1:0-10996 GCA_964247325.1 uncultured Acidobacteriaceae bacterium | reverse complement strand
CGCCGCGCACGGTGACCTGCCCCGGCATCTCGACCACATCCACCCGCGTATAGCCGATTGAAACGAGGTGCTCGACTAGCATCTCGGGGATGTGCTCTTCGCCCCGACGCAGCTCCAAGGCCAGCGCCGCATAGTGCTCGCGCCCAAACAACCGCATGCACGCTGCCTCCACTGGCGCGATGATCAACCGGGCCTGACCGCTGGCGATCTTCCAAAGCGTCGCCGCGCGCTGCTCTTGAATCTCGCCGTGCGGCGATAGGTTCTCGAACGGCAGCACATCATGGGCGGGCAGCCGCAGCACCTCCGTCGGCTTCAACGCGCCGGTCAGCTCGCAGGCGGCGGTCACTGCTGTATGCAGCGCTTCGGCGGCTTTATTGTCCGATACCAGCACCAGCGACGGAGCCTGTGCCGCCCGCACAAACATGGGCAGATACAGCGCGCGCGCCGTGGCCGTTAGGCCGGACACACGCCGGCGCCCCGTGCCGCCTGCCAAGTGGCGACGCACACGCACAAACGCATCTTGGCTTTCCAAATCCGCAAGCAGCTCGCGGACAAAAGGCAAAATCATGCAGACTCCAGTGTACCAATCGTGTGCTCTACCCGACCTAATTGGGTAGTGAGTGGGCTCTCCGAAGTCGCATCACCAACTCAGACCCAGACCCCTACTTGCGCCCCTTGTCCCCAAGTACCGTCTCGATCTCCGTGCCATAGATCGCCTGCCCATACTCCAGCAGCGTCACCATGAGCACCCCGCCACACACATTGCCGCCCACCGCTGCAGCCAACCACCGTGGGTACAGCGTCCACGCAATCTGCCCGGTCAGCACCGAGGTCAGAATCTCGCCCGAACTCGCAATGCAGTGCGCAAAGTTCCCCAATCCGACCACAAACGTCAGCACCCAAATAATCATCACCGAACCCGAGATCGAGTGCGACCCCGACACCAGCCACGCCGCCGTCGCGATGATCCATCCGCCCATTACGCCCGACCAAAACACCGTTCCCAAAGGTGTCTGCGCCGACTCCGTTCCCAGCCGCGCAATGGCGTGCACCGCATTGGGCATCAGCGCATGCGTTAAGGAAATCAGGCTCGCAAACGCGAACGCCCCGGTGATGTTCGAAGGCAGCACAATCGCCCACAGTCGCAGGGTGTTCCAAAGCTGCCGCTTTTCTGCCAAAACCAGCGCCACAGGGTACAGCGTGTTCTCTGTAAAGAGCTGCGAGCGGCCCAGGATCACGACGATGAACCCCAGCGGGTACAGCATCCGCGACAGAATGAAGCTTGTGGGCGTGTTGCCCAAAAAACCGAGAATGCAGCCCACTCCCAACGCCGAAAAGCCCATAAAGGTGCCGCCGGTAAAGCCCGAGATCGCCAGCGATGTATTGGATCGCTTGAGCTCTTCTTTGGCGTTGCGCGCCACCTGCCGGTAGATCTCCTCGGCACTAGGCCGGGACAAATCCTTCTGCGTACCCGCATCCGGTTCGGCCGACTGTTCCGAGGCGTCGTTTTCAGAGACATTCTGTTGGCGAGCGATCGCCTCACTTGAGAAAGGTTCATCCAACGCTGTAAACCGCTGCTGCATAGTCCCACTTTCTAAAACCGTGTGGAGTGAGATGCACTATGCAGATGCTTTTGTGCTGGAAGGCAAACCGACAGGCTGCAAGCGTATACTCCTGCCATGGCTGAGCAAAACGCCCTACAACAGACAAGAATCTTCATTGAAGGTGAGAACCGTTCTGGGTACAAGGCACCACCGCCCAAGAACTACACTCCGCCGGCTCCCGTAAAGGTCCCTCCTTCGCCAAAGTCGAAGTAGTACCATCTGAAGCATGCCGCAAGGATTCCAAGCAGTTCTAGCTTTATTGGTCTTGCTCCCGGGATTTGTCAGCGCTCGTATTGCACGGAGCATCAGTTCACCGGCAGAGCAGACCGATATCGAGCGTATTATTGATGCTTTGGTCTTCAGCTTTTACATTTATTTGTTCTATCTATTCCTGTTCGGAGCCAATCTCTCCTTCGCCCTAAATTTTAGTGCTGATGCGGTGCGCCTAGGCAATTACGGCGTACGTGTGTTTTTCTGGCGGCTCCTGTATCTCTGTATTGCTCCACCAGTTCTGGGTGTACTTTGGGGTGCTCTTGAACATCGTGACTCGCTGCTAGGCTTCCTGCGTTGGATAAAATTCACGGACAGAACCAATGATGTAACCGTGTGGAACGGGACACTGAAGGCCCTCAGCGGAACCGTACAGGTCGGCTTAGGGGATGACCGTGAGATTGCAGGCTGGTTGCAACGGTATTCCGACATAGGTGCAGAGCGATCTCTTTTCTGGAACGCGCTGCTTGGATCGGGACAGATGGCAAACGCACAGAGATACCTGGCCCTGGTGTTCTGCTAACAGACAAAGCCGAAATCCGGTACATCATGTTTCTGCACGATGATGCAAGTTCATCGCCCAAGGAGGTCCTGTTTGATCACTAGTGCGCTCTCGCCCGACGTCCTCGCCAAGTACCAGCCCGTCATCGGCCTTGAAGTCCATGTCCAGCTCCTCACAGCGACGAAAAACTTCTGCGGCTGCAAGAATGAATACGGCGGCGAGCCCAATACCCATACCTGCCCGGTTTGCCTCGGTCTGCCCGGCGCCCTGCCTGTACTGAACCGCGACGCCGTCGAAAAGGCCGTGCTGGCCGCCTCCGCCATTGGCTGTCGCATCCACGAGACCAGCATCTTCTCGCGTAAGAACTACTTCTACCCCGATTCCCCTAAGGGCTACCAGATTTCGCAGTTCGATAGGCCGCTCGCCGAGTTCGGCGCCATCACCGTGCCCGACGCCGCGGGCCAGGCCAAACGCATCGGCGTCACCCGCCTCCACCTCGAAGAAGACGCCGGCAAGAGCCTTCACGACGGCTTTGCCGATTCCGCTACCCGCACCTACATCGACCTGAACCGCTGCGGCACCCCGCTGATCGAGATCGTCTCCGAGCCCGACCTCCGCACGCCCGACGAGGCCTTCGAGTACCTCACGCGCCTCAAGGAGATTCTGCTCTATACCGGCGTCTCCGACTGCAACATGGAGGAAGGCTCGCTGCGCTGCGACGCCAACGTGAGCGTCATGCTGAAGGGTGCGGACCGCTTCGGCACCAAGGCCGAGGTGAAGAATGTCAATAGCTTTCGCTATATCCGCGCTGCGCTCGAATACGAGATCGAGCGGCAAATTGGCGTGCTCGAAGACGGCGGCCGTGTCGTGCAGGAGTCGCGGCTGTGGAACAACGCCGAAGGCCGCACCTTCTCCATGCGCTCCAAAGAGCAGGCCCACGACTACCGCTACTTTCCCGAGCCTGACCTTCCGCCGCTGGTCGTCGGCGAGGTCTGGAAACAGGCCATCCTGGCCGAGATGCCTGAACTGCCCGAAGCGCGCCGCGCCCGTCTTCTCGCCGACTACGGCCTTAGCCCCCAGGATGCCGCCACCATCACTGCCGACCGCGCCTTTGCCGACCGCTTCGAGCGCGCCGCCAAACAGGCCAGAAATCCCCGCCGCGTGGCCGCCATCCTGCTTTCCGAGATCACGGCCCGCCTCCGCGCCGCCGAAATCGACTTCGCGCAATCCCCTGTGACGCTAGAGGGCGTCGTCCTCGCCGCCGACCTCGCCGAAGCGGGCGACATCAGCTCCAAGCAGCTCAAGCAGTTGCTCGACACCTGCTTCGCCGAGGGCCGCGACTTCGCCTTTGTCTACGATCGCGACAAACCGCAGCAGATCTCGGACACCTCGGCCATCGAGGCCATGATCGACCAAGTCATCACCGCCAACCCCTCCCAAGTCGCTCAATTTAAAGGCGGCAAACGCACCGTAGCCGCTTTTTTCGTCGGCCAAGTCATGAAGCTAAGCAAAGGCCAAGCCAACCCCGCACTGCTGAATGAACTTGTGGTAAAGCAGCTCGAGGCGCAGTGAGGCTAGAAACTTCGTTCGGTCTCCGCAGTACATCGGTATTGCCATGGACAGGCTTCGTGAGTTCAGGTGTACGCTGTGTTCATGTTGCCTGTGCTCGCTGCCCTGAGCCGCTTCCTTTGTTTTGGCTCCTTTCTCGTCCTTCCGGCAGTTTCAGCGCAAACATCTTCCGTGCCTTCTATTCTGCCGCCCAACAACTTCCAGTTCACCGGCAATTGGACCTGCGAGGGCAACTTCCGCAATAGCAAGATCCACAAAGCCGCTTTCACCGGAGCCACCATCTTGAGTAATAGGTGGCTCGAACTCACCGAACGCGACCTCGAGCCCGCCACCGGCTACCTAGCCAAATATCTGATCGGCTACGACCCACACACCAAGCAGTTTGTCGAGTTCGATGCGAACACCTTCGGCGCAGCCACCTATACCAGCACGCCAGGCTGGCAAGAGAACGTCCTCACCATGACCTCGCCTGTATCGCACGATTCCCAAGCGCCGTACGCAGCCAACCGCTTCCTCTACACAGTCACAGCGCAGGATACGTTCATCGTCGATTGGCAAATCAGTCGCACAGCCTCCGCAGCCTGGACGACGGCAGATCACCTCACCTGCAAGCGGCAATAACCCAAACCGCTGTTATAACCGTCTTTCTAAGTCAACATGCGTCTGGGTAAGACCGGCTCGCCTTTTACAAAGTCGATCTCCGCGGCATACACGCTGCCCCACCCGCATCACAAGACCATGCGCCTTCCGCACATGCTTGCCCTGCTGTCGGCCATGCTGACCTTTTCCGGTTGCCGCGCGCGGCTACCCGTAGCCGACGGGCCCTTGCCGCCCAACACCATCCCCCTTTCGGCGATGATGCGTGAGCTTTCCGCGCAGCCCGGCTTTACTGAGACCCTGCTCGCGCAGCTTGACGGCGCTAAAACCAAGGGCAAAAAAGGACCCGCGCTCCTCACGCCCGAGCTCCTCGACGAGTTGCGCAAACGCATCCTCGGGCGAGATTGGGAGGGGCTTGACCGCTTCCCCGGTTGGACCATGCGCGAAATCGACCCCACCGTACGCGCAGCAGACCGCCTATTTCGCAACCGCTTCAGCGAGACCGCTTCGCAAACCAAGCGCTCCAGAGCTGAGCAATCCACGCCCCCGCAAGCGGACAAGCCCCCTGCGGAACAGCTCGCCAGTGAGTTTCTCGATCTCGGACCGTATCCGCTGACCGCCGACCGCGTGGTCTCGCTCGACATCCCCTCGGATCTCCCCGACTTCAGCACCGAAGGCATCGTGACGCCGCTCGGCGACGGCGTCGTGCGGGGCGACGGTCCCAACGCACTTGCCGCCGAGCACGCCGCCTCCGCACGCCTCGCTTATGTGCTCAATCGCCTCAGCGTGAACACCCTGCCCGGCGCCCGGCCTTTCACCGCCATGGTCGGCAACGCTTCCGCCCACACGCCCGAGCAGCTCCTCACCGCCCTTCTCTCTACCGGCCATACCGTCACCGTCCACGACGCGCGTTACTTCGCCAACTTCGGCCATCTCCACTTTCGCGGCCAGGACGTCATGATGCCCTTCTGGGTCAATACCGAGCTCGCCGTACCCGGTACGGGCGGCCTTTTTCGGCGCGCCCGCCCGCTGCTTGTGCCTGTGACGCACGCAGAGTATGAATGGCAGGTGCGCGGCCCGGTCGTTAACGCCGATGTCAGCCACTACTTCGGTGTGGACGGCAAAGCAGAGTTCCGCACCATGGACACCCTTGACCAAACCTGGGTTGGCCGGCGCTTCGCCCACACCTACACCGGTCCGCAGGCGCTCGAGGTCACCCGCCTCACCGGCCTTCTTACGCTCGCCTATATGCACCTGCACGCGGCCCGGCCCGCGCTACCTTTTGGCGGCTACTACACCCTGGGCGTCTGCCAAGACCCGGTTTCGGCCATTGAATTCCGCATGACCGGCCACTCTACCCTCTTCCCCAACACAGTCGATGCCCAGTACTTCAGCGATCGCCGCGACCGCGAGATCAACGCCCTCATGCACCGAATCACAACGGACCGGCGCGGCGCACCCCCCGAGCCAGCCCGCGTCTTTGGCTCCTTACCGGCGAACCCAGGATCCGCAGCCGACTTTGCCACCATTGCCGTTCCAGGGCTCGCCAACGATCTCGCAGCAACCTACCGCGCTTGGCAAAACGGCACCCTCGAGCACACGCACAGTCAACTCTCCTATCAAGCTACCCTGGCGGCTGTCGCCGGCCTTGCGGCCCTCCTTGTCGGCTGCTGGCTTTACCTTCGCAAGAGACCCACCGAAGACAGCGAATGACTTAATTACAACCATGCAACAGAAACGGTGCAACCACGCCTCCTATCCTCTGAAGTCTGGAGTCGATCCATGCCAGCCGTGAAAAAATCCACCGCAACCAAGAAATCAGCCGCTAAGAAATCAGCCGCTAAGAAATCAGCCGCTAAAAAGAGCTCTTCCAAAACTGCCTCCGCTTCGAAGAAGTCCTCGTCACCCGCAAAGGCGTCCGCGAAAAAGATTACCGCCCGCAAATACAGCCCTAAAGCCAGCCAGGACGTAGCCGAAGAAATGCACGAGATGAAGCTAGGCGAGCTCCACATCGGCCGCTCGAACAAGTTGGTGACCAATCCCAAGCAGGCCATCGCCATTGGCCTTGCCAAAGCTCGCCGCGAGGGCGCCAAAGTGCCGCCCAACCCCAACACTGGCCATTGATCCCGCAGCTGCCGTTCTCCGTAATGACCGTCCAGTCCGGCTGCGAGCGGCTTACTCAATCGCCGCCAGCACGGCGTCAGCAATCGCCGCCGCTTCGCGCGCGGGCTGCAGGTCATGCACCCGCACCAGATGCGCCCCGGCCAGGATCGCTGTAACATTTCCTGCAATCGTCGCTTGCAGGCGAGCCACGGCCGGCAACTGCCGGCGCGTGGCCTCAGGCTGCACCGGGGCGACCGCCTCGCCCAAGAATCCCTTTCGCGACAGCCCTACCAGCAGCGGGCGACCCAGCGCCTGCACACGCCCAAGTTGCGCCAAAAGTGCGAAGTTCTCGGGCCCTTTCTTCCCAAAACTGATCCCTGGATCAAGCACCACACGCTCGGGCTCAATGCCCGCAGCCTGCGCTGCGCTGCGCCCTTCCTCCAAACCGTGCACCACATGCTCAACCACCGCCTTGCCGCCCAACGCGGGCATTTCCCGCCAGGCGGGCGGGCGTCCCCGCGTGTGCATCAGCACCAGACCGCAGCCCAAGTCAGCCACAGCGCGCGTCATCTCCGCATCCCACTGCAAGCCGGACACATCGTTGACGATCTCAGCCCCAACCGCCGCCGCGGCCCTTGCCGTGGCGGCATGGTATGTATCCACGGAGAGAATCGCCTCTGGACGTTCACGGCACACCGCCTCCAGCACGGGTAGCAGGCGCGCTTGCTCCTCCTCGGCCGAAAGGGGCACAGCGCCGGGCCGGGTCGACTCCGCTCCCACGTCGAGGATGTCCGCCCCCCCGTCCAGCAGCGAAAGCGCAGTCTCGACAGTCACGTCCAAGCCTGCCCCGGCTAGGCCGTCGCCGGAGAAGCTGTCCGGCGTCAGGTTCAGGATGGCCATCACGCGTGTGTGGCGGCCAAGCGCGAGACTTCGCGTGCGCAGTCGCCAAACGAACTCGGAACGGCGGACAAAGGGCATCGGCGTCATTGTAGACTCCGGCTCATGCATGCTTTGCGCCCGCTCGCTTTGGCCCTGTTATGCCTCCGATTACACGCCGGCTTGGCCTGTGCACAAACAGTCGCGACCTCCGAAGCGCAGATGGCACAAACTTTAGCTCAACCGTACCCTTCGTCGTCTGATACAGCACTTGCCACACGCATCCGAGCAATTCTGAGCGCTCCCGCCATTGCAGGCGCTCATTGGGGCATCGCCGTAGCCGCCTTGGACGGCACGCCCGTGTATGGGCTGGACGAGAGCAAGCTTTTTCGCCCCGCCTCCACGGCCAAGCTCTTCACCACCGCGGCCGCGCTTGCGGTGCTCGGCCCCGATCATCGCGTCAAAACGGAGGTCTACGGCGACCTCGACAAGACAACCGGCGTCGTTCAAGGCGATCTGGTCCTGCAAGGCGGAGGCGACCCCAGCTTCGCAACCGACGACCTTCCATACCGTGCCCCAGACAAACTCCTAGACAAATTCCCAGACAAGCCCGGAGCCCACACCAGCGATCTCGTGACCTTTGCCGACCAACTCGCAGCGCAGGGTCTGCGCACTGTCACAGGCAGTGTCGTGGGAAGAGACGACCTGTTCGCCCTGCCCTCCGCACCCGAGGGTTGGGCGGCTGAGGATCTGGTGTGGGGCTACGGCGCCCTACCCAGCGCACTGTCCGTGCAGGACAACGA
Organism: uncultured Acidobacteriaceae bacterium; assembly: GCA_964247325.1. GTDB lineage: Bacteria > Acidobacteriota > Terriglobia > Terriglobales > Acidobacteriaceae > Granulicella. The sequence goes on along the minus strand of CAXTTZ010000089.1, from coordinate 2,672 downwards.
AGCCGTGCTCACTCTCCGACCCCCTGACGCGCACGTCCCCAGCCCGCTGCCGGTCACACAAGTCACCGTGCAGCAGCTTGTGCCCTACCTCAACCTCGATAACCGCGTAACAACATCGCCAGCAGAGGCCAAAACAAACGGCCTAGTCGAGATCAGCCTCGAAAGGCAGGACCCGCCCACCCTTGTCCTGACGGGTAGCCTCCCGCCCGGGGCAGCGCCGATTGTGGAGCACGTGGCTTTGCCGGAACCCGCGCTTTATGGCGCTGAAGCGCTGCACCAAATGTTGACAGCTCGAGGCATCATGGTCGGCGGACAAGCTCGCGCGCTGCATGCCGCGCCGGAACCTCCTCGCCCCTTTCTTGTCACGGTGCGCACCATGACGGGTTGCGGTTGGGCTTACCCCGGCGAGCCCGCAAATTGTGCGTTGCGTTGCATTCTCACCCCATCCTCCAAACAGCTTCTAGCGACACACACCTCGCCGCCCTTGATCGACGAAGTCACATTCACACTAAAAACCTCCGCCAACCTCCATGCCGAGCTGCTGCTTCGCCAGCTTGCGCTGAAGAACTCCTGCCCCGGCAACACCTTTGCCGGCGGCGAGGCCTTGGTGCGCCGTTTTCTTCTGCACCTTGGGATCGCGGAGGGTGACTTTGTCTTCTATGACGGCTCAGGGCTCAGCACCAAAGACTTAGTCACCCCACGCGCAGAGGTGCAACTGCTGGCCTGGGCCGCCAAGCAACCCTGGTTCCCGCAGTGGAAGGCGGCGCTGCCCGTGGGTGGGAGGGATGGCACGCTCCAACACCGCTTTTCTCAACCTCCCCTGCAAGGGAACGTCTTCGCCAAAACGGGCACGTTGGGCGAAAGCCGCACCCTCGCCGGGTACGTGCGCGGCGCTAGCGGTCGCCAGCTCGTTTTTTCGATTTTGAGCGACAATCACCTACCCGGGAGCCTTGCCGATCGCGTAGCCATGGACGACATCGTCGCGGCCATCGCAGCCGCGAACTGAGCAGCTTTTCTAGCTGGATTCCTTATCGGGGCGAGTGCTGCCGAATGTACTCGCGCAGTTGGCCATTTAGCTCGAGTGCTTTGTTCACGCCGCCGTCCAGCATGCGCAGCCATTCGCTCGCTGGCTCTTTCAACTCGGCCATCGAGAGCAGGTAGCTGGTTTGCACAATGATCTCAAGCGAATTGGAAAGATCGTGTGCAATCCGGCGTATCTCCAGGGCGACCTCGGAAGGGAGCGTTGCGCCGGGATCGGCAGGGGTGGCAGCAGATGGCGTCAATGGCTTGTTCATGCTTGGTCGGTTCCGGAACAGGGAGCTAGGTAGCGGCACGAGGCCGGCCCACGAGGCATGCATCGCCCGTTTAGTGTACCCTGCCCCGCATTGACAGCTAGCCTCCTGTTTGGGAGACTAAGGTGTCACGTGGTGGATGCGCGTCTTGCATCGGCCGGTGAGCCGAAGTGGCGGAATTGGCAGACGCGCATGGTTCAGGTCCATGTACTCGCAAGGGTGTGAAGGTTCGAGTCCTTTCTTCGGCACCAAATATCTCCGATAGCGGAACGATTCAAAGATCCAATAGCAAACAAGCGAGAGCTAGACGCGGATCGCGCCTGCTCGATCCCGGTGTGGGTGCCTAGCACTCACCGTACCGAGAGCATGCCGTCTACGGCATCTACGCGCCAATACAACTTTCGTTCCCCCGTCACCCACCTTCAGGGCAGACCTTTATTCCCAGTTCCCTTTTACACTCGGAGAGCCGCGCACAGAAGCGGCTTCTCCGGCCCACGCACGAGAATGATCTTCGGCCCTTTCCGTGGCCTTGTGATTTGCGCTCCGCTCACAACGCCCTGCGGCGATGCGGCCTGCACCCTTTGCCAGGCCGCGTTCTTCTCTTGCTTGCCTTTATTCAGAGAACTCCGAAGATACGGTTTAGCCCAAAGTCGCATCGAACAGAAGAAAACGGCCCAAAGCGGCCGCATAAGGTGCTTCATGGCAAACAAACTCGCAGTGGTAACAGGCGCTTCCAGCGGCATCGGCTACAACCTGGCGAAGGTTTTCGCAGAAAACGGCTTCGATCTTGTCCTTTGCGCCGAAGATGACAGCGTGAACAGCGCCGCTGCCCAACTTCAACCGCTCGGCGTGCAGGTCAAGGCCATCGTAGCCGATCTTGCCGACTACAACGGTTGCGAAACATTCTGGCACGCGGTGGAAGCCCTGAACCGCAAGGTGGATGCCGTCGCCATCAACGCCGGTGTCGGTATCGGCGGCCTTTTTGTCGACACGGACCTCCAAAAAGAGCTCAACATGGTTCGCTTGAACTGCGAAAGTACGGTCCACATGGCCATGCACGCGGCCCGCAAGCTGGTCGCTCAGAAAGACGGCAAAATCCTCTTCACCTCTTCCATCGCGGCCGAGATGGTCGCCCCGAAGGAAGCCGTATACGCGGCCACCAAGGCCTTTATCCAGTCCTTCGGCAAGAGCCTGCGCTACGAACTAAAGGAGAGCGGCGTCTCTGTCACCCTCTTGCAACCCGGCCCGACAGACACAAACTTCTTCAACCGCGCCGACCTCGGCGATACCAAAGTCGGCACCAGCGGCAAGAAAGAGTCCGAGCCCTACGACGTTGCCAAGCAGGGCTTCAAAGCTCTCATGGACGGCGACGAGCACATC
>CAXTTZ010000088.1:0-11105 GCA_964247325.1 uncultured Acidobacteriaceae bacterium | reverse complement strand
GGCGCCCAAAAACACAAATCGCGCCTTCACCTCGTTGCCGTCCGTCTCACCGCCCCCGGCCAGCCGCACACACCAGCGCCCATCCGCCGCCCGCCGCAGCCCCTCGACCCGGCAGCCCGTTCGCAGCGTAAACTCATCCCGCTGCTTCAGCACCTTCACCAGCTTGTGCGTCAGCGATCCAAAGTCCACGTCCGTGCCAAACGCCGCACGCGTCATCGCCACCGGCTCCCTCGTGCCCCGGCCCTCCATCATCAGCGGCGCCCATCCCGCCATTTCCGCGCGGTCCTCCGAATACACCATCCCGCGAAACAGCGGCTCAATGCGCAACGCCTCATAGCGCCTGCGCAAAAACGCCACATCTTCGGCCCCAGCCACAAAACTCATGTGCGGCACCGCGTTCAAGAACTCCCCGGCCCCCGCCACGTCCCCTCGTTCCACCAGCGTGCTCCAAAACGACAACGACGCTTGAAACTGCTCGTTGATCTGCACCGCCTTGCCCACCGCCACCGACCCATCAGCGCCCTGCGGCGTGTAGTTCAGCTCGCACAGCGCCGCATGCCCCGTCCCGGCATTGTTCCAAGCCTGCGAGCTCTCCCCCGCCAGCTCCGGGAGGGCCTCGACCATCAGCACCGTCCGCTCCGGCGCCAGCTCCTTCAGCAGCACGCCCAGCGTCGCGCTCATAATGCCGCCGCCCACCAACAGCACATCTACATCGTCCCGTTCTAAAGCCATCGCACCCTCTATTCTGCGCTAAAAAATCCCGCGCGCGATATTCCCTCCAAGCCAACACCTGCGCCCCGCGCATCACTTTCCTTTAACCCCCGGCCAAGCAGCGGCCCCGGGCTTTTCTTCAACCCCCAAGATATCCACAAAGCCCGGCTTTCCCCATCGCTTTCATCTTGCCGTCATCCCTTTGTGACGCCATCGTCATGCTTTTGGGAGGAAATGGAGGAAAGCGCGCGATCAAACCAGCGTCTTCGACTGTCCTGCTGCTCTTCTCGGCAGGGTCAGCGTCAGCAGGTCGCGCCTAGGCAAAAGGAGTTTTCATGCGTTGCAACCGAGTCATTTCTTTGGGAATGCTCTTTCCAGCCATGGCGGCGGCCTACTTGGCCTCGCCCTCGCTGGCTGCCGCACAAGCCGGGCGCGGCACGGTCACCGGCACCCTAACCGACCCGGCAGGCGCCGCGCTGCAAGGCGTCAGCGTCACCCTCGAACCCGGCGGCTTCACCGCGCTCACCACCGCCACGGGGCAATACACGGTCCTTGGTGTGCCCAGCGGGCAAGCCACCTTGCGAGCCAGATACGCGGGATTTGCCGACCTTTCTCAAACAATCTCAGTGCCCGCCGGCGGCGCCGTCACCGTTGACGCCCCCCTGCGTGTCGCCTCCACCAACCAAGACGTGCAGGTGTACGCTCCACGCGAGGGTGGCGAACTTGAAGCCATCAACCGCACCTTCAATGCCCCCAACATCATCAACGTGCTACCCGCCGACGTCATCACCAGCCTGCCCAACGCCAACGTGGCCGACGCCATCGGCCGCCTCCCCGATGTCACGCTCGAGCGCGACGAAGGCGAAGGCAAATACGTCAAAGTGCGCGGCACCGAACCCCGCCTTACCCACACCCTGATTGACGGCGTTACCATCGCCTCGCCCGAGCTGGTGCGGCAAATCAAGCTCGACATCATCCCCGCCGACCTCGTCGAGTCCGTGCAGATCAATAAAACCTTGCAGGCCAACATGGAAGCCGACGGCATCGGCGGCACCGTCGACCTCCGCACCAAAAGCGCCCAGGACCGGCCCACCATCTACTTTGAGGGCCTCGGCGGCTACACCCCCATCCTGACCGGACGCCCGAACTACCAGACCGACGGTACGCTGGGCAAACGCTTTCTCGCGGGCAAGAAGCTCGGCACGCTGCTCAGCGGCTCCTACGATTGGAACGGCCGGGGCATCAACGACGTCGAACCCGGCCCCGCCCTCGCCGGCACCTACGACCAGCGCGAATACCGCTACTTCCGCGAGCGCTGGGGCTTCGGCGGCACGGTCGACTACCGCCTCAGCAACACCTCCAGCCTTTACCTTAAAGGCCTTTACTCGCGCTTCCACAACTTCGGCGACGACTGGATCTACACCCCCAGCACAACGTTCACGCCCAACGCCGCCAACGACCCCATCTCGCTCCAGGGCGACGGTACCGGCACCATGCACTTTACCGCCATCAAGCGCCGCCCGGTGCAGGACCTCGGCTCCACCGAGCTCGGCGGCCACCATGTGCTCGGCCGCTCGCTCTTCAACTGGGACCTCAATGCCTCCGCCGCGCGCACCCGCGACGACGGATACACCTTCTACAACTTCGACCCGCAGGGCAGCGTGCCGCTCAACGGAGGCATCACCTTCGGCCTTAATCTCGCCGACCTGCATGTGCCCAAGCTCACCCCGCAAGACGGCAAAAACATCTTCGACCCGAACCAATACTTCTTCGACGGCAAGACCGTGGAAAACACCTACAACTCTGAAACCGACCTCGGCCTCGGCGCCTCGCTCGCCCTTCCCTACACCGTCCGGGGCCGCTCCAACACCTTTGAGTTCGGCGGTCTCTTCCGCAACGAGCATAAGTTCCTCAACCTAAACACTCAGAACACCATGCCCCTGGTCGCCTCCGCCTCCGACCCCTCGCTCACCCTGAGCAACTTTCCCAACGACCTCGCCGACCCGAAGTACTACGGCGGCGCCTATGGCCCGTACCCGCAAACAGCCTCTGTCTACAGCCTCGACCGCTTCGGCCCCATGGGCAGCGACCCCAACAACGCCGACATCCGGGGCAACTCCTTCGATCAGCTCGAAAAGGTCTCCGCCGGCTACTTCATGAACACAACCGAGCTGGGCCGCTTCCGCCTTTACGCCGGCCTGCGCATCGAGGCTACCGGCGAAAACAACCTCGGCTACGTCGGCGCCAGCACCCGAAACACCGGCACCACGCCGCTGCGCGCCCAGTACAGCTACATCGACCTGCTGCCCAGCGCTTCCCTGCGCTACGCCCTCACCCCGCGCCAGGGGCTCCGCCTGGTGTACAGCCGCGGCCTTTCCCGCCCCAACTTCAGCGACCTCGTCCCCTTCGCCAGCGCGCCCAGCGGCGGCAACGCCCGTAACTCCGTCAGCCAAGGTAATCCCGCCATCCGCGCCGAGTACGCCGATGACATCGACCTCCTTTACGAAAACAATCTGTCCGGCACCGGCCTCCTCCAAGCCGGCTTCTACTACAAAAACCTCTCCAACCCCATCGTCAGCACGCAAACCCTTCAAGCCCCTAACCAGGCCGTCAGCGGCAACACCCTCCCCTACTATCTGCAGCAATCCCTCAACGCCGGCAGCGCCTACGTCTACGGCTTCGAGATCGCCTATATCGAGCACTTCAACCGCCTTCCCGGGCTCTTCTCCGGGCTCGGGCTCTCGGCAAACTACGGCTACACCGCCTCCGAGGCCCACCTTCCGCCCTTTGTCGACCTCACGCAGCCCAACGTTGCGCCCGGCACCGTCAGCGGCCCCAACCGCGGCCCCGAGGGCGCCAACCCGGCCCTCATCGGCCAAGCCCCCAACAGCTTCAACCTTTCGCCCACCTACGACAAACGCAACCTTTCCGTTCGCCTCGGCATGACCTATAACCAGGCTAACCTTTCCTCCTACAACTACGACACCGGTAACAGCGGCACGCTGACCAACACCGTAACCGCCGATAACCCCAAAGGACATCTGCTCGGCGGCGGCCTCCACGGTCCCAACGGTGACGTGTACTTCTATGACCACCTCCAGCTCGACCTCCAGGGCAGCTACCGGCTGCCCAAAGGTTTCACCTTTGTCATGTACGGCCTCAACCTCAACAACGAGGTCTTCGGCTTCTACCAGGGCAGCGGCAACTTCCCCATCCAGCGCGAGTTCTACCGCCAAACCTTCGGCGGCGGCCTGCGCTGGTCGCCCCAGCACGAGCAATAAGCCACGTCATCAACCCAAAACGAAAGCGCCCGGCAGCCGGGCGCTTTCGTCCTAAGCCAGCCTCCAGCCCTAAAACATCCCCCAAAGCAGCTGGTTATACACATCGTGGTGAAATTGGATCTCCGGCACTTTAATCGTTGTGCCCAGCAACCGCGCGCAACGGTCCGCTGACGCCTGCTTCAATTCCGCGTAGCGCCCCTTCACATCCTCGCCCAGCAGCTCGGTCGCCCACTGCGATCGCCGAAAATCCTCAATCGCCGTATAAATGTTATCCGGCAGATACCGCTCCGCCTGCCGCAGGTTCGCAATCTCTGCCTTCGGTCCCGCCAGCCCTGTCTTAAAGATCGAGTACAACACCATGTACGGATTCGCATCCGGTCCCACTGACCGCACCTCCACCCGCGCCGATTTTTCGTTCCCAATCGGGATCCGCACCATCGACCCTCGGTCCGTCGCCGATGCCTTGATCTGGTTTGGCGCCTCAAAGTGCGGGTCCAGCCGACGGTACGCATTCACGCTCGCGTTCAGCATCAAGCAAAGATCGTTCCCCGAGCTCAAGATCCGGTCTACAAACTCCCACCCCTGCGCCGAAATCTTCTCCTCGCCGTTTGGGTCCCACATCAGGTTTTTGCCGTCCTTGGTGATCGACACATTCGTGTGCATCCCCGACCCATTGACCCCCGTCACAGGCTTCGGCAAAAAGCTCGCCGTCATGCCCATCTGGTTCGCAATCTGCCGGCAAATCAGCTTATACAGCTGGATCTGGTCCGCCGCCGCCACCGCGTCGCCATAGGTGTAGTTGATCTCGAATTGCGACGGCGCCACCTCGGGATGGTCCTTCTCGTTCTCGAAGCCCATCGCCCGCTGCACCTCAGCTGCCACGTCGATGAACTCCCGCAGAGGATCCCCCGGCAGCGAGTGGTAGTACCCGCCGTGGTTGGTGTACTCAAACTTCCCCGTCTCCACATACCGCTGCTCGGCGTCGGTGCCCTCGAATAAAAAGCCCTCAATCTCGTTCGCCGCGTTCAGCGTGTACCCATTGGCTTTGAACTGCTCCGCCGCAAGCGTCTTCAGCAGCCCGCGCACATCGCCCGCATACGGCACGCCATTCTTGTCGATCACCTCGCCAAACACCAGGCACTTGCCCGCGCCGAATATATCTGCCGGCGTCCAATAAAACGCGCTCCAGTCCAGTCCCAGCCGCAGATCGCTCTCTCGCTGCGCCGTAAACCCACGGATCGACGACCCATCAAAGGTCAAATTGTCAAAGCTCTTCACCAAGAACTTCTTGTCGTAATCCAGCATGTGCATCCGGCCCTCAAGGTCCGAAAACACCACCGTCACCGCCTTCACGCCCTTGGTGTCGGTCAAGTACCGAAGCCGCTCCTCTTGCAGCTGCCCCGCGTCCACCCGCGCCTTGCGTTGTTCCTTGGCCTTCAGGTTCAGCTCCTCCAGCTCCTCATACGACAACTCCAGAAAATCCCGGTATTCGCTCGACATAAGTGATGCTCCTAACTCGGCAGCCTGCCTGCCTGGGAAATGTGGATGAACTCGCGTTACGGTATTCAAGCGCCAGCGCCGATGACGCCCATGTAAAAAGTAGCAGAATCTTTCCGCAAGTCCTTCCCTTAAGGAAAACCTTTATGGCTTCTTTACGTTTACAGACTAAAAAGCAACGTGGCGCGACATCCAGAACCCTGCCGCTTGCTAAAATGGTCATCAACAGGTGACCAATGTCTAGCTCCACAAAAAAACAAAGTTCCGGTCCTCTACACAATTCTTTGTCCAAATCCACACGCAGCGGCCGTGTTGCTTCAGTGGCGGACGCCAAGGCCCATCTTCCCTCGCTTCTTCGCGAGGTCGAGCGGCATCATGTCGAGATTACGGTTCTTCGCCGCGGAACGCCCGTTGCCAAAATCACGCCCGTCGACACAGCCGCCCCGGTCAGCGGCTTCGGCTGGATGCTCGGCTCCGTGCAGGAAATCGGCGACATCGTCGGACCCTCGGGGGAGGCTTGGGACGTGCATGATGAAGAAAGCGCTTGATCTTCTTCTAGACACCCACATTTGGGTGCGATTCATCAACGGAGACCCCACCTTACCTTCCCCCATGGTCGAGGCCGTGGAGTCTGCCCGTCTGCGCAGTGAGGTCCGCGTCTCAGCGATTTCCGTCTGGGAAGTCGCCCTTTTGGCGAAACGCCGTAAGCTCACCCTACCTTTGGGCGTCGAGTCTTGGGTGGAAAACGCCTTGCAGCTCGCCGGCGTCCATCTCCTCTCGTTCTCCCCAGCCATCGCGATCGAAACCGTCGCTCTCCCCTCACCGATGCACAAAGATCCCGCAGACCGCATCCTGGTCGCCTCCGCGCGTGTCGAACGCCTTCGTCTTGCCACGCTCGATGGCGAGATTCTCGCCTTTGCCCGCGATACCAATCTGCCCGTCTTGACTGCCTGATCCCGCCTGAGGTCCCCATGCCCAAGCCTACCCGCGTCGCCCTTATCCAAATGTCCTGCTCCGCCGACCCCGCGGCCAACCTCGCCAAGGCCGTCGCCCGCGTGCGCGAAGCCGCCGAGAACGGCGCCAGTCTCATCTGCCTGCCCGAACTGTTCCGCGCGCAGTACTTTTGCCAACGCGAAGACCACGCCCTCTTCGATCTTGCTGAGCCCATCCCCGGCCCTTCTACCGCCGCCCTCGCCGAGCTCGTCCGCGAGTACCAGCTCGTTCTTATCGCCTCGCTTTTCGAGCGCCGCGCCCCCGGCCTCTACCACAACACCGCCGCCATCCTCGACTTCGCCTCTCCCAAGCCCGACCACGTCGCCTCGGTCTACCGCAAGATGCACATCCCCGACGACCCGCTCTACTACGAAAAGTTCTATTTCACTCCCGGCGACCTCGGCTTCTCCTCCCTCTCTACATCGGCAGGGAACGTAGGAACTTTAGTCTGCTGGGACCAGTGGTACCCCGAAGCCGCCCGCATCACCGCCCTCAAAGGCGCTGAAATCCTTTTCTATCCCACCGCCATTGGCTGGCATCCCAGCGAAAAAGCTGAGTTCGGCGAACGCCAGTATGACGCTTGGCAGACCATCCAGCGCGCCCATGCTATCGCCAACGGCGTCTACGTCTGCGCCGTGAACCGCGTCGGCCACGAGCTCGGTGACGTTCTCCTCGAGGGCAAACTGAACCGCGTGCCCCCCACCGCCAACGAGGTCGTCGGCATGACGGGCGACTTCACCGTCGGCCCCAACCCGGGCCTCGAGTTCTGGGGCGGCAGCTTCATCGCCGACCCCTTCGGCCGCATCCTCACCAAAGCCTCACACGACAAGGAAGAAGTCCTCTACGCCGACCTAGATCCCAAAGCAATCGAGACCACCCGCCAGCACTGGCCCTTCCTCCGCGACCGTCGCATCGACGCCTACGGCGGCATCACCAGCCGCTTCCTCAACTGATCTCCCAACGCACAACCATATGGCAAGTTCTCACAAGTGACCTTGTCGGAAGTGACACGCCCGGGGCCAGCACCCGGACCAACTTTTCCACAACCGCGTTGGTGAGGGGTAATTCGTGCTTGAACTCAGGTCGTATTTCGCTTCTTGTTTGGAACTTTGCCGATCCTGGGATCGTTCCTGACGACCAGTTCACAGGCGTGGAGCGCACTCGCCTCGAAATCGTCGGCGGCGACTGCAAGCAGCCGCCAGCCGCTGATGTCCTTGCCCATAATTTTAACGGGTCCGGCGTTCGGGAAATCAGCATGGAGGCTCTCCTGAAACTCGGTAGGGATCGCAAGCCACACGCCATTCGCCTGCGGGTCGGTCCCGCAGAAGGAAGACTATCTTTTCTCCCACGTACACTGCGAGCGCGCCGAACATGGCGCGTGTCGTCGGACGCACCTCCGCAATCGCATCCAGGACAAACTCATGGGGCACTCGTTTACGAAAAATTACGGGTTCTAACCTGCGCATAGATAGATTGCTGCATTGACGGCTTCTTTGGCGTTTTCGACATGGTCGCGGTTGGAGTGGATCGATCTTCAGCCTTGAATCAATCAACAAAACCTATTTGTCCCGGAGCGAACGAATTTTGCCACGGCCTTGCCGACCTCAGGGCCACTCGACTCCTGTAGATAGTGAGCGCCCTTGACGGTCACTTCGGTTTGATTCTTCAGGCCCTGGAAGAACGTCGCGAGCCTGCCATTGGAGACAAAACCTGGGTCACCTTTCACCCATAATTTTGGGACCAGCGAATCCCTAAGCCAATCTGACATATCGGACACAATCTTTGTGACCTCCGCGGGCGACCCGTCAAGAGAGATCTGGCGGGCCCACGAAAGCATCGCACGACGATCTTCGCCAGGGTTCAGGAAGGGACGGCGGTATTCCGCTTCGTCGGCAGCGGACAGGTTCTGTTTCTCGGCTGCGATCAAAAACCCCTCGATGAAATTGTTATCTCGAAGGACCATGTCTTCGCCGGCTGGTGTGCGGGACGCTTTGAAGCCTTCCTGAGCATGTTCGGGAAAGTCATCCCACGTGAGTGGCAACGGAGCCGCTTCCATATACGCGATACCCTGTACCCGATCAGGGTGCTGCGACGCCCAATCGAAACCGAGAGTCGAGCCCCAGTCATGGATGACCAGCACCACGTTCTGCTTAAGGCCCAACTCTTCCCAGAGCGCGAAAAGATACTCGCGTTGCTCTGCATAGGTATAGCGGCCTGGCCCCGAGTCGGGCAGTTTGTCTGAGTCGCCCATGCCGATCAGGTCACAGGCAATGAGCCGACCGAGCCCGACACACTCCGGCATCACCTTCCGCCACAGGTATGAGCTCGTTGGATTGCCGTGCTGGAAGACGATGGGTGCGCCTTCGCCCTCGTCGATGTAGGCCATCTTACGGCCCTTGATCTCGATGAACTTCTTTTCCGCGAATGCACTGCCTTGCATGGTTTCTCCCTGACTCGGGCCGCAGCGTACAGGTTGCGACTTAGTGGATCGATCATTACACTATGGACAGCGCTGGTCAAGATTTATTTGAGCGGTCGATCTAGAAAGTTGGCGCTTGGAATGGGACGAACGCGCACGTTCGATCTTGAGTCCGCGATCGGCACAGCCATGACGCTGTTCTGGCGCGGCTACGACCAAACCTCACTCGCCGATCTCACGGCTGGTCTAGGCATCGGAGCAGCCAGTTTCTACTTCGCGTTCGAAAGTAAAGAGAAATTGTTCAGGGAAGTGGTGGGCCGCTACGTCGCCGCGCTGGAAGCGGCCTACGAAGAGGCATTCCGAGATGCCCCGACTCGCACGGGTTTAGAAGCGCTCCTGCGTCACTACGCCGATGTGGTGACCGACCCAGCGCACGCTCCAGGCTGTCTCGTGGTCAACAGTTCCCCGGCTGTACGGGCTAACGACGTTGTGAAGCAATGGCTTTCCGGACATCGGGAAGCGCTGCGGGTCAGATTAGAGGAACGATTCTCCGCAGACCTCGCTCACGGCGAATTACCACCCGGCTCCGATCCCAAGACATTGGCCCGGTTCATCATGACCCTTGCCGGCGGGATCGCCGTCGAGGCTCAAGCAGGTGCGAGCCGGAAGGATCTCTACGCGATGATCAATTTGGCTCTCCACGCACTGTAATCGCCGCGAACTCAGACCTGGAAGTCTGTATGTAATGGTAAGTCGCATTATGGGAAGAGATTCGCCTCCGATGGCTGACCTATTCCTTCGTCCCATGATGCAAAGAATGCGCAAGAAGCAGTGCATCAGTTCGAGCTCAGGCCTTCTCTGGACGAGTGCGGGAGGCGAGCGTTGCGCGGGCCTCCGCCTCGAAACCGAAAACAAAGTACGGCGCCCTTCTCGTTTTCCGGTCCTGCCGGGTTTCACTTAAAACAAAAGCGGGCCCACAAGGGCCCGCTTTTTGTGAGGTCGTTGCCCCCGAATTACTTTTTAGCTTTGCTCGCCGACTTCGCATGCGCGTCCGTGGAGGACTTATGCGCATCGCTGAACTTGGCATGCGTCTTGGTCGAATACTCATGCGCCGCGCTATCGTCGCCCTTGTCGTGGTGCCCGGCTGCGATGTGGTGGGCCTTGGCAGCCTCCTCATGATGTGTGGCGGCTGCCTTGTGTGCTTCCTCTGCCATGTTGCGAACTTTCTTTCTGGACCTTGCCCTCTCCTCACGGACGCGTGCTTTGCCCGTCCTATTGCTCTCCCACAGAGCACGGGAAGCACACACATCCCGTTCCCGCACCGGCGTTTGCCCGATCGCGTAGCATCAAAACGTGCCCGAGCCCGTTGCTTCATCTCCGTCCTTCCGCATGCCCGCTGAGTGGGCCCTGCACGCCGCTACCTGGCTCGCCTGGCCGCACAATCCCAATGACTGGCCTGGCAAGTTCCAGCCCATCCCTTGGGTCTATTGCGAGATCGTCCGCTGGCTTTCCAGCGTCGAAGACGTGCACATTCTCGTCAACGACCTCGCCGCCGAACAACGCGCCACCAAGATGCTACGCCGGGCCGGCGCCAACCTCGCCCGCCTTCACTTCCACCACTGGCGCACCGACCGCATCTGGCTCCGCGACTCCGGCCCCCTCTTCGTCAAAGACCAAAACAACCCCGCCGAGATCGCCATCACCAACTGGCGCTTCAACGCCTGGGCCAAATACCCCAACTGGCACAATGACGACCGCATCCCCCACGAGATTAGCCAGCTCTACGCCATGCCCTCGGTCGAGCCCACCGTCGCGCTCGCCGACGGCACCCAACACCGCCTCGTGCTCGAAGGTGGCTCCATCGACACCGACGGCGCCGGCCTCCTAGTAACAACCGAAGAGTGCCTGCTCTCAGACGTGCAGCAGCGCAATCCCGGCGTCACCAAATCCCAGCTCGAGCAAGCCTTCCACGATTACCTCGGCATTGAGCGGGTTCTTTGGCTCCACCGCGGCTGCGCCGGCGACGACACCCACGGCCACGTCGACGACATTACCCGCTTCGTCGCCCCCAACATCATTCTCACCGCCGTCGAGCCCAACACCGCCGACGAGAACCACCTCCCACTCGCCGAGAACCTCGAGCGCCTCCACGCCGCACGCAACCTCCAGGGCCAGCCCTTCGACATTCGCACCCTCCCTATGCC
>CAXTTZ010000087.1:0-11144 GCA_964247325.1 uncultured Acidobacteriaceae bacterium | reverse complement strand
CAAAACCGTCGCCCGCTGCATCCGTAGCATTGCAAGATCGACCCTCGCCGCTCGATCCGTCGACTTATTCACAACCACCAACACGCCGCTGCGATGCTTCTCTCCCCGGAGCATGTAGGCGGTTACGCCCTCCTGAGCGCCTCCCTCCAGGGCTACCATCTTCGTCATGCCTGCTGCGACCCGAGCAAACGCCAGCATGCCATAGTACGGCGCTCCCGCCGTGTTATGCCCGGCTCCGTCATCCTGCACCGGCGAATACGAACTCACAAACCCTAACTGGTTCACCCCGGTCTCCAGATTCACTCCCGCACATCCGGCTTGCGCGAGCAGCAGCATGAAATCCAACGTCCAAAGCGCACCGGCTAGCGTATCGCTCACCCCGGGCCGTCCTCCGCCAAAGAAGGAGTTCGTCTCACACATGCGCCACGGTAGGCGGCTCGCCTCAGCCGCACGCCGCAAACGCGCCAACGTGCTCGCCAACCCCGTATCCGGCGTTAGCAACTGCTCTCGCGTACCCCGCCGCTGATCGCCCCGGTAATAATGCGTCGTCAGCAGTTGCACGTCGCCGTGGGCGTCGGCCGCCATCCGCTCCACCCACTCTACCGAGGCAGCCGTGTCCGGAGCCGCAAAGTGCAGTCCCGGCACGGCACCCACCAGCGCCGCGTGCCACCGCGTGTACTCCGCACGGTACGTTTCATAGGTGTAGGGCGGCGTCCGCAGCGGCGCCGTTCCGGAGCCATAGTTCTCCACCTCGTTGCCCAATTCAAGGGCCAGCAAGCGCGGGCCAAGCACACCGGCTACGTCTTTTGCTTCTGCGATCGCCTCCTCGAGGCTGCCCCGCCCGAAGTTCACACTCCAGATCGCCGTCCATCCTGTCGCGTCTAAAAATTCCCGCAACTGCTCCAAACTTTGGCGCGTCACCACGGTATGTTTCGGCTCGGTGATTACCGTCCCTTGCGCGGCGTAGCTGGTGAAATCGGCTACGATGCCGCCCATACGCAGCACCCCCGCCGGCCCCAGGTTCCGCACCAACTGCACATACGCCGCATTTTGCGTGCTCAGCAACCCAAGCCGCGCCGCCGAGGACATCTCATACCCGAGCCCTATAAAATTCCCAGGCAGGGTCGCTGTCGCTTCCCCGGCGCGCAAGCGTAGCGGCAGTTCACTCCTAGCCGCTTGCCGCGCCCACGCCACCTTTGGCAGCGCAGCTCCCGCAGCAACCGCGGCTGCGCCCTTCACCACCGCACGCCGCGAAACCATCCCGCACGCCCTTTCGCTTCCGCGCAAAGTCTATCGCGGCCTTCCTGCGCGGGTCACCCTACGTGCGGAAAGCTCAAGTTAAGCTACCGCCTGCCAGGCGCGCACAAGCTGGCCCGCCCGTCCCGTCACAGGATCGCTCTGGGGAAACCGCAAACGCCGCATCCGCTCCACCGCCGCCGCGTCCGGCGCCGTGCGGCAAATGTCCCAGTGCTGCTCCGGCGGATACGCTCCGACCACCAGAAATTCCCGGTCAGCCTCGATGCGGCAATGCCCCGTGCCCGCTGGCAGCACAAGCACATCGCCCGCCGCCACGGACACCTCATGCCCACCCTCGCCACCCAGCATCAGCCGCGCCGTTCCGCCCGCAAAGCCAAGCACCTCATGCGCCGTCGAATGGTAATGATGAAAGGGATACACGCCGTTGCGCCACTGCGGCGGCCAGCCATTCTTGCCGAACCGCGTTTCCATCGCCCCGGCCGCATCGCCGGCCGGCGCAAACGCGCGGCGGTACAGCAGCACCGGCAGCCGCTCATTGTTCGGCATCCAGCCATTCCGCGACAAAGGCACCAACTCCGCGTCCACATGGCTCTGTGCGCCCGCACCGGCACGCAAGCCCAGCGCCGCCATCGCCACCCCAAACTGCCTCCGCGTCATCTCCGCCCCCCTTTCTAGCATTTTGCCCGCCCTACGGTGCTGGGTGCTACCCCACATAGGGAAGGGCACGGCTTCAGCCGTACCCTTCCTGTTTGTGCAACAACCACGGAGATCGTGCAAAGTGCTGATCAAAGCTGTATGTGGATACCACCTAGCGCCGCTCCCTCCACTGCTTCGGGCTCCTGCTCGATTTTGGGGTCCGATACAGCACCCGGCTCGGAGCCCGGCTCGGAACCCAAATACGCCCGCAGTGCGTACCCCGCCTCATGCATCCGTTCGCATTCCAAGCGCACCGCACCTTCGATCTCCGTCAAACTTTCCGCGGGCGTCTGGTAGGCATCCTCCCCGCCCAACCTCCCTGCCGCGCCGAGCAGTGCCGGCAGCTGCAAAAAGCACACCAGCTGTTCAAAACTTTCTCGATTGACAAAAGTTTTGCCGCCACTCTCGTTCACCCCTGCCAACCAGCGCACGTCCCCTTCGGCCCAGAAGCCCTCGGTTCGCAGCTCCTCCAGCGGCGTGCGTCCGCCCAGCAATAGCCGCAACCGAGCAGCCGCGCGCCACGCGTCTTCGCCCTCTAGACCCACCCCCGCAAAGCTTTCCGCAAGCGCCGCCCGCAGATCCATTTCGTCAAACAGCGTTTGCGCCTCCACCGTGCCGGGCAGCGCATGCAGCAGCGCATACCCGAGCAGCGGCGCCCAGGTCCGGCCCAAACTTACGCCCACCGAAGCTCCCGGCACCATCTCCGCCACCGCCGGCGGCCAAGCCGTCGAAAACTGCCGCGCCGAGCCCGGCAACTGCACCGCCGCGCGCAGCAACAGCACCAACCCGCGCCGGTACACCGCCGCGCCCTCCTGGAGATCCGGCGTCAAAGCCACACGCTCGGCCTTCGGCAGCACCTCCGTCAGCCGCCAATAAAACTCGTGGGCCCGCTCAAAGAACACCGGCAACATCGCCTCGACATCGATGGTCTCCGGCCCATGCTGCAACGGCGCCGCGACCTCCGGCTTAGGCGCTGACTCTTCGCTTTTCTTAACCCCGGCCTTCGCCTTTCCTGCAGCCCGTGGGGCGGCCTTCGCTACAACCGCCGGACCCTGCCCCTTGGCGTTTGCCCCGTTCAGCGGCTCCGGCACCACCGCCGCACCCGCCGCAGCCCGGGCCAAAGCATCCTGCGCCGCCCGCTCCACGGCCTCGATCTGCTCCATCGCCAGCGCACGCCGCACGGCCTGGTGCAGCGGCTGCAACCGCAGCTTGCCCATTGCCTGCTCCACGCTCGGCACACCCTGCCCTCGCAGCGCGTCGCACAACTGATCCCAAGGCTGCTCGGCGGTTGCGCGCAGCTCGCGCCAATCCAGCAACACCGCATATTGGTAGCCCCGCAGCTCCACCGTCAACCCGTTCTCCCGCAAGTCGGTGGCGCGCCGCAAAAACTCCAACCCGCGCGACCGGTCGCGAAAGGCCACCAACACGTCGTGGCCGTCGGGCAGCCCCAGCCCTTCGCGCAACGTTCGCTGTCGCAGCTCACCCGAACCCTTGTCCATCGACGCCGCCGACACATGGATCGTGCCGCTCGTGCTCGTGTAACTGTTATTGTACAGCACAATCGACCGCTCATCCCCATTGCGGTTTGAGTAGGCAAACACGTTCTCATTCACCGCGCCATACCCAGTCCAAAAGTCATACAGCACAAAGTTCGCGCTTTCGGCAAAGATGTACCGCTTCTTCAGCAACGGCGCGATCTCCGCCTGATGCCGCGCCACCAGCATCTCATCCGGCGACTCGGTCATCCGCGGCATCTTGAACTCCATGCCATACCGCTCCGTGTAGCCCTCGATCTGCCCGTGCCCAAACATCGGCAGCCCGGGCAAGGTGGCCAGCATCGTCGCTACCCCAAAACACTTGTCCCCCGAGCCGAACTGGTCAATCGTCGTCCGCTCATCCGGGTTCGACATGAAGTTCACATATCGCTTCAAGATATCCGGATCGAACTCAATCGTCTTCTTCAGATAGCTCCGGTACTTCGCATTCTCCTCATCGCGCAGCATATTCATGAACGCCGAGTTGTAAACCCGGTGCATGCCCAGCGTGCGAACGAAGTACCCTTCCAGCAGCCAAAATGCCTCCGCCAGCAGGAGCGTTCCCGGCACCTCGGCCGCCACGCGATCCACCACCTCGCGCCAAAACTCGTTCGGCATCAACGCGTTGAACTCATCGTCCGACATGGCATTCTCGGCCCGCGATGGGATCGATCCTCCCACGCCCGGCAGCGGAAACCATAGCCGCTGCACATGGCGTTTCGCCAGCACCATCGCCGCGTCGAAGCGGATGATTGGAAACATTCGTGCCACATGCAAGATCGCCTGCATCACCTGCTCGCGGACATACGCCTTCGAGTAATCCAGCTGCGCCGTGTCGTTCCAGGCAAACGTCGTCCCGTCGTTGCCGTGGTATATGTAGCGCGTCTCGCCCGTCGCGTTGTAACGCACCCGAAACGCCACCGCCGCGTCCGTCTGGTCGAAATAATGATCGTCGATCTTGATCTCAGCCCGCGGGTCCGCGCTCAGGTCCGGTCCGTTGAAGCTATACGCCGGAAACGGACTCTCCCACCGCGTCACAAACCAGTCCGGATGCTCGATCACCCACGGCGAATCGATGCCCATGTGATTCGGCACCATATCGCTCGCCAGCCGGAGCCCGTAGCGCCCCGCCCGGTCGCGCAAACTTTGGTACGCCGCGTTGCCCCCCAGGTCGTCGGCGATGTTGTACTCCTTCAAGCTGTACGCCGAAGCCACCGCGTCGCTCTGCCCGCGCAGGTGCTTGATGCGTTGCGACGCCACCGAGCGCTCCCACAACCCAATCAGCCAAAGCGCCGTCATGCCGCGGTCAGCCATCAACCGCAGCTCCTCGTCCGGGATCTGGTCCAGCTTGTGGATGTGCCGCCCATATTTGCGACTTAGCTGCTCCAGCCACACATAGGTGCTCTTAGCCATCATCACGACGTTAGGCATCCACGCCTGATCCGCCGAAAATGCCTCATACTCATTCAATGGCGCCTGGTAGTCGCTCGAGTAGCTCCGAAGCCGGCGCACCCCATCCGGCCCAATCTCATACTGGTCCTCGAACCCGACGTACTCATCCCCGCGAAAGCCCTCTCCGCCGAACCCCGGTGCCCCATGGCGATATACGTCCGGCCCGGGCGGGTTGAACCGCATCCAAACCGCGATCTCCTCCTCCTTCACCGTGTCGATCGCCAGCAGAATCTGCTTCAGATCGGCATCGACGAACCGCGCCCAGTGCTCGCGAATGTAATCCAACTGCCCCGCCAGCGACTCCGGATTCAAGCGCATCGGCGCTTGCAGCGCTTCCAGCAGCGAACCTGCCTCCGGTGACAGCGGCGGCCGCGTCGCGAAGTACTTCGGCAACTCCGCTTGAACGGCTTGGTAGGTCGCCGTCTCGGTCAAGCCAGCATCGTCGAACAACTCCTTGAAGGGTCGAAACGCTGAATTCTCATTGGCCAGGTACAACAGCACCAGCTCTTCAAATGCCGCTTCGCGATTCGGCAAGCCATCGGTTGACCCCTGCAGCCATTCCTTCGCAGAAACCTTTCCGCTGTATACCTCCGCGTTCGGAAAGCGCTCCGTAAAATTCAGCAGCAGCGCCTCGACCTCCTCCGTGCCGGCCCGCGCTCCAAACCAGGCCAACGCCGCTGAAAGCACCTCCGGGTCGGTTTCCCGGCGGTACCGCTCTGCCATCGCATGGCTCAGCTCGTCAATCAACCCCATCGCGAAGAGCGCCCCAGCGTTCACCTCGCGCTTCGGGTCCGCAACCCCGCCGTTCTCCGCTGCCCGCGCGCGATTCAGCGCTAAGGCCAGCTTGCGGCTTGCTGCCACGTTCGCAAAGACCACATTGCCTGTGTAGCTGAACAAAACGTCGTGGAGATCCAGCCTCTTACGAAGCGCCCGCGCTATATGAAACTCCATGATGAAACCTCCCGGACGTCCTGCAGGAACGTCGGAGGGCTCAGGCGTACAAGCCAGCGAACTCACTGGCACGCGTCAGGGGGGCTCGAACGACCGGACGTGCTGCTGAACCTGTAGAGGGCCCAAGCCCCCCTGCGGGATGCCTCAACCGCGGCCATCTCCCTTCCACGCCCCAACGCCCTCACGTACGCTATGGTAAGAGCTACGTCTTTCATGCTTGCCCTTTCCATCGCGTTCGGCAGCGCCCTGGGCGGAGTGGCCCGCTTTTGGGTCACCAGCTGGTTTGCTGCCCGCTACGGGCAGGCCTTCCCGCTCGGCACGGTGCTCGTCAACGTCACAGGCTGCTTCCTGATCGGTCTCTTCTCTTGCCTCACCGGCCCTGGCAGCCGCGTCTCCGTCCATCCTGTCTTTCGGCAGTTCTTTATGGTCGGTGTCTGCGGCGGCTATACCACGTTCTCTTCGTTCAGCCTGCAAGCCCTCGACCTGGCGCGGAGCGGACGTTGGCTGCTCGCCGGCATCAACGTCTTCGGCTCCGTCCTTGCCTGCTTGCTTGCTGTCACCCTGGGCTATGCACTCGCGTTTGTCTTTAGCGCCAAACGTTAAGGTTCGCTATTCCATTCTCAGCGAACCGAAGCGCTTCCTGGGATCCGCTGCGCAACCCAGCGCGCGGCGCAGCCCTACAGCGCCGGCGTGGGCCGCAACAAGGCACGCACACCGTCTAGGAGACGGCTCCGAGCCTCGCGCGCTAAGGCAACATACACACAAAACAGCCGTTGCCACGTGATTCCGCCCACCTCCACTTCCAAAGCGTCCTCCGCGATCTCTTCTTCCACCTTGGCCAGCATAACTTCGGTGGACTGGAGGGACTGTTGCACTGCGGTACGGCGCGTGTAGTTCGACATAGAAATCACCTTGGAAGAAGTTGTTGGGCGGTTCATCGCGACCACTCTGCCGGGACCAGCCATGGCAGCCCCGGATTTGCTGCTCTGGGGTAAGGAAGGAAACGAAAATATCTGGGCTGCCATGGAAGTCTCCGATCTACGCGCTGCATTTTTACTCAGCTTGGCATTGCGGTTACATATGCCTGCCGCGCTACAGCAAGGATGCAGCCCCCCGCATCCACTTCGCCATCCCACGGAGGCCCCATCTTTACCCAACAAAGGTGCTACTGCCCATCCCACTTTCGTGGGAGAGGACCAGCCCCCGCGGGGTAAACTGGTTTCATGCCTTTCCGCCTCGACCAAAGCCTTCGCGATACCGACCCGGCCATCGCCCAAGCCATCGACGACGAGACCCTCCGCCAACACGACGGCCTCGAAATGATCGCCAGCGAGAACTTCGTCTCCCGCGCCGTGCTCGAGGCTACCGGCTCCGTTTTCACCAACAAATACGCCGAAGGCTACCCCGGCAAACGGTACTATGGCGGCTGCGAGTACGCCGACGTCGTCGAAAACTTTGCCCGCGACCGCGCCAAGCAGCTCTTCGGCGCCGAGCACGCCAACGTCCAGCCGCACTCCGGCTCCCAGGCCAACGCCGCCGCCTTTATGACCCTGCTCGAGCCCGGCGATACCATCCTAGGTCTTGACCTCGCCCACGGCGGCCACCTCACCCACGGCCACAAGCTCAACTTTTCCGGCAAACTTTATCGCATCGCCGGCTACAAGGTCCGTCCCGACACCGAAACCATCGACTACGACCAGCTCGAAGCCCAAGCCGAAGCCGAAAAGCCGAAGCTCCTCATCGGCGGCGGCTCCGCCTACCCCCGCCAGTTCGACTTCCCCCGGCTCCGTGCCATCGCCGACAAGGTCGGCGCGAAGCTCCTCATCGATATGGCCCACTTCGCCGGCCTGGTTGCCGGCGAAGTGCACCCCTCGCCCGTGTCGCACGCCCACGTCGTCACCTCCACGACGCATAAAACCCTGCGTGGCCCCCGCTCCGGCCTTATCCTTTGCACGCAAGATCTCGCCGCCGGCATGGACCGCAGCGTCTTTCCAGGCCAGCAGGGCGGTCCGCTCGTCCACGTCCTCGCCGCCAAAGCCGTCGCGTTCGGCGAAGCCCTCCGCCCCGAGTTCAAAACCTACGCCCGCCAGGTCATCCGCAACGCCCAGGCCCTCGCCGAAGCGCTCGCCGCGCACGGCTTCCGCGTCATCTCCGGCGGTACCGACACCCATGTCGTCCTCCTCGACGTCTTTGCCGCCGGCGCCGGCATGCTCGGCTCCGAGGCCGAAGCCGCCCTCGGCCAGGCCGGCATCACGGTCAACAAAAACGCTATCCCCTACGACACCAATCCGCCGCTCAAGCCCTCCGGCATCCGCCTCGGCACCCCCGCGCTCACCACCCGCGGCATGGACGAGGCCGACATGCGCACCATCGCGGGCTGGATCGCCGAGGCCCTCACCCATCACTACGACGAGGCTCGCCTTCGCCACATCCGCGGCCGCGTCCGCGAGCTGGCCGACGCCTACCCGCTCTACGGCTGGCTCCGGCAAGACGAAACCGCTGCCGTGCTGGCCTAAGCAGGATTCACCTAAGCAGGATTCATTAGAGGGACTGATTGTGGGATCGATCTTACTGCTCGGTATCGCCACGGGCATGCGCACCATGACGCCCATCGCCGCCCTTTGCTGGGCCGCTTGGTTTGCCTGGCTGCCCGAAAGCGGGTGGGCCTCCTGGACCACCTATCTCGTCTCGGCCCTGGTCTTTACCGGCTTCGCTCTCACCGAGTACGTCGGCGATACGCGGCCCAACACAGGCAGCCGTAAGTCCCCCGTCGGCGCTGTTTCCCGCTTCGCCTTTGGCGCCCTGGTCGGCGCGCTCGCCGCCCACGCCATCAGCGAACCCCTGGCTGGCGGCATCCTCCTCGGCGTTGTGGGCGCGGCAATCGGCACCTGGGGCGGCTTCGCCGGGCGCAAACGAGGCGCCGAACTCGTCGGCCGTGACCTGCCCGTAGCCCTCACCGAATCCGCCCTCGCGCTCGCCTTGGCCGCCCTCGCCCTTTGGCAGCTCCACACCGGCATTCTCACCGACCTAAAACGCGGCGCGATCTAGCAGCTGTTATCGCTTTCACGCCCCTATGCTATGACTTGATGCGCCTATGTAGTGGCTCCGTATCCCCTACTGGTTGTCATTCCGTAGCGTAGCGGAGGAATCTGCTGTCCGTTTGCCGCTGCGACAATCTACCAAGACACACAGACCCTGTTAGGCCGCAACAGACCCAACCCACCACTCAACTTCGCTCCGCTAACACCACCCGCGAAATTCCCGCTAAGTCTTCAACAAATCGCACATTTCTCCACTCGGTCAACAACGCAGCCAACGCCGCTCGCTGTCCAAACCCGAACTCCATCGCCAGCAGCCCCCCAGAACGCACCCTTTCCCAAGCCTCCGGAATCAGTCGCCGGTACACCGCCAGCCCATCCTCCCCGGCAAACAACGCTGTATGCGGCTCAAAATCACGCACCTGCGCCTCTAAGTTCAAGTCTTCCAGACTAGACACATACGGCGGATTCGAGACAAGAATATCAACCGAACGCCCTAACTCTGGCCTGTCTCGAAAAACTCTAAATAGGTCTGATTCTATAAATTCAACCCTCTCTGCCAATCCAAGCCGCTTCGCATTTTCTTCCACCACAGCCCGTGTCGGGACCGAGGTATCCAGCGCCCAAACGTGAGCCCTATCCAAGTTAGCTGCC
This sequence comes from uncultured Acidobacteriaceae bacterium, assembly GCA_964247325.1. Taxonomy (GTDB): domain Bacteria; phylum Acidobacteriota; class Terriglobia; order Terriglobales; family Acidobacteriaceae; genus Granulicella. Next base: position 1,561 of record CAXTTZ010000087.1, on the reverse strand, counting down.
AAAGCTAGGGCAATTGCCCCAGAACCCGTTCCGACATCTACCATCTGCAGCGGCGCGTCTTGTAAGTTGCGCTCGGCTACCCACTCCAGCACAGCCTCCACCAAGATCTCCGTCTCCGGCCGCGGAATCAGTACGTCCGGCGTAACACGAAGATCAAGCCCATAAAACTCCTGACGGCCTATTAAATATTGCACCGGCTCATGCCCCCTTCGGCGCGTCACAAGCTCCCAAAACGCTGCAGCCTGCTCCTTCCCCACCTCCGCCTCCGGATGCGCCAGCAACCACGCCCGTTCGCGCCCGGCTACATGCAGCAGCAGCGTCTCCGCATCCCGGCGCGCCACCTCCTTGGTCGCCCGGCTTACAAGCTCCCTCACCGTCATCGCTGCCCTCACTCCACCGTCCTATCATCGCCCACCCCGCATGCAAGGTTGCAACCCTACCGTTTCCACCCTGCATCCATCGCCTCATACACTGGGGTCGCTCGTGGAACTCCATGCATCTCAAGGAGGCTCCATGCCACTCGGCACCATTGCTCTGCACCAAATCGAAACGCGTCTGCCCAAGGTAGTCGACGCTCGCACCCATGGCATCGTTGATTACTGCCACTCCGCCTTCTTTCTCTCGGTAGCCATTGCCTGTCGCAAGAAAAACCCACGCGCCGCCCTGGCTGCCCTCCTCACCAGCTCCTTCGTTCTGGTCGAATCCCTGCTCACCGACTACCCGCTCGGCGTCAAGCCGCTTCTTCCCTTCGAAACGCACGGCAAACTCGACGCCGGTTTTGCCGCTGCCTCGCTGCTCATCCCCAAGCTCTTCGGCTTCGAAGGCACCAAGGCCGCAGCCATCTTCAAAGGCAACGCCTTTCTCGAAGCCGGCGCCGTCGGCATGACCGACTTCAACAGCCAACGCGCCCACGCTGAGCGCCAACAAAGCTAACCGCCTATCGCGCCGTATGATGCCGGTTACTTAGCACTCCTTCGTCCACATGACCTAACCCTTTCGCAACCTTCCGCGAAAGGGTTAGGTCACCCGCGCAGAAGAATTGATCAGCAAATTCTCGCCCCAGTAAATGAAATCTTTAAATGGCGGGTTACATATTCACCGCGTAGTTATGATCTCATCAAGCGCTGCCGCACCTTAGCTTCTAGCCGCTGCGCATCGAACGGCGCGCGCACCTTGATGTCGTTATCGAAGTACACAAAGACATCCCGAGGACCCGCGGGCGCCTCCACCGCACACGCTCGCCGCCCTTCCGCGTGCCGCCCGGTCGCCCACGCCGCCACACGATCCGCCCACAGCTCCAGCGCTTCCTCCTCATACCCGCTGGCATAGAGCTCCTCCGACCCGTGCAGCCGGCAATACACGAAATCCGCCGTCACATCGAACAGCAGCGGCCATGCCACGGTATCCGCCACCACCAACCCAATCCCCTGTTCGCGCAGTAACGCGATAAACTCCGGCGTTGCAAAGCTCTCATCCCGGATCTCGACCGCCTGCCGCACCGGCGTCTCTGCCGCCATGCCCGCGCGCATGCCCGTAGCCGCCCGCCCTTCCCGCCGCGGCC
>CAXTTZ010000086.1:0-11318 GCA_964247325.1 uncultured Acidobacteriaceae bacterium | reverse complement strand
GATGGCGGCGGCGGCGCGCTCGGCGCGCAGCAGGGCGCGGGCTTCTTCGAGGTAGGCCGGCGCTAGGCGCGGGCACTCCGTGACAGCGAGGCCGGCCTCGTGCAGCACGGCGGGGGGCGGCGCGGCGAGCTCGTTCAGGGCCTTGGAGAGCTTCCAATGCGCGGTGCAGTTAGTGGGCTCGCGCTCAAGCAGGGCTCCGAGCTGGCGGCGGGCGTTGTCCCAATCCCCGGCCTGGTAGTAGACGTTGGCGAGGTGCTCGAGCGGCTGGAGGTCGTTGGGGGTGCGCGCCATGGCTTTTTTGTACTCGTCGATGGCGCCCGGGAGGTTGTTCATGCTTTCCATGATCTCGCCGGCAAGGTCGTGGGCGACGACGGAGTTGGGGTCGATCTGCTGCACGTGGGCGAAGCTCAGGCGCGAAAGCTCGAGCTGCATTTTGCCGAGCAGGTACCAGCTTTCCTGGTCTTTGGGGTCGTCGTGGGTGAGGCGCTCGAGCTCGGGGACGGCAGCCTCGGGCTGGTGAGCGGCGACGAGCGCTTGGGCGAGCGTGAGGCGGACGAAGTGGTCCTCGGGCATGGCGATGCTGGCGGCGCGCAGAGGCTCGACAGCGCCGGCGGGGTCGCCCATACGCAAAAGGCTCGCGCCCAGCATGGCCTCGGCCGGGTGCATGCCGGGTTGCACGGCCAGGCCCTGCCGCAGCACCTCAGCGGCCTCGGGGAAGCGGCCAAGGTTGAAAAGCAGCCGGCCGAGGTTGTTGTAGGCCGGGCCCAGCTGCGGGGCGAGCTTCAACAGGGCGCGATAGTCGGCCACGGCGGCTTCGGGGTGATCGGCCTGCTCGCCATGAGCTTTTTCGTAGAGCGCCTGCATCTGAGGGGTGACCTCCTGTGCGCGAAGCGAAGCGAGCGGCAGGCTCGCGAGAGCGGCGGCGAGTACAAGGCGGGGGAGAAGACGCATAGGAGAAAGTTTAGTGCAGAAAAGAACACCCAGGACTGCGGCGAAGCAGACCTGGGTGCTGGAGGAAGTTGGTTTGGAGGTTTAGAAGAAGACCTTGCCGCTGACCTGACCTTGGCGTGGTGTGTTATTTTGGCCCGTGGTTACGAAACCGTAGTTGCCATTGCTGAGGTTATTTCCATTATTGTTTGAGTTGCTTGCTTGATTAGGTCCTAAGAATTGTGTTCGGTTCAAAGCATTGAAATAATCCATTTGTAGCTGAACGGTAACACGCTCGCCGAAGGCAAATTTTTTGCGCAGGTTGAGATCCTCGTTGTAGTAACCGGGATCACGTAGCTCTGTGTAGTTGCGTTGCGCATTGCCTAGCACATAGGTGCCCACGGTGGATTGGAATGCGTTGGTGGTGAAGTAGGGCTGGTTCGGTACTGTGCGGCCACTGAAGTGGGTTTTGTTTGTCTTGAGTGCTACGCCCGTCACACGATTCGGACGGTTAAATCCTCCTGGCGTTCCCAGTGGATTATCATTCTCACCGATGCCGAAGGGTGTGCCGGTTTGATAGGTGAGGATGCCGCCAAACTGCCAGCCGCCAGCAATCGTACCGACAACACCATGGTTCAAGAACGGCTTCCCGGGACCGATCGGCAGATCATACGTGCCGCTGATCTTGGTGTTGTTGCGGATATCACTCTGGTCGACGGTGTACTCCGGATACTGGTTGTATTTGTTTTCCGGCAAGGAGGCAAAGGTAGAAAAGCCGCTGTCGACGTTGGAAAGCAGACGGGACAGCGTGTAGGAGGTCAAGAACGCGAGGCCGTTCGAAAAGCGCTTTTCGAGCGTGGCTTGAAGTCCGTTATAAGTAGCCGCTCCGGTTAGATCGAAGTTGTTATAGATCTGCGCGTATTGCGGGTAGGTTTGCAGCGCTTGGGCCACGGTGGCGCCGCCACCAAAATCGGCGATGAAGTTTGGATACGGAGAGGTAATGCCGGCTGCGTTGGCCGCGGGGCTGCCGACCAACGCGCTCAAAGTGCTTCCGTAGCGAAGAATGGACGGATTGGGCTGATTGATAGGGTTCAACTGGCCGTTGAGGTGGACGTCATGGTTACCCACGTAGGCCACGGTCGCGAAGGTGTTCCACGGCAACGCGCGCTGTACGCTGAAGGTGTACTGCTCGACATAGGGAGCCATGCCGTCCTTCACCGGATCAAAGGCGCGGATGAGCCCGCCGGTGCCGGTCCCCGAGGAAAAGATAGGGGCAGCCGGCGCGGGCAGGGGATTGCCGTCCCACACACCATAGCCGGGAGTGACGCTGTTGGTGCTATTGCGAATAAAGACACCCTGCAGCAGGTTGCCATAGCTGACTGCAACCTTGCTGGTGCCGTACTCGAAGGCACCGCCATCCAGGATGGAGATGTTGAAACCGCCCTGGAAGACTGTCTTCTCATTGAGAGCATAGGAGAAGCCCACCCGTGGGCCGACGTGGCCGTAGTGAATATCCGCACGGTTGCGCCCGTCGCAGGCAGCGCAGGTGCCGAACTTGGTGGCCCCACCGAGCCGGCCGTTCGCTGCGGCATTGGCCACATTGGGGTTAAAGTAGACGATTTGATTGTTCTTCTCGGTGAAGGGCAGCATGATGTCCCAACGCAGGCCGAGGTTCAACGTCAGCTTGGGGGTAACCTTCCAATCGTCCTGAATGTACGGGGACACGTCGAGGTTGCGCAGACTCAGCTCATTGGCAAAGATGCGGCGCGCGTTATCGACGCGACCGAGGAGGAAGCTGGCAAAGGAGCTGCCGGTGCTGCCCAGGTTCGCAGCGTCGGCGGTGGAGCGCTGGCTGAAGTTGAATTGGCCGGCGCAGTTCTGGCACTCATTGTCGTCCTGGTAGGTGCGCCGGATTTCGCCGCCGATATTGAGGCTGTGCCGGCCCTTGGTCCAAAGCCAGTTGTTGACGAAGTCAAGGCCGAGCTTACGATTGACAGAGAAGGAGTTACCACCGCCTGTACCGTATTGCGTCGGTGCGTTAGTGCCGTCGAAGGTGATGTTGGGGAACGTGTCCGCGCGCGCATCATGAACGACTCCAGCGAAGGTAGCGCCGTTGTGTGGCTCTTGCGGAAACTGATTGTTGATCTCACCTACCCAGCCCACGCCCGCAGTTACTACCAGCTTTGGCGTAAGTGAATTGACGTAGTTCAGGAGGTACACTGAGCCGGAAGTTGGGAAGTAGCGCAGGCTTTCCAGGGGATTGCTGGTTGGAACAATGGGCGCTTGATCGAAGCCGGAACTGTAGTAGTCGTTCCGCCACATGCTGTAGTGCAGCGATTGTTTCGCGGTAAGGTTGTGATCGATCGTGAAGCCCCAAACGTGGTCGGTGCTGGGGTTCGCGTTCGGGATGTACAGCTTGTTATTGACCAGCCCCGGAAGATCGGGATTAGGGATGTACTGCAGAAGGCTCGCGGAAAGCGGGCTGAATCTGGCGGCCGGAATGATGTTGCCGGCAAACTGTTGACCCGTGAGCGGATCGAAGATTGGAATGACATTGCCCTTGCCGTCCTTGAAATCGGAAAAGTTTCCGGTCTTTTCAAGAGCAGTCGGCACCGTGCCGAACGACGTGTTGGTTTGCGCCAGTTTGGTCCAGTCAATCGACACATGGAAGAAGGTGCGGTCCCTGCCGTTATAAAGGTGGGGAATCCAAACCGGGCCGCCCGCTGTGCCGCCGTAGTTGTTTTCCTTGTCGATGGGCGTGGTGTCGTTAAAGTAGCCCTTGGCGTCGAAGAAGTTATTGCGGTTGAACTCAAAGATGTCGCCGTGGAAGGCGTTGGTACCGGAGGCCATCTGGTAGGTTGTGGAGCCCTGCGCCAAGCCGAACTGCGCTGAGAAAGCCGCGCGCTCGACGCGGAATTCGTTGACCATCTCGAAGGGCGGGTTGAAGTTCGTGGAGTAGCCCTGGGTTTCGGCTTGGGGGACTGGAATGCCGTTGAAGACGGTTTCCGTTTGGAAGTCGACGCCGCCGTTGATGCGGTGCGAGAAGGTGCTGCCCTGCGTACCGGGGGCGAGAAAGATAAAGCTGTCGATCTGGCGGCCGCGACCACCAGAGATTTCGGTCGGTAACGCTTCCACGACCTTATTTTCGATCGTGGTGCCCAGCTCGGGCGAGGTCGTATTGATGGCGATGAGGTCGGCTTGCACTTCCACGGTTTGGTCAGTCGATCCGGGCTGCAGCTTCACATCGATGGTGGAGGTCACGCTAATTTCTACGTTGACCTGGTCTCGCACGGCCTTTTCAAATCCCGGCGAGATGACGGTGACGGTATAGCGACCAGGAATTAGGCCTGTGACGGCATAGTCGCCGGCCGAGGTGCTCACGGTTTTTGTGGACACCTTGGTGTCGACGTTGGTGATGGTAACTTCCGCACCCGGGACCACGGCGCCGTTAGCGTCAGTGACGTTGCCGGTGAGACCGCTGGAGGCCTGGGCGAAGGCAACCGCGGACCCTGCCGCAAGCAGAACGCCCGCAAATCCCGCTGAAAGGGTGGATCGCCGGACGGGCCGACACAGGAAGGGAAGTATGGAACAACGGTACAGCTTGGGCATTCTGTCCTCCACAAAAATGTTCTGGCGCACCCACAAGGGAGCGAATGAAAGGCTTTTGGAACCGTTTCCAGGAACGAGGCAACCCTAACTGGGTTAGCTGAGGCTTGTCAACCAGAGAGGCAAAAAGTTGTGGAATTTTAGTCGTCGGGCTGGTCGGGATTAGGGACTTCCGTGCTGGAGTGCGCGCCGATGAGGCGGGACGCGGTCGCAAACTCCTGTTTGGCCTCAGCTTCTTTGCCGAGCCGATGCAGCACGCGGCCGAGAAAGAAATGAAGGCTGCCGACCTCGGGCGCGAGCGCGAGGGCGCGGCGCAGGGCGGCTTCGGCGTCAGGGTCGCGGTGCGCTTGCTCGAAGGCGGAGGCCAGCTGCTGCTGCGCGAACGGGTTGCTGGGAGCCAGGGCAGCCGCCCTTTGTAGGAACGGCAGTGCGGCCTGGGCGTCGCCCTGCGCGAGCAGCAGCTTGCCCAGATCCAGTTGGGCTTGCACGCTGCGCCGGTCGTTGGGGCCAGCTTCGGCGATGGCGCGCCGATAGGTGGCCTGAGCCTCGGGCACGAGACCCAGCCGTTCTTGCGTAAGGCCGAGGTTGGTTTCGGCGCGGAGGTTGTGCGGCTCAAGCTGGAGGCACTGCTCCAAGGCGTGCCGGGCTTCGGCATTGTGGTCGAGGTTGTACTCGGTGCGGCCGAGCAGGTACCAGGCGCGCGCGTTGCCGGAGTCGCTTTGGGTGACGGCTGCAAGCCAATGCTCGGCGTCAGCGTAGTCCTTGAGCAGGATGTAGTCGGAGGCCACCGCGAGCAGGTCGGCCGGGCTAGGCCGGCGCAGGCGCGCCGCGGCGGTGTAGGCAGCGAGCGAATCGGTTTGGCGGTGTTCGCGGAAGAGCACATAGCCGAGCAGAAAGGCCGCGTCGGCGTCGTTCGGCGTGACTGCGAGATCGCGCTGCAGGAGGTGTTCTGCGCCGGCGAGGTCGCCTTTGGTGATGGCAGCTCGGGCGGCGGCGACCGGATCGCTGGGGCCGGACTGGGCCGCCGGCGCGCTGGGCACTTGCGGCGTTTGCGGTATGGGCGCGCCGGTGAATAGAAGAAACGAAAGGAAAAGGGAGGCGGTCATGCGCTTGGGGTTTTGAGCCGCCGACAGGTGCGCTGGGCAGCGGCATGCTGTTGGTTTGACCTCTCAGCGTTATAGCAGTGTGGTGCAGAGATTGGCCGAGCGCCCGCTAGCAACGCGAGCCACGGCAGAAGGCTTTCGCCGTCTCCAGGTACTGCACCCAGTCGGCGGCGATGCCGCGCTGCGCCTCCTCAAGTGGGATTTCACCGGCGCGTACCTTTGCGGCAAGGTAGTTTTCGACGACGTCCTTTTGCTTGAAAAAACGCTCGCGCAGGGCGACGTCGTCCGGCCCGCACTGGGGCCAGATGTTGCCCATGCCGTCGGCGCCGCCCAGCTCGAGCGGTACGAGGTGGTCGAGCTCGCAGGTTTGTGTTTCGCCGCTGTTTTCGGCGGGGATCGGCAAAGCGTACCAGTCGTAGGTGGCGTGTTTTTGCTTTTCGGTGCTTTGGCAGTTGCGGATGCAGTGGGTGCTCCAGGCCGGGTCGCGCAGGGTGGCGGCGGTTAGGCCGGGCACCACGCCGCCAGGGGTGCAGTGCGGGTCGGGCTCCGGGTATCCATTGTGCTCGTGGGTGTGGCAGCTGCCAGCCGCGGGCAGGCTCCAGGCGCCGAGGTATTGTGTGTCGCAAGGTACGCCCAGGCTCGCGCAGCTGCCGGGCGCGGCTTCGGGGCGGCGATTCCAAGGGTCGGACGGTTCGTGGGATCGCCGGTGCTCGCCGCGGGAGGCTTCGCGCTCTTCTGGGATGTCCCGATCTTCACGACGGTCGGAGCGGCGCTCCGTGCCGGGGTAGCGTGCGGCGGGCGGGTTTGGGACGTTGCTGGATGGGGTGTTGCTGGTATGCGCGGTGAACCATACAACGAACAAAAACACCGCCCCAAGGGTAAGCAGGGCCGCAAGCACAGCGGCCGAAAGGTTGCGATTCATGCTGCCCCATTATGGCGCGGCGCCGTGAACGTACCGTTAGCGGGCACGTTACCATGGCGCCAGGAGGGTCATGCAGCATCGGGAGATCAGCGTGGATGGGGTTCGGCTGTCGTACTTGGAATGGGGAACGTCAAAGGCCGGCGAGGCGTCGCTGGTGTACCTCCATGGCCTGATCGCCACAGCCGCTACAGCGGCAGAGCTGGCTTCGGCGCTGGCCCATGAGCGGCACGTGCTTGCGCTTGATCTGCCGGGCGCGGGGCAAAGCGAGCGCCGGCGCGATTTGGCCGCGAGCCTGCCGGAGTTGGCGGGGCTGGTGCGTGGCTTTGCTGACGCGCTCGGGCTGGAGTATGTGGTGCTGGCTGGGCACTCGCATGGCGGGGCGGTGAGCTTGCGCACGGCAACCGATGCGCCCGAGCGCTGGCGGGGGTTGGTGCTGCTGGCGCCGGCGCACCCGTTTTCGCCCCATGCGGACGGGTTGATTCGCTTTTTTCTATCTGCGCCGGGAAGGGTGTTTGCCGCGTTGCTGCCTTGGCTGCCACGCCGTGTGCACCTCGTCGGCTTTCGGCAGATGGCCGGACCGGGCAGTTGGAGCGACCCACGGCAGCTTGTGCCCTACACCGAGAATCTGCGAACCCGGGGCACCGTACCGCATCTGCTGCGGATTTTGGCGCGATGGAATGACGATATGGCGACGCTTGCGGCCGATCTCCAAGCGCGGCCCTTGCCGATGCCGACGTTGCTGCTGTGGGGCGACCACGACCGTGCGGTGCCGCACACCACGGCTCCGGCCTTGCAGCAACACTTGAAGGAAAGCCAGTTGACAGTGCTGCCGGGGGTAGGGCACCGGCCGGCTGAGGAGGCACCAGGGCGCTGTGCCGAGCTCATTGGCACTTGGCTCAGTGCTCAGATCTGATTGAGGGTCGTTGCTGGCTTTAGCGCAAAGGTTTCGGCCAGCCACGCCCGCAGTGCATCGCCCAGGACGGGCAGCTTGGACGCTGGGGAGGCAGGCGTGCCGGCAAAGAAGTGGTCTGCGCCTTCGACCCAGGTGAGCTGCTTGGGCTCGGGCGCGGCTAGCAGGTAGCTCTCCAGGGTGCCCTGCGGGCTGAACTCGTCGGCGTCGCCTGAGACGAAGAGCTTTGGGACCGCGCCGCAGTCAGGCAGCCAAGTGTAGCGATAATCGCGGTGGGCGGCGCGCACCGGTAGGCCGAGGCCAACCAGGCCGGCGACGCGCCGGTCGCCACAGCAGGCGCGTAGGCCGACGAACGAACCAAAGGAGAAACCGGCGAAGAGCAGAGGCGTGGCAGGAAAGTGCAGCGTGAGCCATTCGAGCGCGGCGCGGACGTCGTCTATCTCGCCCCGGCCGTCGTCGTGCGTGCCTTCGCTCCGGCCTGTGCCGCGGAAGTTGAAGCGCAGCACCGGCAGACCGAAGTGGGAGAACGCTTTGGCTGTGTGGTAGACGACTTTGTTGTGCAAAGTGCCGCCGCCGAGCGGGTGCGGGTGAGCGACCAACGCGGCGTATGGCGCGTCGGGCAGTCCCGAGTTGAGCACGGCTTCCAGCCGTCCGGCGGGCCCGCGCAGATCGTCGATGGTCTGCACCTGCGAGCGAAACGGGTCCGGCGGCGGAGCGGCGTGGTCGTGGGCTTCGGACATGCATTCAGTGTAGGCGAAGGGCGAGTGATCTAAGGGCGAGCCCTCGATCGAGGTATGACCGGGTATGCTGGAACCAGATGCTTGCCGATCCGATTGAACTGACCAAACAGCTTGTGGCGATCGATTCGACCACGTATCGCGAAGGGGCGTGCGGCGAGTTTTTAGACGGATTTTTGCGGGAAGCGGGCTGGGCGGTGGAGCGCATGCCCGTGCCGCAGCCGGACCCGGCGCGCACCCCGGGCGCGGGCGGAGGCGAGCGCTTCAACGTGTATGCGTGTCCGCCTGGGGTCGCGCCGGTCGTGGTGCTTTCGACACATATGGACACGGTGCCGCCTTTTTTGGGCCCCGCTCGCGAGGACGCCACGCACCTTTATGGCCGCGGCGTGTGCGATGCCAAGGGAATCGTTGCCGCGCAAATTGCAGCAGCCGAGCGGCTGCGGGCCGAGGGCGCGCCGGTTGGTCTGCTGTTCGTGGTCGGCGAGGAACGGGACTCGGCAGGGGCCAAGGTGGCCAATGAGCAGCCGCGCGGGTCGCGGTACCTGATCAACGGCGAGCCGACCGACAACCGGCTGGCGTTGGCTTCGAAGGGCTGCCTACGAGTCGAGCTGGTTGCCGAGGGCAGGGCGGCGCACTCCGCCTACCCGGAGCTGGGCGAGTCGGCGATCGACAAGCTGCTGGCGGCGCTCGGCGACGTGCAGGCGCTGGCGCTGCCCGTGGTCGAAGGCGTGGGCGACACGACGCTGAATATTGGGCTGCTGTCTGGCGGGCGCGCGCCCAATGTCATCGCCGACCACGCCGAGGCGCACCTGCTCGTGCGCCTGGTTGGGCCGTCGGAGGGTATTCGAGAGGCGATTCTGCGGGCAGTGAACGGGCGCTGCCGCGTGGAGATCTCGCTTGAGCTGCCGTTTGTGCGCATGCGCCCGGTCGAGGGCTTCGAGACGATGGTCGCGAAGTTCACCACTGACATCCCCAGCTTGACGCGCTGGGGCGAGCCCTTTCTGCTGGGGCCGGGCAGCATTCACACGGCGCACACGCCAGACGAGCGGATCAGCAAGCGCGAGCTGGTCGAGGCTGTGAACTTGTATGTTCGTCTTGCACAACACCTCCTAGGATCGGGCGGGCAGGCAGGGTGAGCGCGGCGCGGCGCCGACGCCTCAGCCCCTTTCTCAGGCTCGCCTTGCTCCTTCTGCTCTTCTTATCGGCAGCTGTGGTGTGGAGCTTCAACACTGTCCCAAAAAGCAACATGGGCAGCGAGCCGGCAGACGTGCTCCTGGTGCTGGGCACACCGGCGGAGCTGGACGGCTCGGTGACGCCGTCGCAGCGCTGGCGTGCTGATGAGGCCATCCGCGAATGGCGTGCCGGGCGGGCGCCACGGATCCTGTTCAGCGGCGGACCGGCGGCCAACCCTTTCGTGGAAGCAGAGGTGATGGCCCGGTATGCCGCAGAGCGAGGTGTGCCGGAAACGGCGCTGTTCCGGGAGCGAACCTCGCGCACCACGCTGGAGAATCTTCGCAACAGCGAGCCTATCTTGCGCCTGCATGGCTGGCGCCGGGTCGAGGTCATCAGCTCAGCCGAGCACCTACCGCGGGCCGCTGTGCTGCTTGCGCACAGCGGTCTCGCGTGGCGAGTCCACCCGGCGCCCACCCCAGGGCGCAGCCGGGTGGAGATTGCCGGAGCCTATGCGGAAGAAGCGGTCGGCACCGCCGCCCTGCGGCTGTTTGGGACGCGCGTGGAGCCTGTGCTGCACGCTTTTGCGAGGGTGCAGCATAAGGTGCAGTGGTGCCTTCGGTGGGTAGCGTACAAGATCGAGGGATGATGTGACACTGCGGATTGGTCAGGTTGGCGCAAGATCTTGAGAAGGGACGATCAGTTACGCCACAACCGGGGGCGGAGGGCGCTCGCGTGCGGGCGCCCTGCTTGTCAGGCGAAAAGGCTATTGATGGCTCCGAAGATCTGATCGAAATTGCCATTCTTTTCGGCGAAGCGAAGCCCAGCAACGCGCTGAACAGCAATTTCGCCGGTGGGTGGAGGATTTTTGAGCAGTTCTATGGTTTCGTGGATGAATTCATCTAAGGGCATTGCATTTGGGTCGGTCGTGCCTCCGGGCGACAGGAGCTCGGTTTGGACGTAGGGTGGGATGAGCTCGAAAACCTCTACCGAGGTGTCGCGGAGCTGGTAGCGAAGCGACTGCGACCACGAATGGATCGCGGCCTTGGTGGCGTTGTACACCGGGGCGATCGCGAGGGGAACAAAAGCCAGGCCGGAGGAGACGGTCATCACCGTCGCTTGGGACTGGGCCAAGAGCTGCGGCAGCAGCGCGGCGGTAAGGCGCAGGGGGCCGAGGAGGTTGATGGCGATGGTCTGCTCGGCAATAGCGAGGCCTTCGGTACCGGATTTGAGGTTTTCCTGCTTCATGATGCCTGCGTTGTTGACGAGGACGTTGAGCGCGGGAAACTCGGCTTTGGCCTCGGCGACGAAGCGCTGGAAATCGTCAGGGTTTTCGATATCGAGCGGAAGGGCGCGCATGCCGGGGTTGGCGCGGGTGGTCTCTTCGAGCACAGACTGACGCCGGCCGGCGATCACGACCTGGTTGCCGAGCTTGTGGAAGGCCTCGGCGAGCCCGCGGCCGATGCCGGTGCCGCCGCCGGTAATAAGGATGGTGTTGTCGGAAAGGTTCATGGGAAGTCTCCTGCGCTGACCATAGGGTAGTTGCTCTCTTTTGGGAAGTAGGCACTTCATCGTGCCATACTTACTCACAGGAGAGTGAACGATGACGGATGCGGTGTTGGAGCGGCGTGGGTCGGTACAGACCAGGGAGGAACAGCGAGCGGCAGAATGCACGCTGAGCGATGCGGAACTGGAGCCGCTGGTGCGCGAGATCATCGGCCGGGTGGCTGACAAGTGGAGGATGTTGGTGCTGGAAACCTTGGAGGAGCACGGGCGAGTGCGGTTTCGGCAGTTGGGCGAGCTGGTCGGCGGGATCAGCCAAAAGATGCTGACCAAAACCGTGAGGCAGATGGAGTCCGATGGGCTGCTGAAGCGGACCGTATACCCCGTCGTGCCGCCACGTGTGGAATATGAGCTCACCGAGCTGGGGCATAGCTTGGGAG
>CAXTTZ010000085.1:0-11472 GCA_964247325.1 uncultured Acidobacteriaceae bacterium | reverse complement strand
CGGCTGGGATGAACAGCTACATGAATGACATTCGTTTCGATCTGCGCAACGGCGATCCCGGCCCGCAGGACTGCCAGACCATGATCGGCAGCCGGCAAGCGCTTAACCCCAACGCCCCACCTCAAGATCCCGCGCATCCCACCGCCGAACGCAGCTGCCCGTCTGGCGCCCAGCCGACCGCCGAAGCCAATCAGATCCACGGCACCGCCTACATCACCGATTCTTCCAGCGAAGGCCCGAACGCCATCGTGGTCGTCGACCTGGGCACCGGCAAAAGCTGGCGGCGGCTCAACCAGCACTCCAGCGTGCTCTCCGAAGATCAGTTTCTGATGTTTGCTGAGGGCCGCCCCGTCTACCAAACCTTGCCCAAGAATCCACCCAAGGCGGTCAACTTCGCCGCCGATGGCATTGCCATCTCCAACGACGGCGAAACGCTCTACTATTGTCCGATCAACAGCACCAAGCTGTACGCCGTCTCCACTGCCATGCTGCGCGACCGCTCGAAGTCCGACGCTCAGGTGGCCGGCACCGTCCGCATCGCCACCGGCAAGATGCCCTCGGACGGCCTCGAGTCCGACGCCGCCGGCAACGTCTATATGACCGATCCGGTTACCGATTCCATCCACCGCTGGAACCCGGGCACTGGCCTCACCGAAACCCTTGTGCACGACCCACGCATCCTATGGCCCGACACCATGAGCCTGGCCAACGACGGCTACCTCTACTTCACCTCAAACCAGCTCCACCGCCAGCCCACCATGCACAACGGCCAGGATTTGCGCCAACGTCCCTACCAGCTCTTCCGCATCAAGGTCGACCAACAGCCCGTGCAACTGAAGTAGCTGCACACGCTAACTGCGTGGATCCAGTCTCGGCTGCTTCGGGACCAAGGCGCGAAACATCTCCTGAACCGGCAGCCGCACGTCCGCTCCGGGAAGGCGCATCTCTTCGCGAACCAGGGTCCAGTCGCCGGATAGCTCCACGACAAACGCCTCTTGCCGCCAGGGGTCGATCACCCAGGTGTGCTGCACGCCCATCCGCCGGTAGTCTTCAAGCTTTTCGTGCAGATCAACAATACGATCCTCCCTGGACAAAATTTCAACGCACAAAAGTGGTGGGACACGCACAATCAGCGCATCCGGGCTACTCAACGGCACAAGGCAAATATCCGGTACGCGATACCGCGTGGGTGAAACCTGGACTCGCTGCTCCGGCAATACCTCTACCTGCAACAGCTCCTCAAAAACAGCAAAGTAGCGCACAAAGAAACTTTGTAGGCGGCTATGCGGCAGTTCACCCGCGTTACGCTCCAGCAGATACCCATCGAGGTAGTCGCGGTCCGGCCGGTAGCTCGAGTGGAGGTATACCTCAACCGGAACCACCTCGCTTTGCACGGCTCTCCCTGCGGCTTCTTGCACAGAAGACAAGATTGCAGTGGCCATAGGCACCTTCCCAAGCAGACTACATCCTTGTGCCCCCAAACTGTCCGGTAAACTTGTACCAGCCATGGCTCTGATCTCCATTTTCGGCAACCGCGATAAAGCTCCGGAACCGGAGCCGCAACCGATTCGCCGCGATCCGGAGCCAGCCCCGCCGACAGAGGCTGAGCCCGAACCCGAGCGCCGCCGGGGCTTCTTTGAGCGCATGCGCCAAGCGGTTAGCCGCACGCGAGAGTCGCTCTCCGACTCGATCTCATCGGTCGTCGCGCTCACCCGAGAGGTCGATGAAGCCTCGCTCGATGACCTCGAATTTGCCCTGCTTGCCTCCGACATCGGCGCTGTAACCACCGACGAGATCATCGGCCGGCTGCGCGAGCGCGCCCTGCGCCATGGCATCGCGGACGGCGCCGAGCTCAAACGTCTGCTCAAAGCGGAGATTCGCCGCATCCTCGACGGCGTCGCGACCCCCGTGCAGCACCCGGCGACTGCACCTGAAGTGATCATGATGGTCGGCGTCAACGGCACGGGCAAAACTACCACCAGCGGCAAGCTTTCCGCGCTTTTTCGTCGCGAAGGCCGCTCCGTGCTGCTCTGCGCCGCGGATACCTTTCGTGCCGCGGCCATCGAGCAGCTTGAGGTATGGTCGCAGCGCTCCGGCGTCGAGCTCATCAAGACCAAGCAAGGCGGCGATCCCTCCGCAGCCCTCTTCGACGCCCTGGCTGCCGCCAAAGCGCGCCAAAGCGACATCGTTCTTGTCGACACCGCCGGTCGCCTGCACACCAAAACCGACCTCATGAAGGAGCTCGACAAGATGCGGCGCACCGCCGAGCGCCAAGTGCCCGGCTCGCCGCACCAGACCCTGCTCGTCATCGACGCCACCACAGGCCAAAACGGCCTGCAGCAAGCGCGCCTTTTCACCGAAGCCGCCCGCGTCACCGGCATTGTGCTCACCAAGCTCGACGGCACGGCCAAAGGAGGCATTGTGGTCGCGATCGCCCGCGAACTCGGCCTGCCGGTGCGCTACGCCGGCACCGGCGAAAAGCTCGAAGACATCCTCCCCTTCGATGCCGAAGCCTTTGTCGACGCCTTACTCGTCTAGCTAGTCGCCTAGTTCTCCTCACATACTGCTGTCCCGATTTCGGACACCTTGGCCTGTCCATGCCCCGTTCGGGTCAAAAGTGCTTGCACCTCTGTTTACTTTTCTGGTCCGGAAGGCGTAGCGCACTTTCCGCATGCGCAGCCGATGATAGCGGTGTCGTTGAATTTACTGCCTTGCAGGACACCACCATGCATCATTTTCTTGTCACGCTTGTTGCGCTCTTGTTCTCTGTCTTTCACCACTCCCACTTTACGCAGCGGGTAAGCGAAACCGCCACGCTCGACATGCGGCCGCCTAGCTCCTCTTTGGTCATTCTCCCCGACCGACATGCCTTTGAGCACACCTACGCCGAAGGCGGCTATGCTGAAGGGGCATGCGTCTCCTGCCGCAGGATGAGTCTTTCCTACAACATGCGCTAGCGCTGGCCGAAGCCGCAGCGGCTTTTGCCTCGCCGAATCCCACCGTGGGCTGCGTGCTGGTGCGCGACGGGCACGTGCTCGGAGAAGGCGCACACCGCTACGACGAGCGCGATCACGCCGAGGTGGTTGCGCTCAAACAAGCGGCGCAAACGGGCAGAAGTGTAGACGGCTGCACAGCCTACGTCACCCTGGAGCCCTGCTCGCACCAAGGTCGCACGGGCCCCTGTGCGGACGCGCTGATCGCCGCGGGCGTCCGTCGCTGCATTGTCGCTACGGTCGACCCCAACCCCCAGGTTCGTGGCCAAGGCCTCGCCAAGCTCCGCGCTGCCGGTGTGCAGGTGATCCTGGCCGAGCCTACCTCATCCCTTGCACGGCAGGCACGGCGCTTGAACGACGCCTTTGCCTTTTCCATCCAGCACGGGCGTCCTTTCCTTACCCTTAAGGCCGCTGTCTCAAGCGACGGCAAGCTCGCACCTCCGCCCGCGGTTCGCTCCGGCTCTCACCCTTTCTGGCTCACTGGCCCTGCGGCAAGGGCCGATGTGCAGCGGCTGCGTCACGGCTCCGACACCCTCCTCACCGGTATAGGGACCGTGTTGGCCGACAACCCTGCCTTAACCGACCGCACCAGCCTTCCCCGCCGCCGGCCGCTCTTGCGCGTGGTGCTCGACTCCCACCTGCGTACCCCGCTCAGCTCGCAGTTGGTGCGTTCCGCTGCGAGCGACCTGCTGCTCTTTGCCAACTTCGAAGCGGCCAGCGAACGAGAGGCGGCCCTGTCTGTGGCGGGCGCTCAAGTCTTGCGGTGGCCCGAGAACCCCAACGACCCCCAAGCTCACCTCGGCTACACCTTCGCCCAACTCGCCGCAAAGGGTGTTCGCAGCGTTCTCGTCGAAGCCGGTTCAGCACTCAACGGCACGCTGCTGGCCGGCCATTGGGTCGACCGATTCATCCTTTACAAAACGCAGAAGCCGCTCGGCCCCGAAGCCGTGCCCTTTGCCAAGGACCTTACAGGACCAGAGGTCATCGAAGCACAACTCACGGATCGCCAAACAGCGACCTTCCCTCACCCGAGCGCCGATAGCGACAGCGAAGATCTGCGCGTCTCCGGCTACCTGCGTGATCCGTGGGCAGGCATCTGAAAGTTTCGCCCCACGGCCATCCAGCTAGGTTCGCATCCTCTATCCTTATCTCTATGTTCACCGGCCTTATCGCCACGACGGGAACCCTGCTCACCCGCGAAACCACCTCAGGCGTTACACGTCTCGTTGTTGAGGCGCCCGCGTTGGCCCAGCGCTGGCAGCGCGGCGATAGCATCGCCGTTAATGGCGTCTGTCTCACCGCCATTCCCGTCGAACAGGGAGGCCCATCACAACCCGAACGCTTTGCTGCCGACCTCGCGGCTGAAACGGTCCAGCGCACTACGCTGGGTTCCCTTCCACTGGGCGCCCTGGTCAACCTCGAACTGCCAACGCCCGCTGGTGCGCCACTCGGGGGTCACGTGGTTCAGGGCCACGTTGATGGCCGCGGCAAGGTAATCTCCCTGGTCGCGATGTCACCGGACCCAGCCACGGCGGATTGGCGGCTTACCCTCGAACTTACCGCGGCGCTGGCCTCGCACGTCATCCCGCAAGGCTCCATCACCGTGGACGGCATCAGCCTTACGGTCGCGAAAGTGCACGCGTCGGACGCCTTCGGCACGACCCGCATTGAGATCGCCGTCATCCCGCACACCTACGGCTTCACCCACCTCCACACCCTCGCCCCAGGGGCGTCGGTAAATATCGAAACCGATGTTCTCGCCAAATATGCCGCTGCCCAACGCCCCAAGCCCCAAACCGAGTGGCTTACCGGCAGCTATCTCATGGCAAACGGCTACTAATGCCCAGTGCGGCCACGCCAGGAACGTACAATATCCCCATGACCGTTACCACTCCGGAGGTTGAAACTCCCCGGTTTCGCCTGCCCCTGCCGCAAGGCGACTTTAAAGCTTACCTTTTCGACTGCGACGGCACCGTGGTCGATTCCATGCCGCTCCACTATCTCGCGTGGCGGCGCGCGCTCGATGCTTGGCACTGCAGTTTCCCGGAAGAGCTTTTCTACCAATGGGGTGGTCGTCCTGTCGAAGAGATCTTGGCCGACCTGAGTGCGGCGCAAGGTTTGCAGCTGCCGGTTGCTGAGATTGCGCATATCAAAGAGGGCTACTTTCACGAGGCCCTGCCCGAACTCACCGCCGTAGCCGAGGTGCTCGAGCATGTAGAGCATGCCCACGGCCGCATTCCTTTTGCCATCGTCTCCGGCGGCGGTCGCGATTCGGTCATCCGCTCGCTCGACCAGTTGCATTTGCTCGATCGCTTCGAAACCCTTGTCTGCGCGGAGGACTACACATACGCCAAGCCCCATCCCGAACCCTACCTGCTCGCCGCCGAACGCCTGGGGGTCGCACCCGCCGACTGCCTCGTCTTCGAGGACACCGACCTCGGTATCGACGCCGCCCGCGCCGCCAGCATGCGCTGGGTCAAGGTGCCGCATCCACTTGAACGCCAACGCACTTAAAACAGCTCCTGCTGGTGTGCGTCGGCACCGGTGACGGCTTCGCGTTCCAGCCTCACCAGAAACTCCTTTCTTGGCTGCCCACCGCCGTATCCCGTGAGCGCCCCGTCTGCCCCAATGACCCGGTGACATGGGATCACAACGGCCAGCCGATTTTGCCCATTCGCCTGTCCCACGGCACGACTCGCGCCCGGGGCGCCCAGAGCTTGCGCCATCTGCCCGTAGCTGATCGTGGTGCCATAGGCGATGTGCCGCAGTTCCTGCCAAACGCGCCTCTGAAACTCCGTTCCAGGCATCACCACGGGAACGGTAAACCACCTTAACTGCCCTGCAAAGTAGGTTTTGAGCTCGTCGTCCACCGCTCGCAGGTGTTCGTTCTCCCCCGGCGCAATAAGGTAGTCGTACCGCGATCGTAACTCCTCGATCTCCGCCGTTAGCGCGGGGCGGTCAAGAAATTCAAGCAGCACCAGACCATTTGCCTCGGCCATGGCGATCATGGGTCCCAGTGGGGTGAGCAATCGCGTATAGAGCAGCACCGATTGGGCACGAGCCTGCCCCGGCGTAGTCTTTAACGTGCGCGACACAGCGCCTCGGAAGCCGCTCAGGGAGCCGTAGCCGGCCTCCTCCGCGGCATCATCCAGCGACGATCCCTCCGACAACGCGCCAAGCGCCAATCCCAAGCGGCGGCTGCGTGCAAAATGATGAAACGTCGTGCGATGGTGCTCGGCGAACCATCGCCGAAGACGCAGCGGATCGACCCCACGCGCAAGCAGATCCTTGTCCGTCCAACGCCGGTTCGGCGCAGTCTCCACAAGGTGCAGCACCTCGGTCACCCACGCGGGCGCTGCGCCGCTGGGGTCAAGCGGGCAGCAACGAAGGCATGGACGAAAACCTGCCGCCAGCGCATCCTCGGCCGTTGCGTAGAAGACGACGTTCTGTGGTAAAGGCTTCCGGGCTCGGCAGGTCGGACGGCAGAAGATGCCCGTAGTCTTGACCGCCGTAAAGAACACGCCTTCAAAGGCACGGTCTCCGGTGAGCATTGCCTGTACCATCTCCTCGTGAGAGGGCAAGGAAGAGCTTTGCATAGGCCGAGTCTATGTGGAACAGGCCAAAACGCTCCACCTCAAAACGATCACCGAATTCCTTCCCTTACGCGTTCACATGCGCGGAGTCGCCGCCGTTCACGTCGTACGTAGCCCCGGTCACCATGGCCGCTGCATCACTGGCCAGAAACACGGCCACGGGCGCCACCTGCTCAGGCTTGAGCCACGGCACGCCCAGTGGCACCTTGGGCAGCCGCGCCTTTACGGTCTCCTCCTCGCTCGGGTGCTCGGGCGGCGGTGTGGTCATCGTTTCGCCAACGGCCAAGCTCCAGCGCTTGTCGTTGCGCGTCAGCGGAGTGTCGATCAGCCCCGGCTCAATCGTATTCACCGTGATTTTGTACTTGCCTAACTCCAGCGCCGCCGACTTTATTAGCCCGATGATGCCCCACTTCGATGCCGAGTACGCTGCGCCCTGTTTCATGCCGTATTTGCCCTGCATCGACGAGATCAAGATCAACCGCCCGCCGCCACGCTTTACCAGATACGGCGCAAACGCCCGCACCGTGTTCGCCGTGCCGTTCAGATTGTTGTTGATCGTGTCGTGCCAATCGTCATCGTCCATTTCCAGCAGCGGCTTAAAGGTCTGGATCGCGGCATTGGCCACCACAATATCGAGGCCGCCGAACTCCTGCTCGATCTTGTCCGCAATCGCGCGCAGGTCGTTGATCTGGCGTATGTCCGCAATCATGGTCGCGTGCGGCAACCCGATCTGCTCCAGGAGCTTTCCAGTCTGGTCGAGGTCGTCCTGCGTGGCGGAAGCATATTGGGTCTTCGCGGAAACCTCGCCGGCGATGTCCACCGCCACCACGCGCGCTCCGTTACGCGCCAAGTCCACCGCAATCGCACGCCCGATGCCCCGCGCCGCCCCGGTCACTACAGCCACCTTGCCGCGCAGCAGCGCCGGAAATCCCTCGCCCACCCACACCTGCCCCGCCGCGGTTTGATCCTGCGCCATATAGCTCCTCTAGTGAGATAGATGTGGGAATGCCGAAGAAATAAGCTCAGATTAGGTGGGTACCTGCCCGCGGAACTCCTGAAGACTTACATCTGTTGATTCGTCATCAGCCTGTTGGTTTCGACCAAGCTCCCGAAAGGGAACTGCGAGGCTCAAAGCCATCAACGCGACAAGGCAGACCCCCTTGCAAACACCTGGAAAATCGCCCAATGCAGCCACGGGCGGAAAAGGTAGCACTGCAAGAACAAGAGCGAACAGAACAAACATCGCCGATAGCTTAGGAATATTTCTTCCCTGCTGTTGAGCGCCGACGGCGAACACGGAAAACAACGCAAAGGGCAGATACAGAAAGGTAAGTGTGTAGTCAAACGAGGCCGGAGGAAGCGTCACGGCAGCACAACTTAGAAATAGCACCTGGTTCAGCGCCGGCATTTTGCAAATACGCCAGTACCCTAACAGGGCCAAGGGAGCTGCAACGGAGTAGAAGACCTGTAGCTTACGGGCAAGATCCTGATCATGAGACCACAACAGGAGCTTGCCTAGCTGAAACGCCGAGTGGTCGTAAGGACCGCTGTCGGAGATCGTCGCATAGGTGGACGTCCATGCATGCATGCCGTGCAGAATCTGCTGCGCTGCAAAGGCGATATTTGGCTCCAAGAAGCGAAGGGCAAGTAAGGTCGTTGCGCAAGCCGCAAGCACGGCGACACACGTTGCACGCCAGTCCCGTCGCGCCACAAAGTACCCAATCATGAGTAGCGGATACAGCTTCACCGAGCCCATGATTCCCACCAGCGCAGCAGCAGCATCTTTGCGCCGCCCTCGCCGATACCACCACACACCGACCGCCACCGGAATCCAGGTTAGCGCCTCGATATTGCCACGTTCCACAGCGAAGTACTCAGGCCAAGCAAAAACAAGAAGGCAGCCGATAAAGAGAGATGCTGACGATTTCTGTAAGCCCGTCTCCACTAAGGAACGCCACAGGTGCCACGCAAGCCACAAGCAGAGCAAAATGGCACTCAAAAGATACACACGATGCCCATACCCACCCAGTTGATAGAACGGGTAATGAACAAAAACGGCGGGTGCAGGGTAGTACCAGGGATACCCGGGTGCGAAAAAGAAAGCAGGGGTGTGCCGCAGCGGAAGACGAGATTCGTACGCGTAGTAATCCACATTGCGTGGCCGTAGGTACAACCGCCAAAAGCGCGGCGCATCGAAGGGATGGAAGGCAGCATCGGTAACCACCGCCACCATGGTCGCGGCAGCAAGAACCAAAAGAAAACGGTTCACGCTGGCGGGCAAACCGCGACTAGCATGCTGCAAACTCAGCCGGACACGCTCCCAAAAAGTTGGAACTCGCAGAGAACTATCTCCATTCAGAATGAGCCTTCGTCCGGGCGCGATGCCTCCATCTTTTGTTCAGAGTTGGAGCAGACAGTCTGCAGCCACAGTTCGCAAAGCATGTTCTGCAGCTTGCAATCGAGGCCTGGGCTCTACAACGAATTCATATTATGCAAGAACTCACTATTATTCCGCGTCTTGCCGAGCTTGTCCGATAGCAATTCCATGGCTTCCACGGGAGATAGCGGATTGAGCACCTTGCGCAGCACCCACGTGCGTTGTAGTTCGTCCTTGGGAATCAACAACTCTTCTTTCCTCGTGCCGGAGCGTTGGATGTCAATGGCCGGAAACACGCGCTTGTCCACCAGCTTGCGCTCTAAGATAACCTCCATATTGCCCGTGCCTTTAAACTCCTCGAAGATGACTTCGTCCATGCGCGAGCCGGTTTCCACCAGGGCGGAGGCAATGATCGTCAGGCTGCCGCCCTCTTCGATATTGCGCGCCGCGCCGAAAAACCGCTTGGGCCGCTGCAGGGCGTTGGAGTCCACGCCGCCTGAAAGCACCTTGCCGCTTGGCGGAACGATGGTATTGTAGGCGCGCGCCAAGCGTGTGATCGAGTCCAAAAGAATCACCACATCCCGCTTGTGCTCTACCAGGCGCTTGGCCTTTTCGATGACCATCTCGGCTACCTGCACGTGCCGCGCCGCCGGCTCATCAAAGGTCGAACTGATGACCTCGCCTTTGACAGAACGCTGCATATCGGTCACCTCTTCGGGGCGCTCGTCGATCAGCAGCACAATCAAAACGACCTCGGGATGGTTGGCCGTAATCGAATTCGCAATGGACTGCATCAGCACCGTTTTGCCGGTACGGGGCGGCGCCACAATGAGCCCGCGCTGGCCCTTGCCCACCGGCGTAAGCAGATCCAACACACGCCCGGAGATGCCCTCGCGCACGGTCTCCATCTTGATCCGCTCCTGCGGATACAGCGGCGTCAAGTTGTCAAAAAGAATCTTGTTGCGCGTCTCCTCGGGCGACTCGAAGTTGATCGCTTCAATCTTGACCAGAGCGAAGTACTTTTCGCCCTCATGCGGGCTGCGGACGTTGCCGCTGATGGTGTCACCCGTTTTTAGATCAAATTTCCGAATCTGGCTGGGGGAAACATAGATGTCATCAGGACCCGGCAGGTAGTTGTAGTCCGGGGAGCGTAAAAAGCCATAGCCGTCCGGCAAGATTTCCAACACGCCTTCTGCGAAGATGTGGCCTTCTTTTTCGCTCTGCGCTTGCAGGATTTTAAAGATCAGATCCTGCTTCCGAAGCGCACTGGTACCGGCGATTTCAAGGCCGCGGGCGAGCTTACCGAGCTCGGCAATGCTCTTTTCTTTCAATTCTGAGATGGTCATGTGGATCAGGGGCTTCTTTCAATTGTGAGTGGGGAGGGGGCACGGCAGGAGGGGAAAGGAAGGTTGTCTCGCAACCAGCATGAACATGCGATCGCACAGACCTTCTAAAACGAGGGGACCCAAGAAAGGAAAAAGCAGAAGCGAGGCAGGAACTGAAGTTGTGGGAAGTATAGCAGCAGCGGAAGGGAAAGCAAGCGAAAAGCGGCAGGGCCGCGCAACCTACGCTGCGCGGCGCTCAAGTACCAAAGTCTCATCCTGCTCCGGAACAGCCGCCTCATCCATTGGGACCGTTTCCTTAAAGCGCTCCAGCACGTCATTGGTGGTATCTTGCAAACGCGTGTTGGGCTTGTGCAGCTTGCGGGTCGCTTTGGAAGC
Organism: uncultured Acidobacteriaceae bacterium; assembly: GCA_964247325.1. Lineage (GTDB taxonomy): Bacteria > Acidobacteriota > Terriglobia > Terriglobales > Acidobacteriaceae > Granulicella. Next base: position 788 of record CAXTTZ010000085.1, on the reverse strand, counting down.
CAATTGGCAAAGCTGGTAACGGTTGTTCACGTGCGTGAGTGCTCCAAAAATTAAATCCGAGCGCATAAAATCTCCTCCTGGGGATAAAAAGGCTACGGGCTGTCCCCGTCGCCTTCGCAAGGCACAAAGGCTTGCTTTGGGTAGCTTCAGACGCCTTTTCAAAGGACTGGGCGTCTCATTTCATGTTTTAGACGCAAAGTACCGCAGCAAAGGTGCGTCCTGATTTGTCATCTCTTCCATAAGCGCAGCTCGGACCCACCTGCCGGGTGAAAGCACCCAGCTTTGAGCTAACGGAACAAGGTTCTGCGAACGCGAGCCGTGGCAAAAATGTTACGGCGCCGGGCTCAGACGAAGCCTGACAATCGGTTCCGACTTCTGCACAATATCGTGTCGACCCGCAGAGGTCAACGATTTTCTGGAAGCACAACAGAAATTTCTCCCAAGATTGGGAGGTTGAGCCCGCTCTGACCTTCAGCCCTTCGCTCGGACTTTCAGCTATGCGCCCAGTAGCTTCTGTCAAGGTCCGATACTGGATCGCCTCCGCGACATGCTTGACGGCCAGCATGTCGGCCCCGTCTAAATCCGCCACGGTGCGTGCCACCTTGAGAATGCGATCGTGCGCACGGGCGCTGAGGCCCTGCTGCGCCATGGCGCGCTCCAGCAACCGTTCCGCGTCGCTGCCCAACTCGCAGTGCTGCCGAATCTGCGCGGTCGACATCTGCGCATTGGCATAAACGGCACGGCTCGGTGCCCGGGCGGAGGACGAGGTGCGCGCCCCGGCCTCCAAA
>CAXTTZ010000084.1:0-11638 GCA_964247325.1 uncultured Acidobacteriaceae bacterium | reverse complement strand
GGTTTGGGCGAGGGGATGGGTTGGGTGCGGCGCCAGAAGCAGGTTCCCGTCGGGAATGACAAGCAAGAAAGGCAAAGGCAAACAAAAACAAAATGAAAAAGGCAAATTCCCTTCGGGAATGACAACAAGGGGGAGAAAAGGTAGGCGGTGATGAGAAAGTGGCAGCAAGAATGGCGAAGATAGGCACTGCGGCAGGACAGCGGGGAACTTAGGCGAGCCTCATGGCTTCCGGATTCCAGCGAATGGCGGTGCCTTTTTCGAGGCTCTGGTTGCTGAGAAGGGCCGCGCCAGAGGCGCGGAAGCCGAAGGTGGCGTCTTCGACGACGGGGGTGCGGTTGCGGACGGCGGTGAAGAAGTTGCGGAAGTGGTCGTAGCTGTCGGAGTAGCCGTTGGGGGCGGCGAAGGTTTCGACGGAGGTTTGTGTGGGGCCGGTAGGGTGCGTGGCGGGATATTTTTGGCGATACGCCTCGATGGTGGCGCGCTGCATGGCGTCGGCAAAAGTAGAAACCGTGTAGCCGGGCTCGGTGGCAAGCGGCGTGTGGGTGACAGTGACCGTGTTGTTGCGGATCTCCATTTTGCCTTCGGAGCCGGTGAAGAGGAGGCCTTCGCTTTCTTCGCCGCCGTCGACGAAGTTGACGCGAAGGCTGAGGTTAAAGCCGGGGTAGTCGAAGAGCGCGAGCATGACATCGTCGACGTCGCGGCCGTCGTTCCAAAAGCGGAGGCCGCCGGTGGACAGGGCGCGCGTGGGGCCGAGCGCGCCGGTGATGAAGTGCGTACCGCTGAAGAGGTGGACGAATAGGTCGCCGGCGACGCCGGTGCCGTAGTCCTTCCATTTACGCCACTGAAAAAAACGCTCGGCGGAGAAGGAAACTTTGGGCGCGGTGCCGAGAAAGCGGGGCCAATCGCAGGTGGCGGGCGAAGCGTCGAGCGGGACGGTGTAGTCCCAGGCGCCAATGGCGGAATTGCGGTCCCAGTGAGCTTCAACGAAGTTGAGTTTGCCGATGGCGCCGGAGGCGAGCAGGTCTTTGGCCTTCGCATAGACGATCGAGCTGACGCGCTGCGAGCCGACCTGGCAAAGGCGGCCGGAGGTGTGAGCGGCTTCGATGATGGCGGGGCCATCGGAGAGGACGTGGATCATGGGTTTTTCGAGGTAGACGTCTTTGCCGGCGCGGAGCGAGTCGACCGCGGCCTGGCGGTGCCAATGGTCGGGCGTGGCGATAAGGACGGCGTCGATGCCGGGGCGGGCGAGAAGCTCGCGGTAGTCGCGCGTGGTGAAAAGGCCGGCGCCCCAGAGTTCTTTGCAGTGGGTGAGGCGGCCGTCGTAGCAATCGGCTGCGGCGACGATCTTGATGCCGGGCACTTGGAGCGCGGTGTGGGCGTCGTCTTGGCCTTTGGAGCCGGCGCCGATGAGGGCGATCTGGATTAGATCATTGGGTGAGCGCGGGGCGGGCGCTGCGGCCTGGGCGAGCAAAGGGTGCAGACGGGCGCCGGCTGCGGTGAGCGCGGCGGTTTTCCCAGCGGTTTGGAGAAAGGCTCGGCGGTTCAGCATGGGGAAGGGCTCGCTTTCAGGCGGACGATGGCGATTGCCGACCTTTTTATCTAATTTGCAGTTTGCGTTACGCCCGGGTTGGCGTTTGCGCTGCTTTGGATGTTACGACGAGGTGAAAAGGCACAGGGCGGGATGGGAATGTGGTGCTCGGAAGAGAGGGCCAGAGCCTTGTCTAGCAAAAAATTGAAGGACATGCAACGCGAAGATGGCATTTGCACTCTATCCGGCTGGAAGCGTTGGTGCTTGCAGGTATAGATCCGAAGAGCATACAGCGGACAGTACGAGTATGGGCCCTTTCTGACTGCCCGCTCCCCAACACAATTTGTATGAACGCGATGCAGTTGCATTTCAGGGGCGAGAGGGTTCGCCGTCGGGAGAATATTTAATGGCTTCGAATGACAACACAACGTTTGTCTGTCTTTTCCATAATGCAGACCGCGCTGCCGCGGCACGAACCGCGTTGATGGACGCAGGGTTCGACAATGGATCGGTGCAGATCATCCAGGGTGGCCGCGGTACCGACGCGCAGGGCACTGGAAGTGCGAGCGACCTCGCCTACCTGGGCGTTCCGGATCGCGACCTTTCTCATCTGCAAGAAGGTTTGGCAAAGGGTGGAAACATCCTTGTGCTGCAGGCCATGGAAGATCGCAGCAGTGAAATCGAGCGCATTTTTCATCATTACAGCGCCGACAAGATCGATGAGGCAACGCTGCGTGGCACCGCGGATTACGCTGCTCCACCCGTAGCCCCGGTGGCGCCAGTAGCCCCAGTATCGACGAGGACCAACGGGACGCTGGAAGATGAGGCTGTGGTGCCCGTGGTGGCCGAAGAGTTGGTGGTCGGCAAGCGCGAGGTAGAGCGTGGGGGCGTTCGCGTCTTCCGCCGGACAGTGGAAGAGCCGGTGCAGGAAGCTGTGAGCTTGCATGAGGAGCATGTGCATGTGGAGCGCCGGCCGGTAGATCGCCCGCTGACTGAGGCGGATTTGGATTCGGCAAGCCGCACAATCGAACTAACCGAAACGGCCGAGGTGCCGGTGGTGGCCAAGGTTGCGCGTGTGGTCGAAGAGGTGAGTGTGGGTGTGGTTGGGACCGATCGTACCGAGACGGTCACGGACACGGTGCGGCACACCGAGGTTGAAGTGGAGCCGGTGGCGGAGACGACAACCGGGACGATGGGCACAACCGATGCCCTGAACACCGGCAAGCGCGGCGATCGGTACTAGATCTGTAGAGCTTCTAGGTATACGGAATAGGGCCGACGAAAGAAATAGATTCAGCCACCAAAAATTTCAATTGGAAATGCGCGAGGAAACATGGCGACACAACGTGTAAAGGTCTATGAGGATGGTAAAAAGGGCGGGCTGCCGGTGTGGGCTTGGCTGTTGCCGCTCCTTCTTTTGCTGGCACTACTGGCGTGGTTCTTGCTGCATCGGAAGAATGCGGCTCCGGCGGATGCGACCAATGGAACGACGGCAGTTCCGGCAGCCACCGCGGGTGCCGTAAGTGGCGCAGCGAGCGGCATGCCGAACTTGGGTTCGGTGCATTTTGCAACGGACCAGGCGACGCTGACCCCAGAAGGTGAAGCGACGCTGAACCAAGCTGCGGATTATATGAAGCAGCACCCCGAGACCCGCATCCGCGTGGAAGGCTTCACGGATGCGACAGGTACCGATCCGCACAACATTCCGCTTTCACAACAGCGGGCAAACACGGTGGAGCAGTTTTTGGTAGGCAAGGGCATCGACAAGAGCCGGTTGACCGGCGAAGGCTTTGGCCCGGCGAACCCTGTAGACACCAATGCGACTCCGGAAGGCAAGGCAGACAATCGCCGCGTCGAACTCTTTCAGCAACAATAACCGTCGCCCTGGGGCGAACAGAACGTAACGCCACCGCGCGTTGAAAGAAGGAAAGATGAAGACCATTGTCGGACTGTATAAGTCGGTTAGCGAAGCGAACAAAGTGAAATCGTCCCTTACGTCTGAGGGCTTCGATTCGAGCAGCATCACCGTAATCGATCAAACCAAGGAAAGCTACAGCACGGGCACCGGCAGCTCGGAGCACGAGGGTGTGGGCGAGCGCATCAAGCACTTCTTCAGCTCGATCACCGGCGGCGACGAGGCCGGCACCGGGTATGACGACCGGGCGCATAGTTCGTACACGCAGGGCGTGTCGGGCGGCGGCGCATTGGTTGCTGTGACGGTGGCTGACCAGGACGCGGAGCGCACGGCCGATCTGCTGTACGGCTACGGCGCCTCGGACATCGAAGGCGGCTACGGTAGCGGCAGCATGGGCACGGGTAGCGGGTACGGAAGCGGCTCGGCAACCGGTTCGACCACGGGCGCGGAGGATGTGGCTGTGTTAAATGCCAACACCGGTACGACTGGCTCAACCGGCACGGGCTACGGCACGACTGGCACCACGGGCACAGGTAACTACGGCGCCACGGCCACGACGACCAACGCGACCGGCGAGCAGGTAATCCCGGTGGTAGCCGAAGAGCTGGTGGTCGGCAAGCGCACTGTGGAGCGCGGCGGCGTGCGCATCTACTCGCGGGTAGTGGGCGAGCAGGTGAGCGAGAACGTGAACCTGCACGACGAGCGCGTGGTGGTGCAGCGGCGTGCGGTGGATCGTCCGGCGACCGATACGGACTTCACCAATGAGGGTGCGATCGAAGTGCGTGCGATGGGCGAAGAGGCCGTTGTGGGCAAGCGCAGCCGCGTGGTGGAAGAGGTACTGGTGGGCAAGGAAGCCAGCGACCGCACCGAGCAGGTAAGCGACACCGTGCGCCACACCGAGGTTGAGGTGGAGCCGACCGTGTCGACCACGACCGGCAGCACCACAGGCACCACGTCGACCACAGGGACGACGGGCAGCACGGACTTCAACCGCCGCTAGTGGATGCAGCTGAAAACGCAAACAATCGGGCCCGCGATGCACTGCATTCCGGGCCCGATCTTTTTTCTGAAGTAGGAGTGGGTCTTAGGAGTAGGTCTTATGTTGTTTGAACCGGGTTACCAGCCGCGGACGACCGCGGCGTCGATGAATGAACTTGCGGTGTCGGGTGATGTGGACGGTTCGCGCCCGGAAACTGTTCTGCATTTAGCCTCGGGGCGGCAGGTGGTAGTGCCGACGCGGCTGCTTTTAGAAGGTGCCGAGGGCGAGGTGGGCGGCGCGGTCGCGAGCGGTCAAAACCTGGAAGGGGTCCAGCGAGCGCAGACGGCTGCGGAAGGTAGTGTCATTCCGCTAGTGGAAGAGCAGCTGGAAGTGGGCAAACGGACAGTAACTACGGGTACGGTGCGGCTGCGTGCGAGCCAGGAGGAGTTTGTGCAGCCGGTGCAGATGCCGCTGACACGGACGGAGTGGGAAATCGATCGCGTGCCAGTGAACCAGATGTATGCGGAGCGGCCCGGGGTGCGGCAAGAGGGTGATGTCACGGTATATCCGCTGGTGGAAGAGCACGCTGTGACGCGTGTGGAGTACATGGTGCTGGAGGAGGTGCGGGTGCGGCAGGTGGCAAGAGCGACCGAGCATACCGAACAGGTGCACCTGCGGCGCGATGTGCTGGTGGTGGACCGCGAGCCGGCGCGAGACTTGTAGCCGAAACGGACGACGGCAAGGGACCCATAGCAACATGGCCGAGAAGCCTGGGTCGTGGCGATGCGCCACGGACGGGATCCTCGGCCTTTTGCTTTGGCACTGGGGGTGCAGAAGCGCATTTCGGGGAAGAATATGAGGTTTGCATGAGGTGAAGTTGCTGGTTTGCAGCTATGTGCTACTCTCTTCTCACTCGTTTTTAGCGTGTTCCGTTGCGGCTTAGCTGCGATGAACGATTGTCGTTGGGGCTATGTTGGGCGTGCTACGTCAACGAGCGCTGCACGTGTGTCGGATCTTTGAGTTGCAATGCATGATTTTCAGGTGAAGGAGAAACACCCGAATGTTTTCCGCTAGATATCTTGTTTCCCCTGCTCGCGCTTGCTGCGGGCTTTTCGCATTGGCGGCGTTTGCGGGAGCGCAAACACCCAAGGCAAGCCCCAGCCATGTCGCCCCGGCCATCACGGCATTGGGAAAGAACCTCGGTGCTGAAGAGGCCGCAACGCCGCTGCACGCGACGGTGTGGCTGAATATGCATAACCGGGCGGCGCTCGATGCACGCGTCAAAGCGCTATACGCCACGGGATCGCCGACCTACCACAAGTGGATGAAGGCGGAGGACCTGAAGACGTACATGCCCACAGCGGCCGAGGTGAAAGCGGCTAAAACCGAGTTGGAGTCGAGCGGGCTAACGGTGCAGGCGGTGGATCCGTATAACCTGTCGATCCGTGTGCAGGGCACGTCGGCGAACTTTGAGCGGGCGTTCAACACGAAGATTTCGCGCTACACGGTGAGGAACCAGGTGGTGCACACGACCTCCAGCAAGCCGGAGCTGGGCGGTGCAGCGGCGGGGCTGGTGGCGCATGTAGCGGGCTTAAACAGCCTTCCGGCGCAACCGATGTTTATGCGTCCCACAAGCCCGCTTACCGGAAAGCCATTTGCGGGAAGGCCCGTGACCAAGACTGGCAGCACGGATGGTACTTTCTTTGCCAGCGAGTGCTTCTATCAGCCGTCGACGGTGACTGGCTCGGGCGTGAGCTTTAACAACCATGCGGTCGCGGTGAGCGCGTCCGCGACAGGGCTGACCTATGGCGCCAGCCCGAACAACACGGCCGCGGGGACTCTGCCGCCATGCGGCTACTCGCCGAAACAGGTGCAGGGTTTTTACGGCATGAATGCGGCGTATACCAAGGGGTACACAGGCGCGGGGCAGACGATCGTGATCGTGGACGCGTACACCCAGGACACGGCGCAGGCGGATGCCAACATCTTCAACAATATCTATGGCCTGCCGCAGTTTACGTCGGACAACTTTCAGATCTACAACCCCTACGGCGCCGACATGCCTGGCGCTGCTGCCGGCACGGATATAGAGACTGACTTGGATGTGCAATGGGCGCACGCGATGGCGCCGGGCGCGAACATTGCCTTGGTGGAGTCCTTTTCAGAGGATGAAGAAGATATCCAGGCAGCCATTCTGTATGCCGTGACCCAGAATCTGGGCAACACCATTTCGCTCAGCTATGGCGAGCCTGAGGCGTATGTGGGCCCGCTGGCCGTCTCGATCTTCGATACGATCGCGGAGTTGGCTGCGGCTGAGGGTATTTCTCTGCACGTATCGAGCGGCGATCAAGGCGATGACACGCTTTACGGCATCCCAGCAGATGTAAATGGGTGGGCTTCGTCGTCGTATGACACGGTGATCGGCGGTACAAGCATTGGAACTTCGCCCGTAGATGGATCCTTGGTGACGACCGGTTGGGGCAACAACGTGAATGTGCTGTCCCGGCACATCGACCCGATCTATGTGTATGACACCCCCGCGCAAGACGGCTACTTTTATGCAGGTTCGGGTGGCGGGGTGAGCGCCTACGTCAGCAAACCGGCGTACCAGAGCGCGCTGCCAGGGACAAAGCGGCTGATGCCGGATGTGTCGGCGTTGGCGGACCCGTTTACCGGCGTTGAGTTCGTCTCGGACGTCAACGGGCAGGCCCAAATCAGCGTGGTGGGCGGTACGAGCTTGTCGGCGCCCCTCTTCTCGGGCATGTGGGCGATTGCGAACGAGTACTTCGGTGGACCCTTGGGACAGGCCGCGCCGTTCATTGCGGCGCTGCCGTCTTCTGTTATTCGAGACGTGGTGCCCTTTGCAGGACCGGCTAACGTGACAGAAACGCTGACCGAATCGGGCGGGACTAGGAACTTCACCGCGAATCAGTTGGCTGCGCCGCTGAGTGGAACCACTGAGTACGTCAGCGCGCTTTGGAACGCGGCACCGGGCGAGTACATCGTACTGACGTTTGGCACGGATTCGGGGCTGACGGTCACTCCGGGTTGGGACAACGTCACCGGCTATGGTACCCCCGACTTCACACAGGCACTGAACTTTTCGGCGCCGGTCGGAGCTCCTGAAACGAAGTAAACGTGAGAGAGGTGGGATGGGGCGGGTCGCTTGGGCGGCTCGCCCTTTTCCTATTTTGGGAACACTTTCGGCGGAGTTCTCTTTTGGAACGCGGAGCGGAAAGTTGTGCACGTTGGAACACCTTCTTTCATGCGCAGGCGCTAGCATGGAGGGATGAATGAAGGGCGTTGGGTGCTGTTGATTGCGGGCGAACTGGGCGGGACGGAATCGGTCTCCGATCGCGCTATGGAGCGGCTTGTAGACGCGATCAAGGAAGAAGGCTACGAGGTGGTGCGGACCTCGACGCCTGAGGATGGTTTGTCGCTGGTGATGTCAGACCCGTCGTATAGCGCGATTTTGCTGGATTGGGATTTAGAGGGCGATAACCAGTTTGCGGAGCATGCGGCGCTGCAGATTCTGCGCGGGGTACGGCAGCGCAATAAACGTGTGCCGATCTTCTTGATCGCCGACCGAACGCTGGTGAGCGAGTTGCCACTGGAGGTGGTGCGGCAGGTGCATGAGTACATTCACCTGTTTGGGGACACGCCGGCCTTTATCGCGAACCGTGTGGACTTCGCGGTGGAGCGCTACCATGAAAGCCTTCTGCCACCGTATTTTCGCGTGTTGCAGAAGTACACCGACCAGGGGGCGTACTCGTGGGACGCCCCCGGGCACATGGGTGGCGTGGCGTTTCTGAAACACCCGATCGGGCAAGAGTTTCACCGGTTTTTTGGCGAAAACCTGCTGCGGGCCGATCTGGGGATCTCGACCGCGCCGCTGGGCTCGTGGCTGGACCACATCGGGCCGCCAGGGGATTCGGAGCGCAATGCAGCGCGCATCTTTGGGGCCGACTGGACGTTTTACGTGCTGGGCGGATCATCGACCTCGAACCAGATCGTAGGCCACGGAGTCATCGCCAATGACGACATCGTGCTGGCGGATGCGAACTGCCACAAGTCGATTGCGCATGTGCTGACCGTGACGGGCGCGCGGCCAGTGTACTTCAAGCCGACGCGCAACGGGTACGGGATGATTGGGCTGGTGCCGCTATGGCGGTTCACGCCGGAATCGGTGCAGGAGCTGATCGCGAAGAGCCCGTTTACCCAGGACGCGCACTCGCAAAAACCGACCTATGCGGTGGTGACCAATTCTACCTATGACGGGCTTTGTTATGACGTGAACAAGGTGGTGGAGCAGTTAAAACAAAGCGTGCCCCGGGTGCACTTTGATGAGGCCTGGTACGCGTATGCAAAGTTTCACGAGCTGTACGAGGGCCGCTATGCGATGGGAGTGCCGGAGGAGATGACGGAGCGGCCGACGATCTTTGCGGTGCAGTCCACGCACAAGATGCTGGCGGCGTTTTCGATGGGTTCGATGGTGCATGTGAAGCTGAGCGACCGCGCGCCGATGGACTTCGACCAGTTCAACGAAGCATTCATGATGCATGGGACGACCTCGCCGTTTTATCCGCTGATTGCGTCGCTGGACGTAGCGGCGGCGATGATGGATGAGCCAGCCGGCCACACGCTGATGGAGGAGACGATCTCCGACGCGGTGAGCTTCCGGAAGGCGATGTCGTCGGTCGCGCACCGGCTGCGGCGGGCAGCCTCGAATGGGGACGGCTGGTTTTTTAGGCTCTATCAGCCGGAGTTGGTGGTCGACCCAGATACGGACCAGAGCTATGTGCTGGAAGAAGCGCCGGACCGGTTGTTGATGTCGGAGCCGAGCTGCTGGACGCTAAAGCCGGGAGACAGCTGGCACGGCTACCAGGACGCCGATATCGCCAACGAGTATTGCATGCTCGATCCGACTAAGGTCACGATCTTGATGCCGGGGCAGAATGCGCAAGGAGTGATCGAGAAATGGGGCATTCCGGCGGCGATTCTGGTGGAGTTTCTGGATGGACGCCGGGTCGAGATCGCGCGCAACGGCGACTACACCGTGTTGGTGCTATTTTCGGTGGGCACCAGCAAGGGAAAATGGGGCGCGCTGCTGGAGAATTTATTTGAGTTCAAGCGGCTCTACGACACGGAAGCCGAGTTGACCGAGGCGATGCCGGAGCTTGTCACGCGCTTCCCTGCCCGGTACCGGGGCGTGACGCTGCGGGAGCTATCTGACGAGATGCACGCGGCCATGGTGGAGCTGAACCTGCCGGGGCTCGTGAATGCGGCTTGCGATGAGGATTTTGACCCGGTGCTGACGCCGGCGCAGGCCTACCAGAAACTGGTGCGAGGCGAGACGGAGAAGGTGCCTTTTGAGCAGATGGCAGGGCGGATTGCAGCGGTGATGCTGGTGCCGTATCCGCCGGGCATTCCGATGTGCATGCCGGGCGAACGGTTGGGAGACCCGAACAGCCCGGTGATGAAGTTGATCCTCGCCATGCAGGAGTTTGGGCGGCGGTTTCCAGGGTTTGAGCGTGAAACGCACGGCATCGAGGTGGACGAGGACGGGTGCTACTGGATGCGGGCCGTGGTGGAAGGCGAACGGCATGCAGAGCCGGCGTTTGTGGACCGGGTGGACAAGCAGGTGTTGCAGGGCAAGCCCATTCGGAGGTCAACTTCATAAAGGTTCGCGAAGTTTGAGTCAACTGCACGCATATTTCTTGCATCCTTTTTGGAAGATCGTGCGTCTATCTAGGTGGGGTTGGTAAGTAACCCCGGTTGAAATTGATTCAGGAGCGTGGGATATGGCGACGATGACTCGATTTGTTCCGTTTCGCGGTGGTTTTAACGATTTGGCTGTTCTGCAAAATCGATTGAACTCAATTTTTACTGACTTTGCGCGGCCCGAGGGCGAGCAGCACGACCAGCTTGCGGCCGGAAACTTCATCCCGGCTGTGGATGTGTATGAGGATGCGCAGAAGCTTGTGCTGAAGTTTGAGGTACCCGGTATCAAGCCTGAGGACTTGAACATCAACGTCGAGGGCCGGACATTGACGGTACGTGGCGAGCGCAAGTTCGAGGGTGAGCAGAACGAGGAGAACTACCATCGGATTGAGCGCCGGTATGGCAGCTTTGTTCGGAGCTTCACGCTGCCGGCCACGGTGGACACGGAAAACGTGCAGGCCGAGAGCGAGCACGGCGTGCTGGTGCTGACACTGGGCAAAAAGGCAGAGGCTAAGCCGAAACAGATTCAGGTGAAGGCGGTTGGAGCCAAAGCGGAAGCTGCACAATCCAAGCAGGTCGAAGGTGAGACGGCGCAGGCGCAAGTGGAGCCGGTGAAATAAATATAAGTTGGAAAACGGTAAGTACGAGGCGAGCCTGTGCGGGCTTGCCTCGTTTTAGTTTGGGTATAAGTGGGAGCTAGGTTTGGTTCTTCCTTGGGCTGTATGGGGCAGCTGGAGGAAAGCAGATCCCTGCGCTACGCTACGGGATGACAACAAAGAGGTTAGGGGGAGAGAAAGGGTTAAGGAGAAAAGGGGTTAGGAGAAAAGGGTTAGGCAACAAAGGGGTTACCGAAGGAAAGCGAAGCGCTACGGGGATGGCGAACAGAGGGAAGAATTCCAAAGCTGCGAGCCGCGCTTTAGGCAGGGGCGTCGTGGATGGTGGTGAGTTTTAGGACTTCGAGCTCGCGCTTGCCATTGGGGGTGATGACGGTGGCGGTGTCGCCGACCTCTTTGCCGATCAGGGAGCGGCCGATAGGCGAGGTGGTGGAAATGAGGCCTTTAGCGACGTCGGATTCTTCGCTGGTGACGAGCTTATAGGTGATGTTTTCGCCCTTGGACTCGTCATGGACCTCGACGGTGGACCCGAAACCGACTTTGTTGCGCGGGATGTTGTCGAGGTTGACGAGGGAAAGCTCGCCCATGCGCTTTTTGAGCTGGCCGAGGCGGGCATTGACGAACTCCTGGCGCTGCTTGGCCATGTGATATTCGGCGTTTTCGGAGAGGTCGCCGAGCGCGACGGCTTTCTTAATTTCGGCGGGGAGTTCGGTGGTGAGCTCGTATTCGAGCTGACGAATCTGCTCGTCCAGCGCTTTTTTGATGTCCTGCATGGGGTCGCTTCCGGCGGGCCGGCTCTCACGGGGAGGGCTGCGGCGGGATAAAGCATAATTATAACGGGCTGGATATGGATGAGGGGTGGGTTACCGAGGGTTCGGGCA
>CAXTTZ010000083.1:0-11900 GCA_964247325.1 uncultured Acidobacteriaceae bacterium | reverse complement strand
GAGCGGAAGCTGGCGAGGCGGTGCGGCGGGCCAAAGCGTATGTGACCGCGGCGCCTGCCGCCGCGCCGCGGTCACATTCGCTTTGGCCCGCCGCACCGCCTCGCCAGCGTCCGCTCCCCGCACCAGCTGCGCCGTCAGCGCCGCTGAAAATGCACAGCCCGTGCCGTGCGTCGAGGTCGTCTCCACGTGCGTGCCTTCGATCACTTCCACCGCGCCATCCGCGGTGCAAACGAGGTCCGTCGGCGCGCTCTGGTCGCCGCCCGTCACCACCACATGGAGGTGTGGCTGCCTCCGCCGCAGCGCCGCTGCAGCTGCTTCGGCCTCCCCCAGCGACGTCACCGGGCAGCCCGTCAACTCCGCCAACTCGACCCAGTTGGGCGTAATCCAGTCCACCTCAGGCAGCACGCTTGCTTGCAGCACCGCCCTTGCCTCAGGCGAACAAAGCGCATGACCTGAACTCGATCGCAGCACCGGGTCCAGCACGGCTGGCGCCCCCGCACGCCTTACGCGCGGCCAGCGCTCACGCAAAAACTCCGCCACCACGTCCGCTGCTCCGGCTGTGCCCAGCATGCCGATCTTCACACCAGCCGGGGGCAAATCCGTCAACAGATGCTCTAAGGTATGCCGCAACAGCGCCGGCGCCACCGCCTCCACAGCCGCCACACCCACCGTCGATTGCACCGTCAACGCCGTGATCGCGCTGCAGCCAAAGAGCTCATGTGCGGCAAAAGTCATCAGATCGGCTGTCACGCCCGCACCGCTCGACGGGTCAAATCCGGCCACTGTCCACACCACAGCCGGCCTTGCTTGTTCCCCCCTTTGTGCCGCCGAAGCCCCCTTTTCTTCCGGTTTTCCTACCACATTTCTGCCCTTCCGTGCATCGGATTTTTCTTTACGATCTACTTACAAGTCTTTGTAGATCATTGACTTACAGCGGTTGCTACGAGACAATTTGGAGGTGATTGCTTCCGTCTCCCGAGCGCAACTGAGGCGCTCCCTCCTTCTCGCCGGCCGCAAATCTGTGGCCACCCTCGCCGCCTTTGCCGTCTCCGGCAGCGTCATCGCCAGTCCGCCAAAGCACGACGCGCCCGCAGCCCATCGCAGCTGGTTTGAGATCGGCAAAGCCACCTTCTACGGCCGCGCCTTTCAGGGAAAGCGCACCGCCACCGGCGAGCGCTTCAATATGTACGCCTTTACCTGCGCGCATCGCAGCCTTCCCCTGGGTAGCTGGCTGCGGGTCACCAACCTGACCAACCGCCGCTCCACCCTGGTACGCGTCAACGACCGCGGTCCCTACGGCCCCGACAAAATCGTCGACCTGTCCTTTGCCGCCGCGCAAAGGCTTGGCCTCTTCGGCACCGGCAAGGTCCGTGTTGAGGCCGTGCGCGCCGACGACCCAGAGCTTGCCCAAGCACTCAACGCCCAAGCCAACACACCGATCCCTGACGGCGGCCCTGCACCCACCTTCGAACCCTAGATAACCTCAGCTTCCGCAAGTGAAAGGGCCTGCCTCTCGGCAGGCCCTTTCTTTGTTCTTACAGCTTTTCAAAAAAGTCGCAAGCCGAGCAAGAGATATATACCCCGCCCGGAACGCCGCGCTCACGATCCTTCACGCGCTTCACGATCCGCGTCGGCTTCGCGCACTTCGGGCAGTCCGTGCTCCGCTGCGTGTCCATGACCTTTTTGCGGTCCCCTGTTTTTGCGATCTTCGCCATGCTGTACTCCCCTGAAAAGAAATGTCCGCCTCGCCGTAACGCATACGCACGTACCGCCCATTTGGGAGCGAACGCAATCGCTCTCAGGCGAGAGCGGGCAAAGGCGCAACCTTAAGTATACGTGCTGCTACACCTCGCCTCAACTAGGCGCAGTTGATCTCCCATGGCGTCCCGAAGCGGTCGGTCAGGACCGCAAAGTGCGAAGCCCAGAACGTCTTCTGCAGTGGCATCGCTACCGTCGCGCCTTCGGCGAGGACCTTATAGATTCGACGCGCCTCATCCGGTTGATCCAGGTTCAACTGCAAAGTGAAACCTGTGGGCTTCTCGTAAGCCGCGGGCAAAACATCAACTCCTGTAAGGGTCTGATCTCCCACCCTTAAGGTTGCATGTACGATCTTGTCCTTCAACTCAGGATGGCTTAGTTCACCTGGCACAGAGCCGTGGGTCATCATGAACGTGATCTCTCCGCCGAGACACTCTTTGTAAAGTTCGAACGCCGCCTGACATTTGCCGTTGTAAGACACGTGGGCATTAAGACGCATGTGCGCTCCTCCTGGGCCAAGTGGCTATAAGGTACACCAAACCGCACGCCGGCTTATGCGCTGCCGTACCGGCTCAGCACGGCGTAAAGCCGGAGTCCTGGCAGCTACCTCGAACCCGTGGTGTCCTTGGGCACGACCACCTTGCCCATGCCCGGAGCACTATTGGTCTCCACCGGCTCGCCGGGTCGGCGCAGCGTCGGAGCCGGGCCGGCCGGCGCGCCCTCCTCGCTATGGTGCGGCGCATCGCCGTTGGCGATCGTGCGCGCCTGCAGCGTGGGGCTGGGCGCGTCACCGGTTTCGGGCTTTTCGCGGATCTCTAGCGGCTTACCGATCGCCGCGATCTCCAAGCGCACCACGCGATCGTGCTGAAACCGCACGAATTGCGTCGCCTGCGGCGGCTGCCCGTAGATCCATTCTTCAAACAAGGCGCTGTCATCGTCCCCCGGCTTCAGGTGTTCGCGGTGCTTGGTGTGCGGCTCGCCCACCGCGGCCAGCACCATACGCCGATTCATGCCGACCAGCACCTCATGCGCTTCCACGGCCTCGCGCACCTTGGGCGGCAGCGTGTCCGCATAGGCCTCCGCGCTGCTCTTCGCCTTAAAATCGACCACCGGATCGAGCAGCGCCTTCACCTCGGCTGCGGTCACGTCCGGCACGCCGCCCTCAAACACCAGCGTTACCCGGCAGCCAGTAGCCATGGGCCCCTGCTGCGCCAAGGGCATGCCGTTCAGCGACACATGGCTCAAAAAACGATGCTTTGCATAGGGCCCGCCATTGAAATCAATCACGATGCGATCGGCCTTGAACTGCAAATTGCTGATCTCGACCCGCTCGCCAGGCGCGGCCGACTGGCCCTTTTCATACAGCATGCGGCGGTACTCGTCCTCGCGCGGCGTCATGTTCCCGTTCGCCAGCAGGGTCAGCCCGGCGCCCAGCGGTAGCTCGCGGTGCGCAAACCCCTGCTCCGCCTCTAAGTTGCGAATCAGGTCCAGCCGACCGCGTTCGTCAAGCGGCTGTGGCGGCAATGTGACGTGTGTCGGGTGGAACTCGGTCGTGGCGTCCGCCGTCGCCGTCTTCATGCCCACCACAAACACCTGCGCTTGCAGCCCAGCGGCAGCGCTCAGCAGCAAACCCATATAAAACGACGTGCTCAAAAAGCGGGAGCCCATGATTCACCCCGAAACGATCTTCGGACCAGATTGATTGTGCACCAACTCTGTTACGCCCCGCAACACGGAAACAGGCCAGCAGCTACAACTTCTGTGATAGGGTGCAAAGCCGCGCTTTCGCGACACCTTACCGTTCGTCCGTGCCCCGTGGGCTTTCGGAGGACAACGGCTCCTGAGTCGGGCCGGGTACCGACGGCACCACCGTCTCGACCACGTGCGGCGCAGGCGGCGCACCTCCCGCTGGGGGTGCAAATGGCGCGATCTGCACCAATGGCGGCGGCGGTGGCGCGGCCGCAGCCATGGCGGCATGCGCTGCGGGCGGCGGCACGTCCATCGCATATCCCCCCGGCACAATGGGCGGGTGCGTGTACGCCCAGGCATACTCCCGCGTGACCCGGTACAGGGCAAACAGCCCCGCAAAGAAAACCACTCCGGTCCAAACCGCGCCTTGCAGGCCAGCCTCACCGCCCGTCAACGCCGCGGGTCCGCTCACCCGCGTCGCCACCACGTTGGCCAGCTCGCCCAAACCACCCTCGGGCAGCCCAAACAGCACCACCGCCGAGGCCAACCATCCAAAATGCAACCCCCACGGCAGCCAGAGCGCATGCGTGCGCAGGTATGCCATCGAGTACAGCAACCCCGCGGTAAAACTGACGGCAAAGGCCACGCCCGAAGCGGGCCGTTGGCCGCTCAATAATCCGGCATACAGCGCTGACAACAGCACCGCCGCCGAGACCGGACCTAATGCCGCCGCCAAACGCTGCAGCAAAAAACCGCGAAAGGCGAGCTCCGCCGCCAAGCTCGCCAAAAACACCGTAACGAGCGATACCAACGCCAGCCCAAACGCCTTGGGCGCCCACCAAAACTGCGGCTCCAGTGCTCCGAACACGGCCAGCGGCAGCACGCTCGCCAGCAGCAGCGCCCAGCCCAGGGCAACGCCCTTTTGCGCCTCGCGCCCCGCTGTCGGGCGCACTGGCAGTGCGTTGGTCCGGCGTACACTGCCATCGCGCGTCAGCAGCCAATTCAACGCCGTAAACCCAGTCAACAGCAGCACCACCGCAAACAGCTGGCTCAAGAGTGGCGCAAACACATCCGACCGAAACAGCCGCGAAAAGCCCATCGCGGCGCTTTCCGCACCCACCCGGCTGGCCAGCAGCCAAAGCAGCCCCACCGAAAAGAGCGCAAACTGCGTTCCTCGCGAGGCGCCTCGGCGCGCTCGCACGGCCGCCGGCGGTTCAGGCCGCCACATAAAACTGCGCCATCTGCCGAAATTTTTGGTAGCGCCGCTCCAGCCGTGCCTCTGCCGGCTCGCCGAGTAATTCCGCCAGGCAGCGTTCAAGTCGCTCGCCGACGATCCCCATGGCCGCCGCCGGATCCGTGTGCGTGCCACCGTCGGGCTCCGGCACCACCTCGTCCACGCAACCCAGCCGCTGCACATCCACCGCAGTGTAGCGCAGGGCCACCGCCGCCTGCTGCTTTTTGCTCGCGTCCTTCCACATGATTGACGCGCATCCCTCCGGCGAGATGACCGAGTAGATCGCATTCTCGAGCATCAACACACGATCGGCCACGGCCAAGGCCAGCGCGCCGCCCGAGCCGCCCTCGCCCGTGATCGTCGCTATCGTCGGCACGCGCAGCCGGCTCATCTCCAGCAGATTCCGCGCGATCGCCTCCCCTTGCCCGCGCTCTTCGGCACCCAAACCAGGGTTTGCGCCTGCCAAATCGAGAAACGTCAACACCGGCCGCCCAAATTTCTCCGCAAGCTTCATCGCCCGCAGCGCCTTGCGGTAGCCTTCTGGGTCGGGCGACCCAAACTTCCGCGCCACACGCTCCTTCAGCGTCCGGCCCTTCAGGTTGCCGATCACCATCACCGGCTCGCCCCGAAATCGCGCCATCCCAGCCGCCAACGCCCCATCATCGCCAAACTGCCGGTCCCCATGAATCTCGCTGAACTCGGTAAACAGCGCCTCAATATAGTCCATCGGGTAGGGACGCTGCGGGTGCCGCGCAAGCTCTGTCTTGACCCAGGCCTCAGGAACGGGCGCTGGATGAGGGAGAACGGGCTTCTGCTGCTGAGATTCGGCCATGGTGATCCAATTCCCGATTGTACCCGGGAAAGGCACACGACTTCGGCTGCCCCGCACCTCAACCCTCTTCCACGGCCGCTTCCAGTCAAAGTCCTAAATTTTTAGTTGACAGCCGCGAGGGCACCGACTTAATCTCCTATCTGTTTAGGAGAAGTATGGCGAAACGTCCCAGCTCGGTACTCACAAAGCTTGAACTGCAGGTCATGCAGGTCATCTGGCGGCTGGGGCCCAGCACCGTCAGCACGGTACAGGAAGGGCTCAAGCAGCAGTTGGCCTACACCACTGTCCAGACCATGCTCAACATCCTGGAGCGCAAAGCGCAGCTCAAACGCGAACGCCGGGGACGAGCCTTCGTGTACAGCGCTGCCGTAAGCCAAACCAAAGCCACAGGGCAGGTGCTCCGGGAGTTCATCGACCGCATGTTTGGCGGCTCCAGCGAGGAACTCGTGATGAGCCTCGTCAAAACAGAACACATTAACGCCACGCAATTGGCCGAGCTTACCCGCCGGCTTGATCAAGAACAGGACGGCCAATCATGACCCTCTTTGTCGGGTACCTGTTCGCGTATCTGGTCAACTCTGTCTGGCAAGCGCCTTTGCTCTACGCTGCTGCCTCTGCGGCCTGCCGTTTCGGACGGCCCTGGACCCCGGAGAGCAAGCATAGGATCTGGACCTTCACCTTTCTTGCGCAGATCCTGCTTCCAGCCAGTTGCCTCCTCCCCGCATCGGCAGTCGCCAAGCTTCGCCGAGTTCTCTTTAGCGTTCTTGATTCGGGAGATCGAAACGCGGACGGAAACGTGCGCGTCATCCTCGGCGACGCGCACGTAATTCGGCCGTCCGGGTTCTCCCACATTCTCGTACCGGTGCTTGCGGCCCTGTACGCGGCCTCGGTCGCTTTCTTCGCTTGCCGCTTTTTGTATCAGCTGTGGCGTATCCACAGACTTCGCCATCACTGCCGCCCCGCCGTGCTCACCCCGGCTTGCCAAAGGCGCTGGGACTGCCTTTGCCATCGTTTTCAGCTGCCCGATGCCGGCCTGCGCTTGTCTGCGGAAATCTCCGGTCCGGTAACCATCGGCATCACGCACAAACTCCTGATCATGCCGGCCCGCTTCCTGGCCGTCCCTCCGAGCGAACTCGACGCCGGTTTCGCACATGAGCTCGCACATATGCGGCGTAACGACTACGTCAAAAATCTTGCGTATGAATTGCTCTTCCTGTTCGCGGCCTATCACTCTTGCGTGCGTTTCGCTCGAGCCTGGCTCGCAGAAACGCGCGAAATGGTGTGCGACGCGATGGCCGCCCGCGCGCTTGGAGGCGCGGAACCCTATGCACATGCCCTCCTCCGGCTGGCCGCTTTCTGCTTGCCAAACCAGCCGGCCGTACCCACTCAAGCCATCGGCATCTTCGATGTGAACACGTCGGAAAGGAGACTTATGTCTTTGAAAGCACCCAATCCCCAAGCCTCATAGAAGCAGCGCCTCGCGGCGGCCTCGGCCTGCACGGTTTTTCTATTGATCGCGTCCACCTCTGCCCTGGCCTTTCGGGTGGGGGTACCCACCCCGACGCCGCAAAACCAACAACAGGTTCCCTCGGGCCCAGTCCGTATTTCCTCGGGAGTAATGGCCGAGCAAGTTGTCACCAAGGTCGAACCGGTCTACCCAGAAGACGCAAAACACGCGCACATCACGGGTTCGGTCGTCCTCGCCGCGGTGATCGGAACGGATGGACACGTCGACCACCTCACCGTGGTCTCGGGTCCGCAGGAGCTACAAAAATCGGCGCTCGACGCAGTCCGTCAGTGGGTCTATAAGGTGTATCGAATCAACGGCAACCCCGTCGAAGTGGAAACCAACATCACGGTCAACTACGATCTCGCCGACTAATCGCCCGGTCACGTGCAGGTACTCGCCCTACGCGATCACCTGCACCGCGCCCCGGCCCACCAGCCCTTCTACGCTCTCGATAAACTGCACGTCTGCCGAAACCGCATACCCTCGTGGCTCGAGCACCGCGCAAAACTCGCCTGGTTCCTCCAGATTCAGCAGCACCTTGCCCTTGCCCGGCCGATCTTTGAAGAGCGCTTCCAGCTTTTGCATCAGCGCCGCATCCGGTGAATGGAGCGGCACTCGGATACGTAGCGCCTCGGGCAGCTTCACCTGTACGTCCTCCAGCGCCTGGATGGACGAGATCGCGATCTTCGGCGCCGAGTCTTCCTCGCCACGCAGCGCCCCACGGATCAGTACCGGCACGTCAATCTTCAGCTTTTCCGCCAGCTTTTCATAGCTCTGCGGAAAGGCGATTAACTCGATCTTGCCGACGGCGTCCTCCAGGCAGGCCTGCGCGTACATCTCGCCCGAGCGCTTCGACTTAGCCACCTTCAGCCCGGTGATCACGCCCGCCACGGTGATCTCGCTGCCCTGCTCCTGCTGCCCGCGCCGGAACACCACCGGCTCCGGCTTCATCTCGCAGGCAGTCTGCGTGTCGATCACACCTTTTAGATTGCGCAGCTTGTCGCGGTACTTATCCAAAGGGTGGCCCGAGACGAAGAAGCCCAGTACCTCTTTTTCGTTCGCCAAGCGCGTATGCTCGTCCCACTCGGGCGCGGGCGGCAGCGCATCGGCCTGCGTGTCCGTTACAGCCGGGCCGTCGTCAAACATGCCGAATAGCCCATGCTGGCCGGCCGCGGCGTCGCGCTGCGACTTTTGCGCCCGCTCCATTGCTTTATCCACCGCCGCCATCACCTCGGCGCGCTTACCAAAGCCATCCAACGCGCCGGCCTTGCACAGCGACTCGAGCACGCGCTTGTTCATCAATCGCAGGTCGACCTTTTCGCAGAACTCCCACAGCGACTTGAACGCCTTGCTTTCACGTTGCGTTCCCTTGGCGTCCGTCGCGCTCGTGGCATTGGCATGTTGCAGCTCAAGCCGGGCTTTCTGGATCGACTCGATCGCATTATGCCCCACATTCTTAATGGCCGCCAACCCAAACCGGATCGCATCGCCGGCCGGAGTAAAGTTCGCGTCCGACACCTGTACGTCGGGCGGCAAAATGGCGATCTCGATCTCGCGGCACTCGCCGATGTACTTCACAACGTTTTCCGGCTTCGAGGTTTCCGACGTCAGCAGCGCCGCCATGAACTCCACCGGGTAGTGCGTTTTCAGCCACGCCGTGTGGTACGCCAAGAGCGCGTACGCCGCTGAGTGCGACTTGTTAAAGCCATATCCTGCAAACTGCTCCATTAGATCGAACAGCTTGCCTGCCGTATCCTTGGGGTGCTTGCGCTCCAGCGCGCCCGCCATAAAGATGTCGCGCTGCTTGGCCATCTCCGCGGGGTCTTTTTTACCCATCGCGCGGCGCAGCAGGTCGGCCCCGCCCAGCGAGTAACCCGCAATCGCCGAGGAGATCTGCATCACCTGCTCCTGGTACACGATGACCCCAAGCGTCTCCTTGAGGATCGTTTCAAGCTCGGGGAACATATACTCTACCGGCCGCCGGCCCCACTTGCGCTCGATAAAGTCGTCGATCATGCCGCCCTGAATCGGCCCCGGCCGGTACAGCGCATTGAGCGCCGTCAGGTCCTCCACCGAGGTCGGCTTGTAGCGCCGCAGCACATCGCGCATGCCCCCCGACTCGAACTGGAACACGCCGCTCGTTAGCGCTTTATGGAACACCTGCTCATAGGTTCTCTGGTCATCCAGCGGCACCGTCGCCATATCGACCGTCTCACCACGGTTCAGCTGGATCAGCTTCAGGCAGTCGTCAATAACCGTCAGCGTAGTCAGCCCAAGAAAATCCATTTTGAGCAAACCCATCTTTTCGACGGCCTTCATGTCGTAGCTGGTGACGATAGCGTCGTCTTTAGTACGCGTTACGGGCACAAGCTCAGTTAACGGTTGAGGCGCAATCACCACCCCCGCCGCATGGACGCCCGCGCCACGCACCAGGCCCTCCAGCCGCTGCGCCGTCTCGATCAGCTCGCGGATCTTCGGGTCTGCCTCGCATGCCGCAGCCAGCGGCGGCGAGTCCTTGAGTGCCTGCTCGAGCGTGATACCGATAGTCGTCGGCACCAACTTGGCGATGCGGTCGACCTCGCCATAGGGCATGTCCATCGCGCGGCCCACGTCCTTGATCGCCGCCTTGGCCGCCATGGTGTTGAAGGTGATAATCTGCGCCACCTGATCGACGCCATACTTCTCGCGCACATACTCGATGACCTCGCTGCGCCGATTCATGCAAAAGTCGATATCGACGTCCGGCATGGAAACACGCTCGGGGTTCAAAAAACGCTCAAATAGCAGATTGTTCTGCAGCGGGTCGACGTCGGTGATCTCCATCACATACGCCACCAGCGAGCCCGCCGCCGAGCCGCGCCCCGGGCCTACCGGAATCGAGTGCTCCTTCGCGTAGCGGATAAAGTCCCACACAATCATGAAGTAGCCCGGAAACTTCATGTTCTTGATGCACTCGATCTCGCGGCTCAACCGCTCCTCATAGGCCGCAATCGAGTTGCGCAGGATGCCCCGCGCCTCCAGGTGCGCGATTGCCGAGTCGCGCCGCTTGCGCCAACCCTCCCTGCACACCTGCTCGAAGTACGTGTCGATCGTCTGGCCCTCGGGCAGCGGAAACTTCGGGAACGGGTTTTTTACCTTGGCGAGCTCCAGCTTGCAGCGTTCCGGAAACTGCATTGTGCGCGTGCACACCTCCGGCGCATGCGCGAACAGCTGGTGCATCTCCTCGGCCGACTTGATGTAGAACTCGTTTTTGTCGAACTTGAACCGCTTCGGGTTGTTGATCGAGTCAGCTGTCTGCACGCACAGCAGCACCTCGTGCGAACGCGCGTCGTCCGAAGCCACATAGTGCGAGTCATTGGTCGCGATCAGCGGAATGTCCAGCTCTTTTTCCAGCCGGAACATGGCCTCGGTCACTGCCTTATCCGGCTCCAGGCCGTGATCCTGGATCTCAAGAAAGAAGTTTCCGCGGCCAAAGATCTCCTGGAACTGCCCCCCGACCCGCTTAGCCGCGGCGTAGTCGTCCGCCATCAGGTGCTGCGACATCTCGCCGGCCAAGCAGCCCGAAAATCCGATCAACCCCTCCGCATGCTCGGCAAGGAACTTCTTGCTTACCCGCGGCTTACGGTAGAACCCATGAAGTGCCGCTTCCGAAGTCAGTTGCACCAAGTTGCGGTACCCCGCCTCATTCTCCGCCAGCACCAGAAAGTGGTTGTACTTGGACTCCGGGTCAGGCTTGCCACGGTGGTCGTCTTCCTTGCAAATGTAGAGCTCGCAGCCCAAAATCGGGTGCAAGTTCTTCTTCTTCATCGCATCGAAGAAGTGCACCGCGCCATAGATGTTGCCGTGATCGGTAATCGCGGCCGAGGTTTGGCCGATCTTTTGAAGATGCTTGGCCAGCTTATCGACGTCGCAAGCGCCGTCCAGCAGCGAATAATCCGTATGCAAGTGCAGATGCGTGAACTCAGCGGCCATAGCTCTAGTTTACTGCCCGAACCCTGGTGCAAGCCGTGAGGAAAAGGCGTCCAGAACTATAGCCCGAGGTAGATGCGGATGGCTTCATCCACTCTGCGCAGATATGGAGACTCCAGCGTACCTATGCGTTTGCCTACCTTGCTCGTGGGTACTGTGGCTAGCAGATCTACCATGACATGCGAAGCTTTCCGAAGACCATTCTGTGCACTTGGCTGAATATATACGCGTATGGGAAGCGACCACGAGAGATCGCTTGAAATGAGTGCCACAGTCACTGTTTCACTGTCATTTAGCACCAAAGCCTGTACGACCACGGCAGGCCTGGGCTTATCGAACGGCGGCAGCGGAGCCACTACGATGATATCTCCACGTTTTATTTCCAAACCGTGTTCAACCACTCCCAATCCGGCTCCATTAGCTCCTCCGGATGACGGCGCTGGTGATCAGCAAGTACTTCCATTTGCCGTCGCAGCTCCTCCTCAAACTCGGGAGTCCCCCGAATGGCAAGCAACTGCTCTGCCGTCATTGGCACCCACTCCGGCTGCGGTTTGGGCAAGCTAGCCATATGCACAGCTTACACCTCCTCTGCCCCAATCTCCCGCGCTGCGAACGTCCGCCGCGCCTGCATGATCTCCCAGTGGTGCTTGTCCACCCAGGTCCATACGCCGCAAAATGCCTCCCCCAAGCTGTGCCCCAGTTCGGTCAGCTCGTACTCCACTCGCGGCGGCACCACCGGGTATACCGTCCGCTTCAGCAGCCCATCGGACTCCATTTGCCGCACCGTTTTGGTCAGCATCTTCTGGCTGATCCCTCCGACCAGCTCCCCCAGCCGCCGAAACCGCACCCGCCCATGCTCCTCCAAGGTTTCCAGCACCAACATCCTCCACTTGTCAGCCACCCGGCCG
>CAXTTZ010000082.1:0-11915 GCA_964247325.1 uncultured Acidobacteriaceae bacterium | reverse complement strand
ACTCTACCCACTCCGATTTGGCCCTTCGCTTGCTTGTAATTTCCCTATAGTTCGCTCGTGGTTTGAACGGACCAAAGACGCACCGATGAACAGGCTTTCGCAAACCCGAATCTATGCTGTTCTGCTGGCGATCTTTACGCTCGCAGCCATCGGGTTAGCCGTCAGCAACTTTCTGCAGGAGAACAGTTTCGAAGTTCCTACCGACGGCGCTCTTTGGACCGAATCCAACGGTGGCCTTCGCGCCTATGAGGTGCCCTCCGACACCCCAGCCAACCGTGCCGGCATTCGAACTGGCGACGTGCTGACCGCCATTGACGACCTGCCCACGCCCAGCGTGGCCGCCGCCGAGCGCGCCACCTACCAGAGCGGCATTTGGTCCCATGCGACCTATTCCCTGCTACGCTCCACCGGCTCCCGGGCCCACCCAACGGCCATCGAGGTCGTGGTCTACCTTGAGCCGGCCGACCGCACTGACAACCAGGTGCTTCGGGCGCTCGCGCTGGTATATCTGGCCATCGGCTTGTATGTTCTGTTCCGACGCTGGACCGCCCCGCAATCCAGCCACTTTTACCTCTTCTGTTTGGCCTCGTTTGTTCTGTACGCCTTCAAGTACACGGGCGTGCTCGATGTCCTCGACACCACGATCTACGCCGCAAACGTCCTCGCCACGGCGCTGCAACCCGCACTTTTCCTGCATTTTGCCTTGAGCTTCACGGGCGAAACCGGGCCGTCGCGCCTGCGCCGCGCCGCGTATCTGCTGTTGTACGCGCCCGGCGCCGCCCTGGTCGCCTTGCGTGTGCTTTCGCTTACCCGCTGGTACGCCACAGGACGCTTGCAGCATCGTCTCGACCAGATGGACTACGCCTATCTGGCGACCTTCTACCTCCTCGCTGCCGCTGTTTTCTGGCTGCGCTACCGCCGCGAAGCCCGGCCGCTCGAGCGCCAGCAGCTGAAGTGGCTTTCTCGCGGCACGCTGCTCACGGTGGTGCCCTTCACGCTGCTCTACGTGCTTCCCTTTCTCGCCGACGTTAGCGTTCCCAGCGTGATGAGCAAGGCCGCCATCCTGTCGCTGCTGCTGCTTCCGCTCACCTTCAGTTGGGCTATCGTCCGCTATCGCCTCATGGATGTTGACCTCATCTTCAAGCGTGGCGTCGCGTACACCCTGGCGACGGCCTCGCTCGTCGCGCTGTACTTCGGCGTCGTCGCTGTTACGGCCGAGATGGTGCACACGCGCCTGCCCAGCCTGCGTGTGTGGGGCCTCATGGCCGCGGTCATCATCACGGGCTTGGTCTTCGATCCACTGAAGCGTGCCATTCAGGCCCGCGTCGATCGTGTGTTCGATCAAAAGCGTTTCGATTATCGTGAAACTCTGGTCGAGTTCGGTCGCCGCCTCAACGCCCAAACCGACCTCCATGCCCTGGTGTATTCCGTCGTCGAGCGCCTTCACCAGACCCTTCTTCTCACCCGAGTCGCCGTCTTCTTGGCCGATGAGGGCTACAGTGTCCGTCAACCCAGGTTCACCCTGGTGGCCTCGCACGGCCTCGCCGCTAACCTCAACGGCACCCCGCTCGACCTCGGCTTCTTATCGTTTAGCCCCGGCGAAGAGCCCAGCCATCTCTTCTTCGACACTCCCCAATCCGTCTTGCGTCTGCCTGACAATCAGCGCGCCACCGCCGCCGCTCTTGATCTGAACTACTACGTTCCCTGCCGCGCCGCGCGCCACGCCGGCGGTGGGCAAAGCACAGTCGCCTTTCTCGGCCTGGGCCGCACCGGCGACGGCGACTTCCTGTCCAGCGAAGATATGGAGCTGCTCGAATCGCTGGCCCAGTACATCGGCATTGCCATCCAAAACGCGCAGCTTTATAGCAAGCTCGAGCAGAAGATTCTCGACTTTGAGCGTCTGCGCGACTTCAACGAAAACATCGTCGAATCGATCAATGTCGGCGTTTTTGCGCTCGATCTGGAGAGCTGCATCGAAAGTTGGAACACCGAAATGGAGCGCATCCATGGCATGCCGCGCGCCGACGTGCTGCGCCAACCTGCCCATGAGGTATTTTCCCGTGAGTTCGTCGCCGAACTGGAGCGCATGGACCCTGACGCCGGCGTCCACACCCTATACAAATTCCGCATCGCCCTGCCCAGCGGCGAGCCGCGCGTGGCCAACATTACCGTCGCCCCGCTCATGAATCGGGAGATGGAGACCGTCGGCCGCATCGTGCTGGTCGACGACATCTCCGAGCGCGTCAGCATGGAGGCCCAACTCGCCCAGGCCGATAAACTGTCCTCCATCGGCTTGCTCGCCGCCGGTGTCGCCCACGAAGTGAACACGCCACTCGCCGTCATCTCCAGCTACGCGCAGATGCTCGGCAAGCAGATCCGGCTCGATGACAGCGCTCAGACCCGGCTTGGCCCCGTGCTCGACAAGATCACGCAGCAAACCTTTCGCGCCTCCGAGATCGTCAACGGCTTGCTGAACTTTTCGCGCATGAGCACCGTCGACCTCGTGCGTGTCGACCTGAACAGCATCGCCAGCGAGACCGTGCAGCTACTGGAACACCAGATGCGCTCGTCCGGCGTGGCCATCATGCTCGAACTCGCGCCCGACCTGCCCCCCATCTGTGGCAACCGCGGCAAGCTGCAGCAGGTACTGGTCAATCTCATCCTCAATGCCCGCGATGCCCTTGCCGACCGGCCCTCGCCAACGATCACCCTCAGCACGCACGTCGTGGCGAATGAGGTCGAGTTCCGTGTGGCCGACAACGGCGTCGGTATGCCGCCCGAGGTCCTGCGCAAAATCTACGATCCCTTCTTCACCACGAAATTGCAGCCGCGCGAAGGCCAGCGAAAAGGCACCGGTCTCGGCCTTGCTGTCTCCTACGGCATCATGCAGGAGCACGGGGGTCACATCGAGGCCGATAGCGAAGCCGACCGCGGCACCACCTTCCGGCTGCTCTTTCCTCTGATGGACGAGGCGTCGCACGCTCTCTCCAGCTCGACCGCCACGCCCGCCGGCGCTCTTTCCGGCGTGACCGAAGAACGAGGAACCGTTGTTCATGCCTGAAGCCTCTACGATCGAACGCCCTGCCCTACCCGCGGATACGCGCCCCACAACAGCGACCCAGAAAATCCTCATCATCGACGATGAGGCTGGGATTCGCGACTCGCTCGAAACCCTGCTCCTGCTCGAAGGCTTTCACGTCGATCTCGCCGTCGATGGCAAGACCGGCATCGATCAGCTCACGCGCCAGACCTACGATCTTTTGCTGCTCGACCTGGCCCTACCCGGCGAAAGCGGCATGGACCTGCTGCCGCGCATCAAGGCCATGACCCCAGACATGCCGGTCATCATGATCACCGCGTACGGCACCGTGGGCAACGTCGTCGATGCCATCCAAGCCGGTGCCTCTAACTTCGTCCAAAAACCCTGGGACAATGAAAAACTGCTTGCTGATATCCGCACCGCCATCCGTGGCAGCCGCGCCGAGCAGGAGGTTCAGCAGCTCAAGCGCACGCTTAAGCAGCGCTACTCCTTTGACAACATCGTGGGCAAGAGCGAGCCCATGCTGCAGCTCTTCCAGCTCGTCGAGCAGGTCGCTCCGAGCCGTTCCACCGTGCTTATCCAGGGCGAAAGCGGCACCGGCAAAGAGCTCATTGCCAAAGCCATCCATGCCAACTCGCCCCGCCGTGACAAAGCCTTTGTTCCTTTGAACACCGGCGCGGTACCCTCGGATCTGCTTGAGTCCACGCTCTTTGGCCACGAGCGCGGCGCCTTCACCTCAGCCGTAGCGGCGAAAAAAGGGCTATTCGAGGTCGCCGATGGCGGCACGCTCTTTCTCGATGAGATCGGTACGATGAGCATGGATATGCAGGCCAAGGTGCTGCGCGTGCTGCAAGACCGCCGCTTCATGCACGTCGGCGGAACGCAGGAGATCCAGGTTGACGTACGTATCATTGCCGCCACTAACGTTAATCTGCAGCAAGCCGTGCGCGAAGGCCGGTTCCGCGAAGATCTGTTCTATCGCTTGAACGTGATTCCGATCGAGCTGCCCGCGCTTCGCCAGCGCCGCACCGATATTCCCCTGCTCGCCACGCACTACCTGCGGCAGTTTTCGCAGGAGAATGGCTTCACGCCGCGCGAGCTTTCCTCCGATGCTCTACGCGTCATGATGGACTATGAGTGGCCCGGCAACGTGCGTGAGCTGGAAAATGCCATGGAACGCGCCGTGGTCCTATCGCGCGCTCCGCTTATCACGCCCGACCTGTTGCCCACGCAACTGCGCGGCCAAAGCTACTCCACGGCCCTGCTCGAGGAAAACGTCAATGCCTCACTTTTCGACGTGATGGAGGAGATCGAGCGGCGCATCATCTCCGACCGGCTAGAACGTTGCAACTGGAACCAGACTGAGGCCGCCGAGTACTTTCGCATCCCGCTTTCCACACTGAACCAAAAGATCAAACGCCTCACCATCGAGGTGCGTCGCCGCCATCGGGATGAGCGCAGCGGCTAGTCTTTGCAGCCCTACCGCGTTTTGCCCTTGGCGGCCGCCTTCGCAGGCGATGCCTTTGCAGGTTTCGCTGTAGGAGCGATCTTTGTGGGTGCGACCACCTTTACGACTGCAGATTTGCCCGCCGTGCTCTTGACAGGTGGGTTTACTGCCGCAACTTTTCCCTTTTCCGCCTTCGGATCCGAGGCCTTTGCCACAACCTTAACGGCTGCCTTGGACCGAAGGGGTACCGGCTCGGGATCCGGTGCCGAAAATGTCGTCGTGCCTTTTGTTCCGGCCGTCTTCCCTGCCTTGGGCGCCTCAGGCACTTCTTCCGCACCGCTGCTTCCGGATTTCTTTGCCGCTTTAGCAGCTGGCTTTGGCTCCGGTTCGACGCTGGTCTTCGGCCCTGCGAGCTTAGCCGCTGGAGGTGCCGCCGCCACCCGCTTACTCGCTGCCGGGGGCTGCACTACCACCACGGCCGGGCCTTTTGCTGCAGGAGCTTTCGAGGTAGCCGCCCTCCCCGCAGTCGCAGCAGACTTGGTCGCCTTGGCCCCTATCGCGGCAGGCACCACGGCAGCCTCGGGCGACACTTCAGGCGCTTGCACATTCTCAGCTGTCTCCACCAGAGCGGCGGTGATCTGCTTTTTGGCTGTTTTTCGTGGGGTCGGTACCATCGGCGCGGGCTTCTCAGCCGCCGGAGCAGGCGACGCGTCCGCTGCCGCAACTGACTCTACTTCTTCGTCGACCTCCGCCTCGCGCTCGTCATCCTCATGTTCGGTATCTTCGGCAAGCGGAGCCTCCTCAACATCGTCAGCCTCATCCTGATCTGCCAGGATGGCCCTGTTCAACATCGGTTTCAACTCGGCTTCTTCTTCGTCCTCATCGGGCGTACTGTCCCGATCGAGAGCTCGATCGTCTTCCTCGGGCTCCTCGGCCTCGTCTGACGGCAATGAGGCTTCTTCCACCGCCTTCTTTCCGCGGCCACGCGCCGCCTTGGCTGGCCGCCGCCGCACACTGACCGGCTGCACCGGCGCTGGCGGAGAGTACGGCTCCAAAAACGCCCGAAGCGCCTCCGTGGTCTCCAGCTTGCCGTCAATCATGGCAAAAAATAGGTTTTCCAGCAGCTCGTCGTACCCGGGCACCTCCGGCGTGATGCGCATCTCCTGCATCAGCGCATAGGGCACCTTCTGACGGGCTTGCGGCCACTCCTTCAAGAAAGCCTTCAACTTCGCCTGTACGGCGGTGCTGCGCGAGTGGTACGCCAGCCAAAGCACAACTTCCGGTTCCGCACGTTGCAGCAGCTTCCAGGTGTCCGAGGCCGGCACCGGCGTTTTGGGCGTGAGTTTCCCTGCCAGCTCTTTGCCGCGAGCCTCGATCGTCTCGATTTGCCGAACAAATCCGGGCCGGGCAAAGCTCTGCTTCAGCGCCGCTACGGCTTCGGGCGCAAGCTTTGCCGTTAGGATCGGGAAGTACACCGCCGACGGATCGACGGAGATTCCCAACGCCTCAAGCTGCCCCACCAAGTCGCGCACAGCATCGATGGCCCCGCCATCCACCCGCCCTGGAGCGAGCCCGTCAATTAACGTTGGCAGCCAGCCCTCCGCGTCCATGTGCTCCAGCACGGCCACGGGGTCTTCCTCATGGAAAAGCTCCTCGGCTTCCAGGCCACGTGCGGCGGTGGGCAGCCCACCGATGAGGTTTTCCTCTTTCGCATTGCTGTACCGCGTTTGCGTGCGCTCTTCCAACGTCCAGCCAAGCCGGCCCGACAAACGCGCGGCTCGCAACAGCAGCGCGGGCTGCTCGATAAAGCCGTAGTTCGAGGCCAAGCGCAGTTCGCGGTTCTCTAAGTCGGCAATGCCGTTCAAAGGATCGAGCAGCAACCCAAACGAGCCCTCGTTGAGCGAAACGGCCATCGCGTTCGCAGTGAAGTCGCGCCGCCGCAGGTCTTCCAGGATGCCTGCTGATTGCGTTTGTGGCTCGCCCGGCTTGGGATAGCTCACCTGCAGGGTCGGCCCGACCTCTAAACGCACGCCGCCGGGCATAGAAAGATAGGTAGACCCTAGAACCTCATGGGTGCCGGTGACCTCGGCCCCGATCCCCTCAAGCGCCGTGACGATTCCTGCCACCTCGCCTTGGACGGCGAAGTCCAGATCCCGCACCGGGATGCCGCTGGTCAGGTCCCGAACCGCACCCCCCACCAGGAAAACCGGAGCGCCGCCGGCGCGAGCTGCTTCGCGAAGGGTTTCCATCGCGCGCCGTTGCGCGGGCGTCAAGCGGGTTTGCAGCAAATAAATATAGTCGGCCATGAATCGAAACCGGATCCATCCTGAAATCTGAGATAAACTGTTGCAAAACAGCCACTTACGTCCGCGTTCCTGACCCTGCTGCCAGCCCATTCTACATCAGGGGAGGGCTCGTCTTCAGGTATTTGCCTACTTTTTGTTGCAACATAGGCGCTGTCACGTCGGAGCCACCCCGCTCGGCGCTCCCGCCGTCAACTTATCCTCCCGCCGCGAGTCCTCCGCTAGCTCCGCTACAATCCCTCCATGACCCTCCCGCAGCTGGCGTTGGCTCTCGGCGCTGAACTGGTTCCAGCTAGCAGCCCGTCCTCAGCCGCCTCGGACGATCCCGCGCCTGCGCTGCCTTCCCTTGCGACTCTTCTCATCACGGGCGTTGCCGGCATCGAGGAGGCCGGGCCCACGGAGGTCGCCTTTGTTGCCAACCCGCGCTATGCCCGCTTGGCGCCGCAGTCTCGCGCCGCCGCCCTCATCGTCGAGCGCCAGTTTGCGCCGCTTCCGTTGCCTACCCTGCGCGTCCCTGACCCCAAATATGCTTTTTCGCAAGCCGTCGCCTTGTTCCATCCTGCGCCCAGCTACGTGCCTGGCATTCATCCCACCGCCGTTATCGCTCCTTCGGCCCGCATCGGGTCCGGAGGCCATATCGGCCCCTATGTGGTAATCGGCGAAGATTGCGTTTTAGGGGAAGACTGCGTCATTTTGGCGCATGCGGTCTTGTATCCGGGCGTGATCGCCGGCCGCCGCTTTTTTGCGCACGCGCACGCCGTCGTTCGCGAGGGCTGCCGCCTGGGCGACGATGTGACTCTGCAGAACGGCGCCATCGTCGGCGCTGATGGATTTGGTTTCGCCAAGAACCCCGACGGCCGCTGGACCCGAACCAACCACCCCCGCCCTGCGGTGCTCGAAGACGATGTGGAGGTGCAGGCAAACTCCTGTATCGACCGCGCCATCGTCGGCGAGACGCGCATCGGGCGCGGTGCAAAGATCGACAACCTCGTGCAGGTTGGTCATGCTTGCACGGTAGGCCCGGACACCCTGCTGTGCGCCCAGGTCGGCCTTGCTGGGTCCACCCGCGTCGGCGCCGGCGTTACCCTGGCCGGCCAGGTCGGTGTCGCCGGCCATCTCACCATCGGCGATCGCGCCGTCGCCACGGCGCAAACTGGAATCCCTTCCGACGTGGCGGCGGGCGTCGTGGTGAGTGGCTACCCAGCCATGGAGAACCGCGCTTGGCTGCGTATGACTGCGGCCATGCAGCGCCTTCCAGAGCTGATGCGGCGCTTGCGATTAGGGGAGGCAAAGTGAACAAAGCGAAGCAGTTTGCGACCGGCCGCATTTTTTGTACGCTCCTTGCTCTTGCCCCGCTGCACGGTTGCCACTCGCCCTTTGTGGAGGCCACCGTGACCAACCACTCCGGTGCAGTCATCAACGTGGTCGAGGTGGATTACCCAAGCGCCAGCTTTGGCACACAATCGATGGCAAACGGCGGCGTCTTCCATTACCGATTCAAAGTCCTCGGCGAAGGTCCCTTAAAGCTTCAGTGGACCGACGCCGGCAACCATGACCACGTCGTCCAAGGCCCCACGATCACGGAAGGTCAAGAGGGCAAGCTCGCGATCGACATTGGCCCTGCAACGGCCGCTTGGCAGTTGGACGTGCACGCTCTGCCGAAGTAGAGCGTCTTAGTTTGGACCCACCGGCCGCCCTACCTTCGGTGTGTCTGTTTGTTGTGTTTGCGTCACAACCTCACTACTCCCGCTTTGGTTGGAACGCTTGCGCTGGCCCGCGCTATACATCATGATCCCGCCGCCAATGGCTACGAGCAGTAGAAAGATCAACAACAAAGCAATTCCCATAACGCCACAACTCCCAATCGATTAATCGCCAATCTCGTCTGTACGATGCGCACGGCCCGTCTCCGGTAGACTCGGCACGTGAGGCAGGGCGTTTTCATCACCTTCGAAGGCTTGGACGGCTCCGGCAAGAGCACACAGCTACGCCTGCTCGCCGCCTCGCTCGCCGCCGCAGGCCACCCCGTCACCACCCTACGTCAGCCGGGCAGCACGCGGCTTGGCGACCGCCTCCGCGGCCTTCTGGTCGATTCACGCGCTGAAACCGAGCTGGGCCCGCTCGCCCCCGAGGCCGAGATGGCGCTCATGTTTGCCGACCGCGCGCAGGCCCTCGCCGAGATCGTTCGCCCGGCGCTGGCAGCCGGCTCCGTTGTGCTTTGCGACCGCTACACTGACTCGTCAGAGGCCTACCAGGGCGCCGGCCGCGGGCTCGGCCCCGAGCGCATCCGCCAGATGCACGCGGCGGTCTGCCACGATCTGCAGCCCGACCTTACCCTTCTGCTGCTACCACCGCTGGAACTCTCTCTAGGACGCGCCCGGGATCGCAACCAGCGCCATCTTTGCACCCTTGGCACCGACGAAAACAGGTTTGAGCGCGAAGACGACGCCTTCTACCGCCGCATTTACGAGCAATATGAGGCCATTGCCCAGCGCGAGCCCGCGCGCGTCTTGGTCTTCCGCGACAATAGTTCCATTGAATCCATTGCCGAGGACATCCTGTGCGCGGTGCTGCAGCGTTTTGCCGCCGTGTTGCACAAAACGCCCACCTCACCTTAGATTTCCCGTTTAATGGAGAGATGGACTCGTCCTCAAGCGATTACATCGGCGTCACGGAGCGCGGCGAATGGCGGCTGCCCCCCGGCCTGCGCCGTCCGCTGTATCGTTACCTCCGGCGGCCATGGCTGAACTTCGGCGACCCGATTCCGCTGTTCACGCATCTAGAAAAAATCTTCGGTCGCATCGCCCATTACCGCTTCCTAGGCATGCTGATCATCGTGGTCAACGATCCCGACTGGATCAGTGAGATCCTGATCAACCAAGCCCCGAGCTTCATCAAGGAGCGCACCGTGCAACGCATGAAGGTGCTGCTGGGCGAGGGCCTAATCACCTCCGACGACCCCATCCACATGCGCCAGCGCAAGCTCGCCGCGCCCGCCTTCCACCGTCAGCGCATCGCGGGCTATGCCGGCGAGATCGTGCGTAGCGCCGGAGAGCAGATCGCCCCCTGGACCGACGGCTCCGTCGTCGACATCGGCGACGAAATGATGCGGCTCAGCCTGCGCATCATCGCCCGAACGCTCTTCGACACCGAGGTCACCCCCGACGCGCTTTCGGTCGTGGATGAGGTCAATGCCGTCATGGAGATGTACAACTTTCTGGTTGTCTTTCCCATGCTGGAGACCTTTCTCAACTGGCCTTTGCCGTATATTTCGAAGTTTCGCAGGCACCGCCAAAAGCTCGATGCCGTGGTCAACCGCATGATCGCCAGCCGCCGCGCATTATCCCTAGACGAGCTGCAAGGCCGGCATGACCTCCTGTCCATGCTGGTCGCCGCGCGGTACGAAGCCGAGGACGCCGGCGACGCCGAGACCGGCATGACCGACACCCAGGTTCGCGACGAGCTGCTGACCATCTTCCTCGCCGGCTATGAGACCGTCGCCAACGCGCTCACCTGGACTTGGTACCTGCTCAGCCAAAACCCTGACGCGGCCACGCGCTTCTACGCCGAAGTAGACGAGGTACTCGGCAATCGCGAGGCCACCCTCACCGACCTGCCCAACCTGCGTTATACCGAGATGGTGTTTGCCGAGTCCATGCGCCTGTTCCCGCCGGCATGGGCGATGGGTCGCAAATCCACCGCGCCCGTGCAACTAGGGCCGTACCGCATCCCGCCTGGCGCCAGCTTCTTCTTTAGCCAATACATCATGGGGCACTCGCCTGAGTACTGGGATGAGCCTGAGGTCTTCCGCCCCGAGCGGCACACGCCCGAAAACAAAGCTGCGCGCCATCGCTTCGTCTACTTCCCCTTTGGCGCCGGCCGGCGGCAGTGCATCGGCGAAAGCTTCGCGTGGATGGAGGGCATTCTGTCGCTTGCGACCATGGCCCAGCGCTGGCGCTTGGATCTGCTGCCCGGCCAAAAGATCGAGATGCAAGCCAAGATCACGCTCCGCCCGAAGTACCCGATCCGCATGCGCCTCCTCGCCCGTCCGGCGCAGCCGCTAAGCGAAACCGCTCTCGAGGCCGTGCAGGTGCACTAAGAGAAACGCTGTGGCGCTAAGCTAGACGTTGTGGCCTTTCCCGCCAGCTTCGCGCAGTTCCAGGGCAACCGGCCCGCCGTCGACTCGCTTCGCGCTGCCATTGCCGCGGGGCGGCTGCCGCACGCCCTGCTACTTGCCGGCCCGCGTGGCGCTGGCAAATACACCCTTGCGCTGCTGCTCACCCTGGCGCTCGAATGCGAGCTGCAGCCGCGCGACACTGCCTCGGACGGCCGTCCACTGGCGAGCTTTTGCGGCACCTGCCGCAACTGCACGCGCCTCCGCGAAAGCGCCGATTTGGACGCCCGGATCGCCGATGCGGTCGCCGCCCGCGAGGACCTTCGCGAAACCGATAAGAAAGACACCCGCGTTCTGGTGCAAACGCACCCCGACGTGCTCATTGTGCCGCCTGACCCGCCGCAGCTGCTGGTCAAGCTCGGCCAGATCCGCACCGTGATCGCCCGCGCGCAATACGTGCCTACCGAGGCGCCCGCGCGCGTCTTTCTGTTCCCCTCCGCGGCCTTTATGAAGGAGGCCGCAAACTCGCTGCTCAAGCTGCTGGAAGAGCCACCCGCCCGCGTGTATCTCATCCTTCTTGCTGAAAATCCCGGCGAGCTGCTGCCCACTATCCGTTCCCGCTGCGGCCTGGCCCGGCTTGGCGCGTTGCCCGTCACCGAAATTGCCGCGACGCTCGCGACTAGCCGTCCCGAACTGCGTCCCGCCGAGCGCGAGCTGGTCGCCCGCCTCAGCGAAGGTGCCGCGGGCCGCGCTCTTAGCTTCGATCTCCCCGGCTACATCGCCGCCCGCAACGACGCGCTCACTCTTCTTCGCACGCTCGAGCACACCGGCGACCATTCCGCCCTGTTCCGCACGACAGAAACCTACCGCGCCGGCGCCGAAGGCCAAGCGAAGACCACAGCCCTGCTGCGCGCCTTTGCCAGCCTGCTCGAAGACATCC
Source organism: uncultured Acidobacteriaceae bacterium (assembly GCA_964247325.1). Taxonomy (GTDB): domain Bacteria; phylum Acidobacteriota; class Terriglobia; order Terriglobales; family Acidobacteriaceae; genus Granulicella. Next base: position 71 of record CAXTTZ010000082.1, on the reverse strand, counting down.
TTCTGCTCAGCCACGGCGCCGCCGACCAGGTGCGCAACGTCGACCTCCGCCGCGAGCTCGAGCGCCTGAGC
>CAXTTZ010000081.1:0-12163 GCA_964247325.1 uncultured Acidobacteriaceae bacterium | reverse complement strand
GGCCAGGGCGGCCCCACGGCGTATGGCACCTCCTGCACCACCAAGGACCCGGGCAACAGCAACCCCGAGCTCGCCATGCTGCAGGGCGGCCCGGAGATCGGCAACCACCCGACCACCGTACCTGGAACCAAGGGCGGCTTGAACGGCGCGCAGGAGCTGCCGGGCATCGGCAACCAGGTAAGCCCCGAATCTCCCTCGCGCCCTGGCATGACTGGTCTGCAATCCGGACCGCGTGGCGATCAGGAGCCTATCCCGGAGAATGGTTCGGGTAAGACCGCCTCCGACGTGCCGGTCATCCGCATGCCCGCGGCCTACCATAAATTCACGGACCAGGAAGCGCTTGGCACCTACTTGATCAAGCAGTACCACATCCGGGGCGCCAACGAGATCTCCAGCTGCGAAACGTGCCACCGGTAAGATCGGCGTGCCGGACGTGACCAGCGCAACAAGTCATTCACACAGGAACCTAGGCAGGCGATGGAAGAACTAAACACATCTACGAACCGCGCCGCGAACCCGGCGCCCCGCACGGCAGGGAACACCGCCACCGCGCAGGTCGTTCAGCGCATCACGCCAGCCGGCAAGATGACGCTGGCCGAGGTGCGGGCGCGACTGGACGGAAAAGCAGGGAAGCGCTTTTGGAAGAATCTGGACGAGCTAGCTGACACGCCGGAGTTTCAGGAGCTCATGCAGGAAGAGTTTCCGCGCCAGGCTGCCGGTAATGAGTGGGTTAACTCCGTTTCGCGCCGTGGCTTCATGAAGGTGATGGGCGCGAGCTTCGCGCTGGCCGGCCTGGCAGGCTGCACCAAGCAGCCTGACGAGCAGATCTACCCTTACATCAAGCAGCCCGAGGATCTCATCCTCGGCATTGACAACTACTTCGCCACAGCGCATCCGTTCCCTACGGGTGCCGTGCCGATCCTGGTCAAATCCAGCGCCTTCCACCCGATCAAGATCGAGGGCAACCCCGAGCACCCCATGTCGCAGGGCAAGTCGGACGCCATGACGCAAGGCTCGCTGCTCGACCTGTATGACCCGGATCGCTCGCAGCATGTGCGCTACCGCGGCCAAAATGCCGAGTGGCCCTACTTTCAGGAGGAGTTCCGCACCGCGCTCGGCCAACTGCCAGGCGGGCAAGGGCTTTACTTCCTCAGCGAAGTGACCAGCTCGCCCACTTTTGCAGCACAGTGGAAGCAGATGCAAGCCCGGTTTCCCCAGGCCAAACTGATCCAATACGAACCGGCCTTCGGCGATGCGCACCGCGCGGTCTCCAAAGCGGCGCTCGGGGACTTCTACGACACGCAATACAAGCTCGACGACGCCGATGTAATCGTTTCGCTCGACGCGGACTTCCTTGGCGGCATCAAGTTCCCGGGCTTCCTGCCCATGTCGCGGGCCTACGCCGCGCGGCACCGCTTCGAGTCCGGCAAGCCGATGAACCGCATGTACGTCGTCGAAACGACGCCCTCGGTCACGGGCTTTAAAGCCGAACATCGTTTGGCGCTCAAGCCGAGCGAGGTGGATGCGTTCGCCGCGGCGTTGGCCGGCGGCAATGGCGCCGCCCTTACCAACCCTGCCACACAAAAGTTCTTCACGGCAGTGCTCAACGATTTGAAGAAGTCCGGCGGGCGTTGCGTGGTCGTCGCCGGCCCGAACAGTTCGCCGGTGTGCCAGCAAGCGGCCATCACGCTGAACGCTGCCATGGGCGCAGTCGGCAAAACGGTCCTTTACACCCAACCGGTCAATGTTCTGCCGAGCGAAAACGGCGCCGACCTCCAAGCGCTGGTCGCCGACATGAACGCCGGCAAGGTCAAGTGGCTGGTGATGCTCGGCGTCAATCCCCTGTACAGTGCGCCGGCTAACCTGAACTTCGCCCAAGCCTTCAATAACGTCCCCAACACCGTGCACCTGGGCTCCCACGTCGACGAGACTGGCTTTTATTCGACCTGGCACATCCCCAAGGCGCACTACCTCGAGTCGTGGACCGATTGCCGCGCCTCCGACGGCACCATCTCCATCGTGCAGCCGATGATCGCGCCTCTCTATGGCGGCGTCACTGTCCACGATGTGCTGCAAGCGGCGATGGACCCCGCCATCACCGCGTACGAGGCTGTCTTTTCCACCGCGAAAACCTACATCCCTGGCGACTTCAACGCGGGCTGGCGCCGCGCGCTGCACGACGGCTGGGTCCAAGGCTCGGCCTACCAGCCGGTCGCGGGCGTCGGTACCCCCAAGGGAGCAATGCAGTTCGCCGTCGCACCGGCCGCCGAGGGCAACACCCTCGAGGTCCGCTTCCACCCCGATCCGTCGCTCTACGACGGCCGCTACGCCAACAACGGCTGGCTGCAGGAGCTGCCCAAGCAGGTCACCAATCTCTCGTGGGACAACGCCGCGCTGGTCAGCTTAAATACCATGCTCAAGCTCGGCATCGAGGAGAACGAGGCGGTCGAGTTGGCCGTAGGCGGTCGCACCCTCACCGTCCCCGTGCTCATGGTGCCCGGCCATGCCGACGGTGCGGTCACGCTGCATTTGGGCGGCGGGCGCCGCGCCGAAGCCGGTCGCGTGGGCGCCGGTGTGGGCGTAGACGCCTACCAGCTCCGCTCCGTGCAGATGCCCTACGCCATGCCAGGGGCAACCATGACCCGCGGCAAAGGCCAATACGACCTGTGCGTGACCAAGGTGCACAATATCGAGCACCGCGGCCATTACGCGCAGCACGACCTCGAGCGTAAAGAGCTCGACACCGAAGGCACCTATTCGCTGGCTGGCCACGAGGCCGAAGAGCGTTCGATCATCCGCTACGCCACCGTCGCCGAAGCTACCGCGAATCCGAATTACGCGCACGAGGGCGCCAGCGAAACCCTGGTCAACAAAGTCGGCTACAACCCCCAAGGCGAAGCGCCCAAGCACGACGAGAGCATGTTCCCCGACGCTTGGCGCTACGACCACATTGATGCCTCGTCCAAGGTGCTGCAGAATGCGTGGGCCATGGCCGTCGATCTTAACTCCTGCATCGGCTGCAACGCTTGTGTGGTGGCCTGTTACGCGGAAAACAACATCGCCGTGGTCGGCCGCGAACAGGTCAAAGTCGGCCGCAATATGCAGTGGATCCGTATCGACAACTACTACGAGGGCGACCTCCACGCTCCCAAAGCGCACTTCATGCCGATGATGTGCCAGCACTGCGAAAACGCGGGCTGCGAACAGGTCTGCCCGGTGGGTGCCACGGTGCACACGCCCGAAGGCCTCAACACCATGGTGTACAACCGTTGTGTGGGCACCCGGTACTGCTCCAACAACTGCGTGTACAAGGTCCGCCGTTTTAACTTCCTGCTCTACTCGGACTACGACACGGAAAGCTATAAGTTCATGCGCAATCCGGACGTCACTGTGCGTTCGCGCGGTGTGATGGAAAAGTGCACCTACTGCGTCCAGCGCATCGAGTCTGCCAAGATCACGGCCGACAAGGAAAACCGGGCCATCCGCGACGGCGAAATTCTTACCGCCTGCCAGGAAACCTGCCCGACGGACGCCATTGTCTTTGGCAATAAGAATGACCCGAACAGCATGGTTGCCAAGCGTCGGGAACACGAGCGCGACTACCAGGTGCTCGGCGATCTAAACTATCGGCCGCGCACCACCTACACGGCTGGCGTCATCAACCCGAACGTGGAGCTTGTCTAGCATGGCTACCCAGGGACCGATTTACGACCCGGAAACAATTGTCGATCCGATGATCGACCCCCGCACGGGCGAGTACGCCGTCATTGCGCCGGGCCACAACTTTCGCAGCGTCACGCAAAAGATCTCCGGCATCGTGCTCACGGCCAATACGCCGTGGGCCTGGTTCGGAGGGTTGTTCCTCGCCTCCACGGTTGCCACGGGCGTCATCATTGGCGTCACTTGGCTCTTGTTGCGCGGCACCGGCATCTGGGGTGTCACCATCCCCGGCGCGTGGGGCTTTGCCATCATTAACTTCGTGTGGTGGATCGGTATCGGCCACGCTGGCACGCTGATCTCGGCCATTCTGCTGCTCTTCAAGCAGACCTGGCGCAACTCGATCAACCGCTTTGCCGAAGCGATGACCATTTTTGCGGTCTGCTGCGCGGGCATCTACCCGCTGCTGCACATCGGCCGTCCGTGGCTGGGCTACTGGCTGCTGCCGTACCCGAACACGATGAACATCTGGCCGCAGTTCCGCTCGCCGCTCGCCTGGGACGTCTTCGCCGTGTCCACCTACGCGACCATCTCGGTCGTCTTCTGGTATGTCGGCATGATCCCCGACTTCGGCACTCTGCGCGATCGCGCCAAGATGCCGCTGGCCAAGTACATGTATGGTCTGCTGTCGCTCGGCTGGCGCGGTTCCACCCGGCACTGGATCCGTTACGAGACGGCTTCGCTGCTTCTGGCCGGTTTGTCCACCCCGCTGGTGCTCTCGGTGCACACCACCATCTCCTTCGACTTCGCGGTCGCGGCGATGGCCGGCTGGCACACGACCATCTTCCCGCCCTATTTCGTGGCGGGCGCTGTGTACTCCGGCTTCGCCATGGTGCTCACCCTCGCCATTCCGATCCGCAAGTGGTACCACCTGGAAGATCTGGTCACCCTGCGCCATCTCGACAACATGGCCAAAGTCATGCTGACGACCGGCTCCATCGTCGCCTACGGCTACGGTATGGAGGTCTTCATGAGTTGGTATTCGGCCAGCCATTGGGAGTTCTTCATGATGTGGAACCGTATGTTCGGCCCCATGGGCTGGGCGTACTGGATGCTGATCCTCACCAACATCGCTATCCCGCTCACCACGCTCTGGTCGCGCCGGCTGCGCGTGAGCCCCGGCTACCTCTTCTTTCTTAGCTTCGTGGTCAACATTGGCATGTGGTTTGAGCGCTTCGTCATCGTCGTAACCTCGCTCTACCGCGACTACCTGCCCTCGAGCTGGGGCACCTACCGCGCGACCAAGTGGGACTATATCCTGTTTATTGGCACGTGGGGCATGTTTACGGTGCTGTTCCTACTCTTTGCCCGCCTCGCGCCCATGATCCCGATGTCGGAAATTCGCATGATGCTGCCGCAAACCAAAGTCACCCCAGGCGGCCAAACCGCTGAAGTGCACTCCATCAACCCGCAGGAGGCCCACTGATGCCGCCGCGCGAAGGAGTGTACGGCCTGGTGGCCGAGTTCAACACACCGGCGGAGCTGGTCAAAGCCACTGAGGCCGCCTACCAGCAGGGTTTTCGCCGCATGGAGTGCTACACGCCCTATCCCGTGGAGGAGGCAGCTGAAGCGCTGCACTTCCACAAGACCCGCGTGCCGCTTATGTGCCTGCTCGGCGGCGTGATGGGTCTGACCACCGGCTGGCTGATGGAAACCTGGATGAACGTGTGGTCGTACCCGCTCAACGTGGCCGGCCGCCCACTCTACTCCTGGCCCGCCTTCGTCATCCCCGCCTACGAGTGGACCATCCTGTTTGCCGGCCTTTCGACCGCGTTCGGCATGCTCGCGCAAAACGGCCTGCCCCAGCTCTACCATCCACTCTTCAACGCCGCGAACTTTCGCAACGGCGCGACCTCGGATAAGTTCTTCCTTTGCCTTGAAGCGCATGATCCGCAATTTTCTCTGGGCGGCACGCGCACCTTTTTAGAACAGTTCTCCCCGGTGTCGGTGGTCGAGGTCGACCATTGATGCCGTCCCGGGAGTCTCGGAAGCAGAGATCAGGATTCACCATGCAAAGCCTGCACAAATTTGTTGGCTGCACCGCGCTAGGCGCGACCGCGCTCCTGGCCGGCTGCCGCCAAGACATGCACAACCAGCCTAAGTTCTACCCGCAACGCGGCACAGCCTTCTTCCCGGACGGCCGCTCGGCTCGCCCACAGGTGGAAAATACCGTGGCACGCAACCAGCTGCACCAAAATGTCTACTTCTACACCGGCGTGGTCGACGGCAAAGAGGGCGACGGCTTCCCGGTCCAGGTGACGCCGGCGCTTTTGGCGCGCGGCCAAGAAAAGTACAACGTTTTCTGCACCCCTTGTCACTCCCGTGTCGGCAACGGCGCCGGCATGATCGTGCAGCGCGGCTATAGCCCGGCCGGCAACTTCCACACCGACCGTCTTCGCAACGCGCCGCTCGGCCACCTTTACTCCGTCATCGCCAACGGCTACGGCTCCATGCCTGAGTACGGCTCTATGCTGCGCGCTGAGGACCGCTGGGCCATTGTGGCCTACATTCGCGCGCTGCAGTTAAGCCAGAACGCCACTGCAGCCGACCTGCCCATGGGCCAGCACCCCCAGGAGCTCCACGAGATCGCCAACGAGCAGGGTATGCCGCCTGGCTTTGCCGACGAGTGGGATCTTCCTGCAACGGCGGTGCACACGCGCGAGGGCGCTGACAAAGGCATGCCTGGCCAGCCGATCAATCAGCCACCGGCCGGAGCCTTTGCCCACGGCAGCAGCGCGGCCACGATGGGCTCAGGCGTCCGCAACTCTGACGGCGGCGGCCAATATCAGATGCCCGGCGGCAGCATCGAGCTCGAGCAGCAGGTACAGCGGCATTAGCGCACGAAGTATCAGCATGCACGAGATATTTCAGCAAACACGGTACGATCTGAACTTGAAGGCAATGGACTGATGGCATCGGAACACGCACAACACGACGCGCACGCGCACCATGGCCCGCGCGCCCTCCCCAGCATCCTCGGCGCGCCGGAGATCCTCGGCGCCTGGCGACTGCGCGCCCTGATCGTCGCGGCTGTCTTCGCGCTGATCTCGGTGCTCGCTTTTGCTTGGACGCACGACGGTCGCGCCCACCTGCTTCGCGCCTACCTCATGGGCACGATGACCTCGTTCAACTTCGTCGGCGGGGCGCTGGCATTTTTGCTGGTCCAATATCTCTCCGGCGGTAAGTGGGGCCTTATCCTGCGCCGTCCACTCGAAGCCATGACCCGCACCTGGTGGGTCGTCGCGCTGCTGATGCTGCCAATCCTGTTTTCGATGGGCAACCTCTACCAGTGGGCGGCCTTCCACACCCCCGCGCAGACGCTCGATGCCCTGCACCGCGGCCTGATCACCCAGGAGCAGCAGCTCTGCATCAACGCCAAGCACACCATGCTGAGCCCGGTCAGTGCGTGGGTCCAATACCTGCTCGTCATCGGCTTCATGGGCGGTATTATTACCATTCTGAACCGCTGGTCGCTCAGCCGGGATGCCGACCCCCAAGCCGGCACGGTGCGCAGCTTCGACCGCTGGCGCATGCTCTTTGAAAATCTGTCCGGCCCTTCGATCCTGCTGTATGTCGTGGCTATGACAGACTTTGTGATCGTCTTCCTGAAGTCCCTCGACGTCACCTGGTACTCGTCCATTTACGGCTTGCAACTGCTTGTCGCGCAGGGCTACGCCGTGCTCGCGCTCGGTATGCTGACGCTTATTCTGCTGTCGCGCTTTGAGCCGATGCGTACCATGTTCCGCACCACCGAACAGCACGACCTTGGCAAGCTCGCCTTCGCCTTTGTCATGCTCAATATCTACTTCACCTTTGCGGAGTTCCTGATCATTTGGTCCGGCAACATCCCCGACGAGATCCCCTGGTATCTCCACCGCATCCGCGGCGGATGGTGGACCATATGCTCGCTGGACGCGATCTGCCACTGGGTCATCCCGTTCTGCCTGCTGTTGTCGCGCGACTTCAAGCGGTCGAAGATTCGCATGTTTTTGCTGTGTATCTTCATGATCGGCGCACGCTTCATCGATATGTTCTGGCTCATCGAGCCGAACTTCTCCGACGCCGCCGGCAACCTGCATCTGGCGAATAACCTAAGCATCTTGGCTTATATCACGGTGCCTATCGCGGTGGTCGCCCTTTGGGCTGCGTTTTATCTCACCGAACTCGGCCGCGCACCTTTGATTGCTGTTAACGATCCGCACACCGCGGAGATTTTGGAGCCCGAACATGCCCACTAGAGGAAGCGAGGGAACGGATGCTGGCCGCCCCGATGGACAAGCCAAGAATCCGTCCTACAGCCGCAGCGAGGAACAACCTGGCTACGAAACCCAGGACGTCAACATCGGCGGTGTCATTAGCTTTATCGCCGGTCTGTCCGGGTTCCTGGTCATCTTCTTTCTGTTTTGCTTCGTAATGGGCAAAACCATCAACACCGGCCTGCTGCACGAAGACGGCCCTGCCGACAAATGGCACGGCGGCCAGCCAATGCACGAGGGCGAGTTCACCCGCAAGCGTGACAACCTCGCTTCGAACGCCGCCTTGGAACAGCGCGAGTTTGCCAACATGACCCAGCGCTTCCCGACGCCGCGGCTGCAAACCGATGATGGCAATCAGGACATTGCCGATATGCACGCGCGCGAAGATCTATTGCTGGAAAACTACAGCTCCGGGGCCGGCCTACCCGCGGGCAAGGTGCGCATTCCCATCGAGCGCGCGATGCAGCTGATCGCCCAACGCGGGCTGCCGGCGCCGCCCACTGGCGGGCCACAGCCGGACACGATGATGGTCGGCGATCTCCATCCACCCGCGACGCAGCCGCTCACGGATGGCTTCGCCCGCACCGGCTACGAGCTTGACCAGATGGAAGCGCGGGCGCAACGGTTGGAGTTCAATCAGGCGCAAGCCAAGCGGTAGAACTTTGATGCGGACCTCCGGCCTGCGCGGATATCGGAGGTCCCCTCAACCAGGGCTACATATCCCGCTTACACTGAGTACAGGAGCGAAACACCACCATGGCAGCAGGACATCAGCACGGCAAGCAAGGCAGCGCACCCCAGCGGGTTGTGTCTGCTTGGGCCGTGCTTCCGTTGCTTCTGCTCTGCGCGCTGATGGCTTTCCCGCTCCCCGCGCAGGTTTCCGGTTATGGTGAAAAAACCGAGGGGCTGAACCACGGCTCCGAGCTGCCCACGGTGCTGCAGCAGGTGCAAGTGTCGCAGCGGCTCAACGCGCAACTACCCCTAAACAGCGCTTTCACCGATGACACCGGCGCCCCCGTCACGCTGGGCAAGTACTTTGACGGTAAGCACCCTGCCATCCTCTCGCTTGTGTACTATAACTGCCCCATGCTCTGCTCCGAGGAGCTCGACGGCCTCACGGGCGCGCTTGAGATGGTGCGCCTCATTCCCGGCAAGGACTTCCAGGTTGTCGTGGTCTCCATCGACCCGACTGAAACGCCGCAGATGGCCGCCGCCAAGAAAGCCTTCTACGTCAAGCGCTATGGCCATCTGGACACAGCCGCAGGCTGGCACTTCCTGGTCGGCAGCAAGCCCGCCATTGACTCCCTTACTAACACCGTCGGCTTCGGCTACGTCAAGGTGCCCGGGCCGGACGGCAAGCTCACCCAATACGCTCACGCCAGTTCGATTGAGCTTGTCACGCCGCAAGGCCGGCTGGCGCAATACTATCTTGGCGTCGAGTACTCGCCCAAGGACGTTCTGCTCGGCCTCATCGACGCCTCCGGCAACAAGATCGGCTCGCCCGTCGCGAACATTCTCACCTACTGCTACCACTACGATCCGCAAACGAATCGTCACTCACTGGTGGTGGCCCGCGTGGTGCAACTCGGCGGCATGGTGACCGTGGCCGGCCTTGGCGGCTTTCTTTTTATCATGTTCCGGCGCGACATCCGTCTTAGCCGCGAGCAATCAGCCGACCCGGCCGGTAGCCGGCGGATCGGATAAGGCAATCGCATGGGTATCAGTCCTGTTCTTTGGCAGTTTCTCGTTAAGTGGTTGCACAACTCTGCGCTGTTTCCCGCAGAAGCGTCCACCATCGCACCCTACACGGATGCGCTGTACTTCTTTTTGCTCGGCATGACCTTGTTCGGCGTCACGCTGGTCGGTGCGCTCGTCTTCGGCTTCGCCATCCGGTACCGGCGCTCGCGCAACCCAGTCGCGACGCAGGTGGAAGGTTCCACGCTCCTTGAAGCGACCTGGACCATCATCCCGCTCGGCATCTTTCTGGTCATCTTTGTGTGGGGCGCGCTGCTCTACTTCCGCATTTACAACCCACCGGTCAATGCCATGAACATCTACATCATCGGCAAGCAGTGGATGTGGAAGGCCGAGCACCCCGGCGGGCAGCACGAGATCAACGCACTCCACATCCCGACCGATCGCCCCGTGCAGCTCACCATGATCTCGCAGGACGTCTTCCACAGCTTCTCCATGCCCGACTTTCGGGTCAAGCGCGAGGTCATTCCTGGCCGCTACACCACTGTCTGGTTCCAGGCGACCACACCCGGCCAGTACCACCTTTTCTGCTCGCAGTACTGCGGCACACTGCACTCGGGCATGATCGGTGAGATCGTCGCCATGAAACCGGAAGACTACGAGCGCTGGCTTAAGCAGTCCACCTCCGGCATGAGCTTGGCCCAAAACGGCGAACGCCTGTTCTCGAGCCTTGGCTGCAACGCTTGCCATAACGGCGGCGCGGCGGCTCGCGGTCCCAACCTCGCCGGCATCTATGGCGCGCGGCTCACCATGGCCGACAACAGCCAGGTGCTGGTCAACGACGCGTACCTGCGCGAATCGATCCTCAACCCCTCGCAACACGTGCCTGCGGGCTACGCTCCGATCATGCCGACCTATCAGGGCCAGATCAGCGAGGATGGTCTGATCTCGTTGGTGGAATACATCAAAAATATGGAAACGAATTACAGGCCACAGCAAACCTACGTGACCTCCGATAGCAATCAAACGCCGCCGACCACGCCCGTCAGCCCCGCAAATCAGTAAAGTAATTGGTGAAGCCATGAGCAGCGCATCGACCATCGTCTCCCTGCCTGACCAGACCACGGCCAGGCTGCCCAAGCGTAACTACCTCAACAATGAGCAGGGGCTGCTCAGCTGGCTCCTCACCGGCGACCACAAACGCATCGCGATTCTGTACCTGATCTCGATCACGTTCTTCTTCTTTGTCGGTGGTGCCTTTGCGGGCCTCATTCGGCTCGAGCTGCTCACGCCTCAGCCCGACCTGGTCGCCTCGGATACCTATAATAAGTTCTTCTCGATGCATGGCATCGTCATGGTCTTCTTGTTCCTGGTGCCGTCGGTTCCGGCGACCCTGGGCAACTTTCTAATTCCGATCATGATCGGCGCCAAGGATCTTGCCTTCCCGAAGATCAATCTCCTCAGCTGGTACCTGTACATGCTCGGCGGTGTTATGCTGCTGGCGGCGCTCGTGCTCGGTGGCGTCGACACCGGTTGGACGTTTACCACCCCGCTCTCTACGCATTACCTCAATACACACGTCCTTACCGCGGCAACCGCGATTTTCATCGCCGGTTTCTCCTCCATCTTTACCGGCCTGAACTTTATCGTAACCTTGCACCGCATGCGCTGCCCGGGCATGACCTGGTTCCGCCTCCCGCTGTTCTGCTGGTCGCACTACGCCGCCTCCTTGCTCATGGTGCTCGGCACCCCTGTGCTCGCCATCTCGCTGGTGCTCGTGGCCATGGAGCGCATTTTCGGCATCGGCGTTTTCGATCCGTCCAAGGGCGGCGACCCGCTGCTCTTCCAGCATCTTTTTTGGTTTTACTCGCACCCGGCCGTCTACATTATGATTCTGCCCGGCTTCGGCGTGATCTCTGAAACCATGTCCACCTTCAGTCGCAAGCGCGTCTTCGGCTACACCGCCGTCGCGTTCTCCTCGGTGGCCATCGCGCTCTTCGGCTTCTTTGTCTGGGAGCACCACATGTTCATCATGGGCGTCTCCAACTACTCCGCCCTGATCTTTTCGCTGCTGACCATGCTGGTTGCCGTGCCCTCGGCCATTAAGATCTTTAACTGGTCCTTCACCATGCAGAAGGGCTCCATCACCTTTGAAACCCCGATGCTTTACTCGCTCGGCTTCATCGGCCTGTTCACGATTGGCGGCCTTACCGGCGTCTTCCTCGGCTCGCTCGGCATGGACATCCAGCTCACCGAAACCTACTTCGTCGTGGCGCATTTTCACTTCGTTATGGTTGGCGGCATGCTGATGGCCTTCCTCGCCGGCGTGCATTTCTGGTGGCCCAAGATGACCGGCCGCATGTACTCCGAGTCGCTCTCCAAGCTCGCCGCCATTACCACGTTCATCGGCTTCTTCCTTACCTTTATGCCGCAGTTTGTTGTCGGCTACCTGGGCATGCCGCGCCGCTACCATGCGTACCCGGCGGAGTTCCAGG
>CAXTTZ010000080.1:0-12191 GCA_964247325.1 uncultured Acidobacteriaceae bacterium | reverse complement strand
CATCCCACATATTCTTCGGTGGTTGCTTACCTCTCCATAAATCAGGATGTTTGATACTTGGTCTAAGCTCGAACATAATTGCAATTAGCCATTCGCTGCTGCGACGACTAAATCTGCTGCTTCCTTCATGGTTTCGCCGACCTGAAATTTAAGGCCGGAGTCGGCGAGGATTTTGCGGCCTTCTTCGACGTTGGTGCCTTCGAGCCGGAGAATGATGGGCAGCTGTACATTAAGCTTTTTAGCCGCGGCAACGACAGCGGTGGCGAGCACGTCGACGCGCAGGATGCCGCCAAAGATGTTGATGAAAATCGCCTTTACGTTTTCGTCGGAGAGCAGGATGCCGAAGGCGTTTTCAATCTGCTCCTGGTTGGCACCGCCACCGACGTCGAGGAAGTTCGCTGCCGAGCCGCCAGCGTAATGAATGATGTCCATGGTGGCCATCGCGAGGCCGGCGCCGTTGACCATACAGGCGATATTGCCGTCGAGCTTGATGTAGTTCAGCGCGAACTTAGAGGCCTCGACCTCGAGCGGGTCCTCTTCGGCGAGGTCGCGGAGGTCCTTAAGGTCCTTGTGGCGGAACAGGGCGTTGTCGTCGAAGTTGATCTTGCAGTCGAGCGCGACGAGTTTGCCCTCTTTGGTGGTGATGAACGGGTTGATCTCCATCAGCGTGCTGTCGGTTTCGAGGAACGATTTATACAGGCCGGTCATGAAGCGGACGGCTTCGGGCACCTGTACGGGCTCGAGACCGAGCTTAAAGGCGAGACGGCGGGCTTGGTAGGGGGCGAAGCCGATGGCGGGATCAATGAATTCTTTAAAGATGGCGTCGGGATTTTCATGCGCGACCTCTTCGATCTCCATGCCGCCTGCCTGTGAGGCCATGAAAACGACCTTGCCGGAGGCGCGGTCGAGCACGAGGCCGAGGTAGAGTTCGCGGGCGATGGCCGAGCCGGCTTCGACGAGCAGGCGCTGCACCTTTTGGCCTTGCGGGCCGGTTTGGTGCGTCACGAGCTGCATGCCGAGAATCTTTTTCGAGTGCTCCTGCGCCTCGTCGCGCGAGCGGGCGAGCTTGACGCCGCCACCTTTGCCGCGGCCGCCGGCGTGGATCTGCGCCTTCACGACCACGACGCCATGACCGGCGCTGAAGAGCTGCTGCGCGGCGGTGTCAGCTTCTTCGAAGCTCGCAGCCATGTGCCCGTCGGGTACGGGGACACCGTGGCGGCGGAGAATCTCTTTGGCCTGGTACTCGTGAATCTTCATGCGGGCTCCTTGCGCGACGGCGGACGTGGGTGGTCGCAGCCCATGGTAGCGAGTTCGGAAAAGGCTGAGCAAGCAAAGGTTGAACACAGTTCGTTTATCGGACGAAATGACCGGAGGTTGTGCGATGGTGGACCGCGCGTTGTCCTGTTTGGGGACAGTGCTCACGAATAGGTGTGATCTGTCGATAAAGCAATCAGTGTAGGAAGGTGGTGTGCTTTAGGCTGACATGTAATGGCAATTACGACGGAGTTGAAGCGGGTAGTAGAGGAGCGAGCGACGCTTTCGCTGGCGGAAGCGGAGGCGCTGATGCGGCGCGTGCTGGCCGGGGAGGCCGGAGAGCTCGAGTTGGCGGCGCTGATGGGAGCCATGGCCGCGCGCGGCGAAACCGCTGACGAGATCGCCGGATTTGCCCTGACCTTGCGTGGGGCGGCGACGACGCTGCCACTAACGGAGGCGGAGCGGGCGGAATTAGTCGACACTTGCGGCACAGGCGGCGATGGCTGCGGGACGTTTAATATCTCAACCGCGGCGGCGCTGGTGGCGGCCGCTGCAGGGGCAAAGGTGGCCAAGCACGGCAATCGCGCAGTGACGAGTCGGTGCGGGTCTGCGGATGTGCTGGAAGCTTTGGGCGTGCCGATCGGACTAAGTCCGGAGGCGGCGGCGGCGAGTCTGCGGGCGCACGGGTTCTGCTTTTTGCTTGCGCCGGGACACCATCCGGGTATGCGGGCGATACTGCCCGTGCGACGGGCGTTGGGGGTGCGCACGATCTTTAACCTGCTGGGGCCACTGCTGAATCCGGCTGGCGCGCGGCGGCAGGTGATGGGAGTCTATAGCGCGCGGCTGGTGCCGGTGGTGGCTGCAGCCATGGCAAAGCTTGGGGTACAGCACGCGTTTGTGGTGCACGGCGATGGCGGGCTGGACGAACTGAGCCTTAGCGGCCCGAGTGTGGTGGCGGAGGTACGTAGTTCGGGTGGGGGTGGGACGGTGCGCGAGTATACGGTTGAGCCGAAAGCGGCTGGGGTTGGCCGTGCCCCTTTGGCGGCGCTGGCTGGGGGAGATGATGTTGCGGCCAATGCTGCTGTGCTGCGGTGTGTGTTGGGCTTGGATGGCGAGCGGGCGGAGATGGGGCCGCGACAGGATGTGGTGCTGCTCAATGCGGCGGCAGTGCTGATGGCGGCAGGTTTGGCTAGTGACGTACGCGGGGGTGTCGAGCTTGCGGAACAAGCGTTGACCTCGGGAGCGGTGCAGGGGCTTGTAGACGGTCTGCGACGCGGGTAGGGCTGCAAAGCACTTTGCCTTTCACGTGTAGTCCTGGCTCGGTATAAGACAGCAGATTCCTTTCGGGAATGACAACCAGAAAGAAGCAGGAACTCCACCTGTAGGAGAAAACCTCTGCGTAGGAGGAGCGATGGCGCAGAAAACTGGACGCGTGACGAGGGATTGGAGCTAGCGGCTGAGTTCGATAGCGACAATCTGGCCGGCTACGGTTTTATCTTCGACGGGGGCGAACGTGATGCTGGCGTGCATGCCTTCGAACTCGGCGCAGGGATTAAAGAAGTCCTTGGGGTCGGGGGTGAAGTTGGCCGCGCTGACGGGAATGGCATACATATCGTTGCTGTAAAGCGGCACATTCTTTCCGGCACTGTCGAGGCTTAGCAGGATGCCCTTGGGCCGGTAGCAACCGACGTTGTGCATCACGCCCTTCAAGGTGCGTTTCGGACCGTTCGCCGAAGCCGTGGTGAAGGTGTGGTCGGGTGTAATTACGCGGAAGGTTTGCGGTTTACGGGTGAGCTTGCCACGAATTTCTGCAGGGGTGGAGCTCCCCGTCTCAGCTGCAGGGGACACTGGCTGGCCCGTGCTGGTGAGGGTGGCAACTTCCGGGGTGGCGGCCAGGCGGGGTTTCGGTTCGTCCTGTTTCTGCTCGTCTCTAAGCTGCGCCTGGTACTGCTGCACCTGCGAAATGCGGGCCTGGACGCGGGTGACGTCCTCGGGCCTGCTGGCGATCTTGAGGGTGCGCTGCAACATGGACAGCGCGGATGGGAGGTCCTTTCGCGCGACACGAAGCTGCGCCGCGTTTAGGCGGTAGTCGATGTTGTCCGGTTCGAGTTCGATGGCGCGGATGTAGAGACGCTGCGCTTCGTCCAGGTGCTCCTCCCGGATGCTGTAGAGGCGGGCAAGCGCTTCGGTTGAAGGGGCGAACTCCGGATTTAACTCGATGGAGCGCTTGAGCGCGGCTTCAATGGCCGGATCTTTCGCAGCTTCGCCGCCTTCGCCGAGGGACAGCGTGCCGAAGTAGTAGTTTGCCAGAAAGTTAGTGGAGTGCAGCGCAACGGCCTCGCTATACCATTTGCGTGCGGCGCCGAGGTCGCCGGCGCGAAGCTTGAGCATGCCCATGCTTTCGTGCACCTGCGCGTTGTTCGGGGCTTCGCTGAGCACAGTGTCAATGAGGTGCTGTGCTTCTGCTACGCGGCCGTTTTCAATTAGCACGTCGGCGCGCACGGCATCGGCATCGGCGCTGGGCAGAGCTTCCACGTTAAAGGATTTTTCGCTGACCGCGCTTTGCAGCTGCGTGGTGAATGCTTTGTAATCGGCGCCCCGGATGTACGTTTCGAGCGCCATTTGCAGGCGGCCAAGGTCGCCAAAGGCCTCCTGCGCCGCGGTGACCGGATCGGTTCCTCGCGAGACGGCCCTGTAGTAGTCATTCAGGCGTTGCATTTTCTCCGTGGAGTCCGCGACGGTGATCATATGCGTGAGCGCCCAGGCTTCGGCGTAGAAGACGGAACCTTTTTGCTCGTCGTGGTAGTAGGGCGAGTTGTGGTCGACCGCGAACAGCACGGGGAGAGGGAGAAGGCGCTGCTGACGGAGGTACAGGATGTCATTGGCGCTAGGCTGGCCGAGGATCGCGTCTTTTTCACGCAGATCGGTGTTCTGGTAGAACTCGGCTAGGCCCTCGTTGAGCCACAAAGGGAGGTGGTCGGCGTGGCGCAGCATGTAGTGCGTGTACTCGTGGTAAACGGTCGAGTACGCATGCTCATCATTAGTATCCAAGCGCAGCAGGATGTAGTTTCCGTCCTGTTTGCGCATGAACAGGCCGGCTAGATCGAGCGCGTTCTTTTGCAGGTAGGCAGCGGGCTCGAGTGCCTGCATGTCCTTTCGACTGCGCAGGGCGAGCACGACGATGGGTGAGCCGGCATCGCCCGTCGCGTGCGGCAGGAGCTTGGCGAAGAGATCGTGCATGCGCTCAAACTGCGCGGCAACATGGCGGGCCTGCTTGTCGCCAGCGTCGGTGAGAACGGTGAAGTGCTCGGTTTTGGTTTCGAGCCACGGCGGGGCGTTCTGGCCCAGGGCCGCGAGGGGTGCGGCAAGAAAGAAAAGGATGCACAGCAGCTTCCACATGTCAGGCCACAGCGTAAATCAGGCGAAGACTGGTTCGCATCTACACTTTGGTAACTCTCAGGCCAAAACCGCGGACGAAAGTTGTAGATGGGTGGGTAAGGCGAGCTGTTCGGAGCCAAACTCGTCGCGGAAGGGGTGAAAGTGTACGCGGCAGCGAGCCTCGTAAAGGCCGCCTGCGCCCACGACGACTAGCTCCTGCGAAGGGCTGAGGCGCTGCGTGTGGATGGCGCTTTGGCCACAGACCATGCACACGGCGGAAAGCTTGGTGACGCGATCGGCCATGGCCATGAGGGCAGGCACGGGGCCGAAGGGCTCGGCGGTGAAGGTCATATCAAGGCCGGCGAGCAGGACGCGCTTGCCTTCAGCAACGAGGTCTAAGGTAAACGCGATGATTTCGGGCGCGAGGAACTGGACCTCGTCGATGCCGACTACCTCGACTTGCTCAAGCTCCGGCTGGAGGAGCGAGCGTAGATGGTCGACCGAGGTGATCGGGCAGGCCTCGTGGGTCTGAGCCGAATGCGAGGCGATGTGCGTGCGATGGTAGCGGAGGTCGATGTCGGGTTTGAAGCAGCGCACGCGCTGCCGGGCGATGCGCGCCCGCTTGAGACGGCGGATCAGCTCTTCACTTTTGCCGGAGAACATGGGGCCAGTGATGACCTCGAGGACGCCGGGAGCAGTTTGGTTCGGCGGGAGCATGCGTGAGGTTGATCGTAGACCATGGCGTGCGGTGGAAATATGTCGATCGGCCTTGGATTTTCGCGGTCGGAGGGGCACGGCGGCGTATGCTGGCGATACCCGTCCAAGACGGCGGGAAAGGATAGCTCATGGCACGAACGGGACGGCAGTGGAAGGGACGGAGGGCTGCAGCGGCGGCCAGCTTGGGGCTGCTTACGCTAGCAGCGGCCGGGGTGTGCGGACAGGAAAGCTGGGCGCAAGACGCTCAAGGCACACCCAGCAGCAAACCCGTGAAGGAGATTCGGACGACGCTGACAAATGGTACGGGGCAACCAGCGGGCACGGCCGTTTTTCAGCAGAGGAAGAAGGGTGTTGAGGTAAAGATCGCCTTGGAAAATGTGCCCTTTGGCGAGCATGGCGTGCACATCCACCAAAATGCGGTGTGTGAGGGGCCAGATTTTAAGTCCGCCGGAGGGCACTTTAATCCGGATGGCAAGCAGCACGGGTATCAGAACCCGATGGGACACCATAAGGGCGACCTGCCCGGCAACGTGTCGGTCGGCGAAGACCACCATGGGTCGGCGAAGTTCCTGCTGACGGACGTGACGCTGCAGCCTGGCGCGCCGAATTCGCTGCTATCCAACCAGGGGACAGCGCTGATCGTGCACGAGAAAGCAGACGATATGAAGACTGACCCCAGCGGGGCCTCGGGCAACCGGATCGCTTGTGGGGCGATCAAGCAGCCCTAACCGAGCTGGATTCGGCCCAGCGCACGAAGTTGCGGGATAGATGGAACCGCGGATGGGCTGGCTGCGTATAGGGTGGCATGGCATCGATGGCGGTGTTTCCGGCAATGGTGGGATGGAGCGAGTCGCGGGAAAGGTCAGGGCCGGCTCGGGCACGCGCGCTCGCTGGGCCGGCAGCACGGCCCGAGCTAGCACCAGTATTGCCGCCCGCGGCAGCAACCGTGGTGGAGGCGCAAGAGCCACGGGAGCCGGTTTGGCACACGGCCGGACTGGAGGACGCTGCGGCACGGCCGCAAGCTTCCGCGCAGGCGTTGGCCGAACAGGTGCAGATGGCGGCGCTGGCGGCCAGCTGCCTCCATGGCCACCCCGGCGCGTGGGAGGCGCTGGTGCGTGGACAGCAACGGCGGGTGTATGCGCTCTGCTTTCGATTTACGGGTTCAGCGAGCGAGGCCGAAGACCTGACGCAAGAGGTGTTTTTAAAGGTGTACCGCCATCTGCGGGCGTTTGATCCGGCCAAGGCGAGCCTGAGCGTTTGGATTGCGGCGCTGACCCGCAATCTGCTGGTCGATCACTACCGCCGGTCACGCATGGAGCGGGCTAGCGAGTCGCTGGACGAAGGCACGGGCGAAGATGAGAGCGGGCCCACACGGGCGGAGCGCTTGCCTGATCCGCGAGTTGGGCAGGAGCAGCACGTGGCCGGGCGCGAGTTGCGAGCCCAGATCCAGGCGGCGCTGGTGCAGGTGTCGCCGGAGCTGCGTGCCGCTGTGATCTTGCGCGACCTCGAAGATATGGACTACCGGGAGATTGCCGAGGTTTTAGGCATCCCACAAGGAACGGTGAAGAGCCGCATCAGCCGTGGCCGCGCCGAGCTGGCGCGCTTGCTGAAGGGCCTGGAAGGGCAGGTGGTCTAGATGAATCCAAAAGACAAGATCGCGTACGGCCTCCAGCACGAGGGCGACCCAGGGGAGGCCTGTGCCGTGTGGGTTGCGCTTTTGCCCGAGGCAGCCGACGGACTGTTGGGTGAGGTGGAACAGGCGGCGCTGGATCGGCACTTAGCCAATTGCCAAAGCTGTGCAGAAGAGTTTGCGGAAGCCCAGCGTGGCTTGGGTTGGCTAAGTTTGTTGAAGCAGCAGGTGCCGGAGCCGCCAGAGCGGTTGCTGGGCAACATCTTGGCGCAGACAACCGGGGCGGCGCTGGATGAAGATGCCGTGCTGGACGGCGAATGGAGGGTCGCCGGTTGGCCGGCGCATCCCGCGGCGGCAGCAGCAGCGGTACCGGTGCGGAAGGCTCGCTGGTATGCCTGGTTGGGGCTTAACGCGGGAGCTTGGTCGAGCCTGCTGCAGCCTCGGTTGACCATGACAGGGGCGATGGCGTTCTTCTCGATCTGCCTCACCCTGAACCTGCTGGGGATCTCAATTCGCGATTTTCGTGCACAGAATCTGTCGCGCCTGGGTCTGCAACGGACCGTGGCCGACGCCAGCGCAACCGCCGTGCGCTCGTTCCAGGGCTTGCGTTTGGTGTATCGCCTGGAGTCGCGGGTAAACGAGTTGCGCGTGGGAGACGAATGGCCGGAGAAGCAGGCCGCCCGGTAATGGGCGCCGTGAAGGTCAAGAGCCAAATTGCAGACTGCGCGGCCGAAAAAGCGCGTGAAAGGAGGAGCCATGATCGATGAAACAAGACAGGAAACAGGAGCAGCGGCCTCGGGCGGAGCGATACCCACGGGAGCGCCAGCCGGCACCGAACAGATAGGCTATTGCCAGCACTGCGGCCGCGTGCTGACCGCAGCGGAGGCGCGTCGCACCAACCACGGCTTGTTTTGCCCGCTGTGCGCTGCCCAGCGCGAAGGTGGCATGCCGCAGGGGGCATGGCAGCCGATGCCACCCACACCTGGGCCGGCAGGGGCTCCGGGCATGGGCACATCGCTTGCGAGCGAACCCAATCCGGCGGCGGCAGCCTGGCTTGGCCTCATTCCAGGCGTGGGCGCGATGTACAACGGCCAGTACGCGAAAGGGTTCGCACATATCGCCGTCTTCGCCCTGCTTGTTTCTTTGTCGGAGAGTGTGGACGTCTTTGGGATCTTTGTTGCGTTTTGGATCTTCTATCAGGCCATCGAGGCCTACCATACGGCGCGCGCCCGCCGCGATGGCTTGCCGCTGCCAAACCCTTTTGGATTGAACGACATAGGCGAGCGACTCGGCTTTGGGCGAAGCTGGCCCTTTCCGGAAGCAGCTGCGCGCTCCACGGGGAACCCAGGCGCCACCGGGGTGTCGCCCGGCGCCAGTACCGGGTATAGCGGAGCGTACGCCCCACCCAGCGAACCCGCAGGTGCGGCCGCATGGACGGCGCCCCCTGCTTACCCGCAACCCTTTGTGCCCTATGCCGAAACCTACGCCGGCCCGCGTGCCCCAGCACCAGAACTCTTTGCGGCCGCACCTCTGCCCCTAGACCCAGCGGAGTCTAAAAGCTTTCCCGTAAGTGCGCTTTGGCTCATCGGCCTTGGAATCTTATTTTTGCTCAGCAATCTCCAGCCGTCTTGGCACCTGAACGGTCGTTGGTTGGTCCCGATCCTATTGGGAGCTCTCTCGTTGTGGATCGCGACGCGGCGCTTTGAAGCCTTTCGCCTGCTCGGAAAAGAGCTGCAAACCGGAGCCGCCCTTGCTAATACTTTGCTCGTTCCCGCGATGCTCTTCAGCGTGGCAGTCCTGCTTGGCCTGCAAGCCGGCAATCTGGTAGCCCTACGGCTAAGCTGGCCCGCCTTGCTAGTAATCCTGGGCGTGCTTTTGTTGGCGCGTCGTGCCACCGAACAAGTGACTCTCCCTCCCTCGCAAGCGCCCCTTGACCCAGGCCGCACAAGAGACGCTTCGGGTGGCCCGTTGGGGCTTTAAGCGAAGTTCTAGGTAGAGGTCGGTTGTAAACCTTTGAAAGGAGTGCTTGTGAGCGCCATTCCCCCACCCCCGCCAGCGCAACAGGTGCGATGGGACAGGCAGAATCTGCGCGCACAGCGACGTTTCGTGGCGGCACAGGCCCGCCAACAAGCGAGCCTGGCACGGGCACGCCTGCGTGCGCTGCGTCGCACCTCCATTGTGGGCCCGCTTTTGCTGGTTGCGCTCGGCACAACCTTTTTATTGATCCAGCTTGGCCGCCTGTCTTGGCCAACAGCGCTGCTTTGGTTTGGTCGATGGTGGCCAGCCATTTTGATCGGTGCCGGAGCCGTCCTTTTGCTCGATTCGCTGCTTGATCGCTCCCGCGGAACATACATTGAGGGCGTCGGCTACCCGCGTCGCGTCCTGGGGGGTTTTGCGGGCATGCTGCTTCTGCTACTTACCGTAGCGGGCGCCGCAGTGAGCGCAGCCGACCGCAATACAGATTGGTTGCAGGTGCAATGGGACGGCGACAGCTTGCAGCAAAACGCGCCGTGGCTGCATTGGGCGCTTGGCCCGCAAAAGGTCAGCTTTGAGGATCTGAGTGCACCGCTGACGAAAGACGAGCTGCTCACCGTGAAAAACCCGCACGGAAACATCACCGTCACCGGGACAAGCGCCGACGGTCAAGTCCATGTCAGCGCGCAACGGCGCTTCTATACGTGGCTGAATAAAGGCGATTTTGCCGCAGCGCAGAACAGAAATCACCTGCTGCACACGACGGCGGAGGGCTTGCTCTTGGACCTAAGCGGCGCACCAGGCGGCGAGGCCGATCTTGCCCTTCAGATTCCGCACGAAACGGCGGTGCTGATCGAGCCTGGCCATGGCGAGCTATCCTTCACCGAGCTGCACGGCTCTGTCGAGGTGCACGAACACGTGGGGAATGTGCGCCTCACGGGCCTTACCGGACCGGTTCGGCTCACGATGCGGGATGATAACGCCAGCGTTTCCGCGCGTAGCCTCACCGGCAGCCTGACGCTCGAAGGGCGTAGCGGTGATCTGGCCCTGTCCGACATCAACGGCCCAGTGACGCTGCATGGCGACTTTTTCGGAACAACGCATTTGGAGCGCGTGCAGGGCGAGGTGCATTTTGCGAGCAGTTTCACAAATCTCGCCTGCGCCGGGATCCCAGGCGACCTGAATATCGAGGGACGCGACGAACTGCATGCCGAGCGGATAGACGGCCCGGTGACCCTGACCACCACGGATCGCAACCTGAACCTTGCCGGCGTTCGCGGAGGCGTCAACATCAGCGATCGCAACGGCTCGGTGACGCTCGAGTTGAGCGATCCTCTCGGCTCCGTGCGCGCTTCTACCACGGCCGGTTCGCTCAAGGTAAACTTGCCCGCCAAAGTCGGCTTTACCATCACCGCCCAAACCAAAGATGGCGACGTAACCAACGACTTCGGCCTGCCCGTCGAAGAGCACGGCGATCGTAAGACGTTATCAGGCAAAGTTCGAAGCGGAGGTCCGGAGATCAATCTTTCCACCACCGAAGGCGATATCGAGCTTCGCAAAGGGACGCAGGCGGAGGAGCACGATAAAGAGAGCGATGATTAGGTAACGCCCGATTGCGGATGATGGTGTGCCTTCGCTCTTGAGTCTTTGTGCTAAATCGTAGGTGCGGGCTGCGGTTCGGCCCACCATCCACTCACGGCACAGGTGTACAGCAGTAAAAAAACGAGCAGGGTAAGGTAAAAATACCCATCCACAATCACATTGAGTGGAATGAAGACAGCCAGCGCGATCGACATCCAGCGTAAGGCGTCCGCCAAGGTATCGCATCGCCGCTGATAGATGCAGTATGCAAACATCGCTGTCAGAACAATCAGCTGCACCCATTTCAACATATCTGGCCGTATCACGTATGTCAGCCAGTACGAGAGGTTGATAGGATCCGCAAGCGCGTGCGGTAAGAGGCTCCACTGCCCGACGGTGTTTTTTGCAATCCGCTTCGTTGCTGAAGCCAGTAGGGGACCTACCATCGCCGCAGCCGCCCCAAAGCTCGCAGCAAGAAAAAGCATAGCTCGACTCCATCCGCGTCGGCGGATCACATACAGCACGGCAAAGGGGAACACAACCCAGCTCAGCTGGTAAATCGCCATGCTGCATCCCCAGGCGATGCCAGCCCAAAGAAGACGACAGCGCTGCATTAAAACGACCGCAGCGATGACAGTAAACCAGTGCGGCTGCAGGTACAAATCGTGACGATACTGCAGAAAGGGACAGAGGAGAAAAATACCGATGGCCACGGCCAACTCGCGCCTGTGCTCGCGGCAGCCGGCCAGAAAAATGAGCACACTACCGCTCAGTGCATAGAAGAGCGTTGCTGCCCGTGGATCGAACGAAATCGCCAGGAAAGGTAGGTACGCAACCAACATTCCTGGTAGGTAAGGAAAATCATAGGTGCGCAATCCGATGTGCATGGTGTCGTAAGGATTTAAGTGATGCAACCAGCGCGTATCGGCCCATACGATAACCGGAAGCATGTCCGACCGTAAATAGTTCAGCGGAAAATAGCGGATTGCCACGAGTACGCTGACCGTGTAGCAAAAAAAGACGGCCAATAGCAGCCAGATGGCGTTCCCCCTGCGGATTGCATATCCCAAGACGGCTAGAGCTAGCACCGGCACATATATTACGACGGCCCGCGACAAGCTATACCCGAACTTCGCAAAATGGCGGCTCTCCGCGTAAATCATCAGGAGCGAAAGGGCCTCTAACGCGAACAGTGCGAGCGCCACTTGCCGAAGCAGTTCCTGATTAACCGCAACCTGATGGGGCGAGGTCTGCTTTGATTTGCCGCTGAGCAGAAAGAAAAGCGCACAGCATAGTGCCAGTGCTGGTACAAGAAGCAGTAGCTGATGCAGCAAAGGTGAGGGCTTGCCAGACCATCCATCACTTACGATCGAGAGTACTACGGTAGTTGCGACATAGGCGCCAAAAGGCCTTCTGAGACTCACCAATACCTTGCTCATGGTTATACTCGTCAGCCGACCCGTCTTGAGGTAAGCTTATCGCGATCCCAGCATCATCGGTATCTTTCTATAGCTGCTAACTCTCAAGCGTAGTTTCCCCCGCCACTACTACTTCTACGGGTCTCCCTCAAGCCCGAAGACCCTTCCTGTAGGGAAGGGTATTCGGGGTGGAGCGAGGATTGGATTGCCGGCGATGACCGAATCTCCCACACACTTAC
>CAXTTZ010000079.1:0-12379 GCA_964247325.1 uncultured Acidobacteriaceae bacterium | reverse complement strand
GCCCCGGCGCGAAGGCGGTCGAAGCTGAGCCCAAGCAGGATGGAGATGGCCAGCAGGGTGGAAAAAAGCGAATTGATAGATACGCCTTCGCCGCCGCCAAAATAGCCGCCAACCCCCAAGGCGCACCCGAGCAGAAGCGCGGCAAGCCGCAGCGATGGTTGCCGGAGGACGCGAAGAGCAGTAGCCGCTGCGACCCCGAACGGAATGAGAATGGGACCCAAGACGATCCCGACTTGCGCAAAGCTCTTGGAAAGGTGGTAGCTGCGCGGGGTCAGCATCTCGCGGAAGAACGCGGGACCTCCAAACGTGAGGTGAAGCCAAACGGCCAACAGGCCGAACCCGGCGAGAAAGGCGGCGAAAAGAACGGCGCGCATCTTTGCCAGGAGGGCAAGATCAAGCAGCATGGCGAGCGGGATATCCAGGAGATTGTGCTTGACCGAAGCGCCAAGCACGGTAAGCAAGGCCGCCAAGGCCAGCACCCACGTTTGCCCGCGCCGACGGACGTACACCAGCAGCGCGGCGAGGTAGAAGACTTGGGCGAACATCTGCGGATCGTCCTGCCCGACGTAGCTTTCGGCGTTGGCGCAAAAGACCGCGAGGCAGAAAAGGCTGGCCAGCGCCGCAGCGCGTTTTGAGACGCCAAAGCTGCGCACAACGGCGGCAACCAGGACCGAGCAGCCGAGCAGGCTTGTGAGCGACAGCGCGCGGCCGGCATAGAGAAAGCTATGCGTCAGCTTGCTCAACTTCGCAATTACGGCAAAGGACAGCAGCGGGTAGTTCACGACCGTCCAGCCGAAGCCGGCCGGGTAGAGTGGGTGGCCGGCGGCGAGCGTTGCGGCGTTGTAAACGTTCCAGCCCTCGTTATAGCCGATCTCCGCTCGAAAGCCGCTGCGGACGAAAGGCACAATGGCGGCAAACAGTGTCACCAAACCGCATACAAACACACTCAGGTCTAAGCGCGGCCGCTCGATACGTCCGTCCTCCGGGAGCTCTGTCAAAGAGCGAGGCGGGATTCTGTGGGCATCTTGCCGGGTTGGTGGCTTGAGCGAGATCGCTGTTTGGGAGGTCTGCATGAAGGCGAGGCGAACGAAGTTTCCGCCCCTGTAAGACGGCCTCCCCTGGCGAAAGACTACAGGGCGGCCCTAGAGTTTTGCAGTAGGTGGCCAAGTTTACTGTCCCGCACAGACGGGGTGAATCCCTTACCAAGCCGTGGTATGGGTCGCTCGCCGCTGGCAATTTCGCCGCGGCAGCAGAGCGCATCCCACGTCGTATGCCGCCAACTGAACTTTTGCACGATACCAAGCGACAGCAACTGGTAGAAACTCTGCAGAGCAACTGGACGACCGAAATGTCCGGTGCGTATACCTATGGGCACCTGGCGGAGCGGCAAACCGATCCCGCTCGCCGCCGTGCTTTGCGGGAGCTAGCTGCCGCCGAAAAACATCACGCGGATCTTTGGGCCGACCGTCTTCATGCGCTGGGGGGCGAGGTACCCGCGTTTCACCCGGCGTCCGATCTTCGCGAGCAGGTCGAGCACCTCGCGGCCGATGCGCCGGAGTCGGCCTTTCGCTCGCTGGAGCTGGAGGAAAGCCGCGACATTGCCACCTATGGGCGGCAGCTGAAGGAGCTCGGCGACGAGGGCAGCCTCGCGGTGCTGCAGGAGGTGATCGAGGACGAGCAGCAGCACTACAAAACGCTGCAGCGGCTGGCCGGCACCGATACCCTGGACCCGGAGCAGGGCATCGCGCAGGCGCAAGCGGCGCTGGAAACGCTGCTCGCGCGGCGGGAAGAGGGCCGCGTGCAGGCGGGCAGCTGGATCGGCGACGCCATTTACGGCGTTAATGACGGCCTAGGATCGATCTTTGGCATCGTTTCGGGCGTCTCCGGCGCCACGCTGGGCAATAGCCGGTTTGTACTTATTGCGGGCATCGCCGGCATGGTCGCCAGCGCCCTTTCCATGGGCTCCGGGGCCTACTTGGCGGCCAAAAGCGAGCGCGAAATCTATGAGGCCGAGTTTGCGCGCGAAGAAACGGCCGTAAAGCTGAACCCGGTGGAAGCGCGCGAGCTGCTCTCGCTGACCTATCAGGCCCGCGGGCTGCCGCGCGAAGACGCCGACCGCGTTGTCGAGCACCTGGCGACCGACGAGCACCGGCTCGCCGAGGCCATCGCCCGCGAACGCCTCAGCACCAGCGAGGCTGGGCTGAGCAAGCCCTGGACCTCGGCCATCTCGGGCGCGCTTTCGACCGCGGTGGGTGCATTTATTCCCATCATTCCGTTCTTTTTCTGCTCGGGCTATCGCGCGGTCATCATCGCCGCGATCGTGTCGCTGGTGGCCCACTTCGCGGTGGGTGCGGCGAAGTCGTTCATCACCATCCGGTCCTGGTGGTCGAGCGGGCTGGAGATGACCTGGGTCGGCGCGCTCAACGGCGTGGTGACCTATGTGATCGGGCTTGCGCTGGGACATCTGGCCTAATCAACGCGAGACCGGCTACAACCTTCGTTGTAGGCAGCCTCCCAGCCGGCATCGGCTCCAGCTCAGCACGCTGTGGTACAAACGGCTGAGCGCCTTCGCCTTTGGGCGATCCCTCCGACCGATGTTGCGGGCCCATCTCCAACGCGTTCTGATCACCGGGGCTTCCGGTACGTTGGGCTACAACGTGGTGCGGCACCTGGGCAACAAGTACCCGGGCAGCCGGCTGTGCGTGCTAATGCGCGCACCCAATCCGGCGCTCTTCGCCGACCTGCCCAACGTCCAGCTCGAGCGCGTCGACCTGGGCGACACCGAGCGGCTGACCGAAGCGGTGCGCCGCTTCCAGCCCAACGCCATCATCCACTGCGCGGCGACCGGGGTGCGCCCAGCCAAGATCGACTACTTCGACTTTGTCGACCTGAACGTATCCGGCACGCTGCACCTGTTTCGGGCCTCTTGCGAGCTTCCTACCTGCCACTTCATCAATATCAGCACGGGGCTGGTATATGGCTCGCAAGACCGGCCCTGTCGCGAAGGCGACCCCGTTGACACGCTACACCCTTATGGCGCCAGCAAAGCAGCGGCCGATTGTCTACTGCGCGCCGGCGCCGAACGGCTCGGGCGGCACCTCACCATTGTGCGGCCGTTCTCCTTTACCGGGCTGCACGACGGCGGCGATCGGCTCTTCCCCTCGCTACTCCGCTGCGCGCTGGAGCGCCGGCCCTTTCCGATGTCGCCGGGCACGCAGATGCGCGACTTTTGTGCCGTGCAGGATGTCGTCGAAGCCATCACCCTGCTGCTCGAAGAGGGCGAACAGCCTAGCCGTGACATCTTCAATGTGGGCAGCGGCTTGGCCATCACGCTCGGCCGTATCGTGCACGCGGTGGTCCGCCAATTAGAGCTGGACGTCAAAATCGAGCTCGGCGCACGGTCGTTTCATCCCTTGGAGCCTACGCACCTGGTCGCTGACATCTCCCGCACCGAAGCCCTCGGGTGGCGGCCCCGCACCAATCTCGCGTATGCTGTGTGGCAGCTAGCCAGAGCGAATTTTCCCGATCTTCCCGTTACGGAGCCGGCCCAGTTTCGATGATCGACAGCACCACGGCCCCGCCCTCCCTCACGTCTTCGGAATCCTCCGGCATCGAGCTTTCGATCACGATCGCGGCGTACCGCGAAGCCGAAAACCTTGCCTGGATGCTGCCGCTGCTAAGGCAGGCCGCGCCGGCACTGACGCCCGCCTTTGAGATCCTGGTCGTCGATACCGAGCAGCCCTTGGATGACACGCCCGCGATCTGCGCGGCCCATGGGGTACGCCATGTCGCGCGACGTGGCGGCAACTCCTATGGCGATGCCGTGCGGACGATCATCGCGGAGGCACGCGGCCGTTTTGTGCTCAACCTCGACGGCGACGGCTCGCACAGCCCGGAGTACTTCGCTTCCATGTGGCAGGCGCGCTCGGCCTATGACATCGTGATCGGCTCACGCTATGCGCCGGGCGGCCACACCGACAATCCGATCGTGCTGATCTGGATGAGCTACCTCGTCAATCTCACGTTCCGGGTCGCCTTCCGCATCCGCGCCAAAGACGTCACCAACAGCTTTCGGCTGTACCGCCGCGAGGTGCTGACGCCGCTGCGCTTGCAATCGAACGACTTCGACATTTTGGAAGAGATTCTTATAAAAGCCACCCTGCGCCAGCCACCCGCGCGCATCGGCGAGGTGCCTGTCACCTTTGCGCGGCGCAAGGCCGGTGAGTCTAAGCGCAAGCTCGTGCAGTTTGCCTTCGGCTATCTCACCACGCTGAAGCGGCTGCGCTCCTTTGCGCGTTCCGAGCGGGAAGTTCCGCAACGGCCGGAGCCGCAAGCTCAGGAAAGGACGCAGCCATGAACGCCATCATCACCGGCGGCGCCGGCTTCGTAGGCTCCAATTTGGCCGCGACTCTGCTGCAAAAGGGCGAACGGGTCACGGTCTTCGATTCGCTCGCACGGCACGGCGCGTCAGAGAATCTCGCTTGGCTGCGTTCGCTCGGCCTTGAGCACTTCATCCACGGCGACATCCGCAATGCCTGCGATGTGGAGCAGTTGGTGAGAGGCGTACAGCCGGAGGTGATTTTTCATCTCGCCGGGCAGGTCGCCATGACGACCTCCATGCAAAGCCCGCGCCGCGACTTCGAAATCAACGTACTCGGCTCTATCAATACGCTCGAAGCCGTGCGCGCCCACGCGCCGCAGTGCGCGGTGGTGTACGCGTCGTCGAACAAGGTGTACGGCAATCTCGAGCACCTCGACCTCGTCGAAGCGCCAACGCGCTACCAGCCGCGCAACCCCGCGCTATGCGGCGTCGATGAGCACACGGCGATCGAGTTCCACACGCCGTATGGCTGCTCTAAGGGTGCGGCGGACCAGTACATGCTCGACTACGCGCGCGGCTTTGGGCTGCACACCGTTGTGTTTCGCCACTCGACTATCTACGGCGGGCGGCAGTTCGCCACCTTTGACCAGGGCTGGGTGGGCTGGTTTTGCCGGCAAGCGCTGGAGTTCAAAAAAGATCCTGCCCGCCCGCCGTTCACCGTTTCCGGCGACGGCAAGCAGGTGCGCGATCTCCTCCATGTTTCCGACGCGGTCGCGGCATACCTGGCCGCCTACGAGCACATCACAGAGGCGCGCGGCGAGGCATTTAATATCGGCGGCGGTGTAGAAAACAGCATGTCCCTGCTGGAACTGCTGCAACATCTGGAGCAGCGCCTGAGCGTAGAACTAGCGTACACGCATCTGCCCTGGCGCCAAAGCGATCAAAAATATTTCGTCGCCGATAACTCCAAAGCCGAACGCCTCCTGCGCTGGACGCCCGAGATGTCCAAAGCGCAGGGCATCGAAGACTCGCTCGACTGGGAAGCGCAGTTGCGGTAACTACGCTTTATGCTGGGCAGTCATCTTTTCTTACCGCCTCAGGAGTCAAAATCCATGTCAGCTCCGACAACGGAAGCTAACTTTTTGCAAGAAGGTCTGCATTCCCGAAGCTCATTTCCTATCGAATTTGTTTTATTTATCAGAATTACTGGTGCAACCCTTGCGCTTAGCCTTTTGGATGCCCTGGTTCGTTGGCCGCTACAAGGAGCAAAATCGGCTTTCAGTGCGCTGTTTATGATGCTGCCTCTTGCCGACATCACTTGTTTTTGGTCACGGTTCGGGCAGTTACATACCCTAGCGTTTTACCCCGACACGGGTAGACAGCCATGGACGTACCCTGCCCCTTGTGCGTTTCTCTATGATTTCATTTACCGGTTTTCAGATCTTCATACACTTCCCTATGTCTACCTTGGTCTGGGTGTCACCTTGCTTGTTGTTGCTGCAGCCGTTTTTAGCAATGGACTAAAACGCGCAGGGCTGACCCGTAAGAATGCCATCACCTTTGCACTAAGTGTTTTAGCTCTCTCCTGGCCAATCTACTTCTCGTTCCAGCGTGGAAACATCGAAAGTATCTTGTGGCTCATTTTGGCCCTTGCGCTCGGCTTTTATGTCCGCGGCCGTTGGCACCTTGCCGCGGTAGCCTTAGGATTTGTGGCCGCATTTAAGATATATCCCATTCTCTTCCTCGGCCTCTTCCTGGCCAAGCGCCGTTATCTCGAAATCGGGGAGGCTTTTGTAAGTGCAGGAATCACCACTTTCGCAGGTCTGTATTTTCTTGACCATAATCTCAAACGGTCTGGTCGCTTTATAGCTCAAGGCATTCACATCTTCGTGAAAGTGTATTCATCCGCCTATATCGCAAGTGCAAACGGTTATGATCATTCCGCGTGGGCCTTGCTCAAATATCCTTTGCGCAATCATCCACAATTTATCCTTCGTGCAGTTCCAGCGTACACACTTGTAGCGGGGCTTCTCGCAACTTGGTTCTTCTTCGCTAAACTGTGGAAGGCTCCCCAATGGAATCAGCTGCTTGCGCTTTGCACCCTCATGGTGTTTCTGCCGGCTACCTCATTCGACTACACTCTACAAGCCCTTTACATTCCTTTTGCATTGCTGTGTTTTGCGGTTGTTCGCTCTTTCCAAGTTGGTCGGAGTCTGCCCGGGGCCTCTGCCTTCTTTATCGCCTTTGCTTTGCTCTTCGGTCCGCTTGTTTTCGTGCGCGGAAAAACGTATGCCTTGAATGGACAGGTCAAGGCACTTGTGTTGCTTGGCCTACTCTATCTCGCGATTAGATTTCCGCTGGCGGATGAAACTGCGATGGGCCAACCTGATCGCTTACATCCGGCTTAAACCTGGGAGCATAGAACCAGCGACATAGAACGTTTCTATATTTGTGAAAGGGTTGCTAACTCTTTGCTTAATTGCTAGCTTCGCAGCGAAGCCATGTACTGCGCATCGACGCGTAGGGCCTCGAAAGGCGGCATGTCAAAGCCTTCTTGCTCCACAAAGTAATGGCGTATGTGCGCGCCCTTGGCGGCTTCGAAAATAGGTCGGTAGTCTACCGTGCCGCGGCCGAGCTCGGCGGCGGGTGGCGGGTTCGTGACACTTCTCGGTCCGCTTGCTGCTTTGAAGTCCTTCACGTGCAGCATCGAGATCCGCGTCGGGTAGCGGCGCAGGTAGGACACCGGATCGCCGCCGCC
Source organism: uncultured Acidobacteriaceae bacterium (assembly GCA_964247325.1). GTDB lineage: Bacteria > Acidobacteriota > Terriglobia > Terriglobales > Acidobacteriaceae > Granulicella. The sequence goes on along the minus strand of CAXTTZ010000079.1, from coordinate 5,300 downwards.
CACGATGACCCAACCGCAGTCCATCTCAAAGGTGACCAGCTCCGGGTCGGTCAGCCGCATCATCTCGTCGAGCGGCACCACGCCGTCCTGCGCGCGAAACTCCATCGTGTGGTTGTGATAGCCGAACTGTAGCCCCGCCGCTTTGGCCCGGCGACCCCACTGGTTGAAGTTGTCCGCGTTCCAGCGAAAGTCCTCGATCGTAAAGGCATTGGCCGCGCCGTGGTTGGACTTGTCGCCAAGCCGCGACGGGTCCTTGATCCCTGGAAACGAACAGATCAGATACTCGACCCCGAGCGCCTTTTCAAAGGCGACAATTTCGTCGAAAGACTTGTGGAGATCGTTGGACGAATGGTGCGCGCTGACGCAGCGCAGCCCCGCCGCGGTCATCGCCGCCTTTACCTGCTCGGGCGAGTAGCCGAAGTAGCCGGCCGACTCCACCTCGCGGTAGCCCGCGGCGGCCACCTGCTGCAGCGTGCCTTCGGGATCCTTGGCCAGCATCTCGCGAACGGAATACAGTTGCAAACCCAGCGGCAAACCGAGCGGGTACGCCCACGCGCGCGACCCGCGCAGTGCCACCATGCCGGCGGCCGCCGCTGCCGTGCCCCGCTGAAGAAACTGCCGCCGTGTCGTGCCAAGGTCCAAAGCCATCCAGGTTTCCTATCTGTTGCGAGGTTCGTTGCAAAACCCACCATACACGCCCGCGCGGACGCACGGCCACATCGTGGAGCCTGTGGTGGCCGCTAAAGTCACGAAAGCCTGCCAAAGGTCATAACAGGTATTAGGCCCACCATGCCTCCATCGGCGGCTCGCGCACGAGCACGCGCGACAGCATGTCCACCGCCGAGGAAAGCCCTTCCTGCGTTGACAGGAGCGCGTCCTCGTGCTCGATGCTAAGCACGCCGTCGTAGCCTGCCAGCCGCAGCGCGGACACAATGCGCTTCCATTCGAGCTCATCATGGCCCCAGCCGACGCTGCGAAACAGCCACGAGCGCTGGGCGGCGTCGCGAAAACTTTTCGTGTCTAGCACGCCGTTGCGGTTGCGATTCGCCGGCGCAATCGCCACATCCTTGGCATGAAAATGAAAGATCGCCTCGCCCAGCACAGCGGTGGCAGAGGGGATGTCGATGCCTTGCCACCAGAAGTGGCTCGGGTCCAGGTTGATGCCGATGGCCTCGCCGGCTTCGGCGCGCAGCCGCAGCAGCGTTTCGGGGTTGTACACGCAAAACCCCGGGTGCGCCTCCAAGGCCACGCGCACGCCGGCAGCCTGAAGAAGCCCGTGGGCGCGCCGCCAGTAGGGAATCACGCGCTCGCTCCATTGCCATGCCAGCGCTTCCTGGTATTCGGGCGGCCAAGCGGCCGTGATCCAGTTCGGCGTCCGGTCGCCGGGGCCGCCGCCCGGGCAGCCCGAAAAGGTCACCACCGTCGGCACCGCGAGCTGCTCGGCCAGCTGCACGGTTTTGCGAAACAGCATGTCGGCGGCTTCGGCCACCTCGGCCTGCGGATGCAGCGGGTTGCTGTGGCACGAAAGCGCGCTGAGGCTAAGCCCCGCATCGCCGAGCCGCTGCCCGAGCTCGCGCCGCTGGCTCGGGCTCGCCAGCAGGCTGTCGAGCGTAGTGTCGAGCAGGTGCGCCGCGCCAGGCCAACCGCCCGTACCCAGCTCCAACTGCGTCAGGGCAGGGAAGCGCGCGAGCTCCCGCAGCAGCGCATCGAAGCCGAGCGCGTTGAACACCGGAGTGAAAAGGCCGAGCTGCATGGAGACTCCTTACGATCAGAGGTAGGCTCACCTGTTGCCGTTCTATGACTACCTGGGCACCTGTTTGACGCTCCAAGCCCGCTTACAGCGGCGCATCGAGCACAAGGGCTTCGCTCTCTGCCAGCGTGGCGTCGACCGGATCGCGGCGGCGATCTTCCCGGTCGCGAAACAGCAGCAAAAAGAGTACCAGCGCCGTTCCCGAAGCCGCCGCCGCAATCAGCCAAATCGACTGCCAACCGTGACCGGAGGTCCCTGTCATGCTGGGCGCTACCGTGTAGTGTTGCACCACGGCACCCGACACCCACGAGCCCACAAACATGCCGATGCCGTAAGTGAGAAAGGTGATCAGCCCCTGCGCGGCCGCGCGCAGCCCCGGGGCGGCTTTGCGGTCGATATAAATTTGGCCGGTAACAAAGAAAAAGTCATAGCAGATGCCATGCAGCACAATGCCAAGCCACAACATCCCCATGCGGCTGCCCGCGTTGCCGTAGGCGAAGAACAGGTAGCGCACGACCCACGCCAGCATGCCCGCCGTGAGCATACCCTTAACGCCGAGCCTGCGAAAAAACCACGGAATGAGCAGCATGCAGCCGAGCTCGGAGAGCTGGCCGCCGGTCATCTTGCCCGCTGCATTGTGCACGCCCGCTTCGTTCAAGAACAGATTGGTGAAGGCGTAGTAAAACTGCAGCGGGATGCAGATAGCGAACGAGGCAAAGGCGAAGATGGCGACCGGGCGCTCCTGCAGAATGGCCAAAGCTTCGCGCGGAAAGATGCGGCTCCGGCCTGCGGTTTGTTCCCGCTGCAGCGGTGGGGTGCGCGGCAGGGTAGTGCAATACAGTGCCATGGCCAGCGAGGCCGCTGCGGCGATCTCGACCGTGTGGGCTGTACTTTCCAGGCCCAGCGTACCCACCAGCAGGCCGGCCACGATCCAGCCCGCCGTACCCAGCACACGGATCGGGCCGAACTCCTGCTGCGGGTCGCGCATCTGCCGGAAGGCCAGCGAATTGGTCAGCGCCAAGGTGGGCATAAACGCCAAGCAGTACAGCAGCAGCAGAGGGTAAAGCGCCCCAAAGGCTGCCTGGCGCGATGCGAACCACAGCAGCACCGCGCCCAGGCCGTGCAGGGCGGCCAACACCATGCGCGTGTCGAAGAACCGATCGGCAAGCAGGCCCACAAAGAACGGCGCCACCATGGCGCCCACCGCCGTGGTACCGGCGGCGAGGCCGATCTGCGCACCGGAAAAGTGCAGGCCCCGCGCGAGCCAGGTGCCCAGCGTCACATACCATGCGCCCCAGATGAAGTATTGGAGAAACATCATCGCCGCCAAACGCGACCGTAACGCAAAGCCCATAGCTGTATCTTTCCGCTGCACACGAGATGGGGTGGCAGAGATCATCCTCGCCAGGGTACACATCGAAAACGGAGTTGCCCAGCGACCAAGCTTTCGCGCCGTTTGCCCCAGAGCCGGAAAGAACGGCTACACGCAAGTCACGGGGTTAGGCGGACCTCTTTTCCGTGCCCACGGTGCGGTCTCGTCACCAACTGTATCCAGCTAGGCGACTTCATCAAAAATGTAGGCTGGGTCAGAAAATTTCTCTACCGATATGCCGTGTCTGGCCCAGACCTCCGGCATCTGAGCGCTTGGACCATGAACGTCGATCCTTCCAGCGCTGCCTTCTTCGAGACAAAATATAGCCAAAGCGCAGACCCTTGGAGTTTTGCAGCGAGCCCTTATGAACAGGGGCGCTACCATGCCACTCTCGCGGCGCTGGCGCACCGGCGCTACCGCAGGGCTTTCGAACCCGGCTGCTCGGTGGGCGTACTCACGGAACAGCTCGCGCGCCTTTGCGATGCCGTGGAAGCCATCGACTTTGCCCCCTCCGCCGTGGCAGCGGCCCGCCGCCGCTGCGCGGCCCTGCCGCAGGTGCAGATCACGTGTGACGACCTTGCAGCGCGGTTGCCGCTGAGCGGATTTGACCTCGTTGTGCTCAGCGAAATTGGGTACTACTTCGAGCCGGACATTTGGCGCGCGCTTTCGGCGGCGGTGGTCGACTCCCTCCCACCTGGTGCGACCCTGCTTGCCGTGCATTGGCTGGGACACTCTGACGACCATCGCATGAGCGGCGACACCGTGCACGAGATCCTGCTCGCGCTTGACGGGCTGCGCCTGGAGCAAGCCGAGCGGCACCCTGGCTTTCGGCTCGAGCGTTGGAGCCGCCTGTGAGCTTGCCATTGGCTGTGGGCGCGCTTGCGGGCTGGCACGTCGCGGTGCTTATCCCCGCACGGGATGAAGAAGCCTTGCTGGGGCGCTGCTTGCGCTCCGTCGAAGCTGCACGGGGCTGCTTGCCCGAGGGCGTCACCAGCGATGTGGTGGTGGTCGCCGACTCCTGCCGCGACCGCACGCAGAAGATCGCACAAGCCGCGCTGGGCCACGCGGGCGTCGTGTTGGCCGCCCAGGCCGGCGTGGTCGGCACAGCGCGGGCGCTCGCCGCGCACGGTGCGCTGCAGCGCTACCATGGGTCGCCAGAGTGCTGCTGGTTGGCCAACACGGATGCCGATTGCGAAGTACCGCCGTCGTGGCTCAGGCATCAGCTCATGCTGGCGCTCCGTGGGGTTGTGGCGGTTGCCGGTATCGTAGAGGTCGATAGCTTTGCCGAGCACGGGGTCGAGGTGCGCGAGCGCCTCCGACGTAGCTACCGGTTGCATGGCGACGGCACGCACCCTCACGTGCATGGCGCCAATCTCGGCGTGCGTGCGGATGCCTACCTGCGCGCGGGCGGCTGGGCCCCTTTGCTCACGGCCGAAGATCACGATCTTTGGCGACGGTTGCGGCTGGGCGGCCACGCCCAGATGTCTGACGCGACCTTGACGGTACGAACCAGCGGCCGCCGCGTTGGGCGCGCGCCGCAAGGGTTCGCCGAAGCGCTGGCAGCACACAACCACAGCTCCAGGATCCCTCCCGCATGACCGCGCCCGAGCTGATCGGACGTTTGCGCACGCTGGCCGCAGAAGCATTGCCGCTGCCGGGTCATGGCGCCACGGCCGTGCGGCACCGGCGGCTGATGGAGGTCGGCCGTGAAGACCTCAGCCTCGCCAAGCTTGCGGAAGCGCACTGGGATGCTATGGCCATTTTGGCCGAGGCCGGCCGCAGCGCGGCGCCGGGGGCCCTATACGCGGTGTGGGCTTCGGAGGTGCCGGGTGAGCCCCTGCGCTTGAACCCGTCCAACGGCGGCTATACCGTGAGTGGCCGCAAGGCGTTTTGCAGCGGCGTCAGGCTGGTGGATCGCGCTCTCCTTACCGTGGAAGCCACGCTGGGCGTGCCCGAGCAGCGGCTCGTCGAGATCGATTTGCGCGCCAACACCGACCGGCTCCAATTCGACAACTCGGCGTGGGCGACCGAGGCGTTTCGCCTCACAGAGACCGGTGCGGTCGTCTTTGAGTCGGCGATCGTCGGGCGAGAGGCGCTGGTGGGCGGCCCCGGTTGGTACTTGGAGCGCCCAGGCTTTTGGCAAGGCGCTTGCGGGCCCGCCGCGTGCTGGGCCGGCGG
>CAXTTZ010000078.1:0-12444 GCA_964247325.1 uncultured Acidobacteriaceae bacterium | reverse complement strand
GCGGAGGGGCGGCTTGGCGACGGGCTGAACGCTGGGAAGGCCGATGACGAGAACAGATTTGGGGTTGTGGAACGAGGGCGGCGTGTTGAGGCGCAGATTGAGGGCCTCGCCCTGCGGAAATGAGATGGCGGGAATGTATTGGTACTGCGCAGTGTGGAGATTGGACATGACGCGCAGGAGGTCGATGACGGTGCCCACGTAAGCCGAGTAGGTGCCAGCCCCGCCGAGGGAGGTGTAGCTGGTTTGCGTGATCAAGTCGGCATTGGGCCCGTTCGCGAGGGCTGTGGCCAGGGTTTGGCCGTGGCCGTCATCGAGCAGCATTTGGGAGCCGGTCTGCGTGAGGCAGGTGAACTGGAGATCAACGGAGCGCTTGAAGCAGTCGCCGTTGGGCTTAAGCGCGAGGGTGCGAGCGAGAAGATCGGAGTGCTTTTGTAGCTCGTTGGAGTCGGAGGGTGGCACGCGGCGGATGTCGGCGAGGTAGCGCTCGATGCGGGCCTGCTCGAAACCGGCCTCGTTGAGATCCTGGGAGGCACGAACAAAGACGCCGGGGCGACCGCGAACGGCAGATTTAAGAGTGGAAAAATCGCCACCGGTTTCGGGCGCGAGAAACATCACCGCCTGCTGCGCTTCGTCGGGGACGGTGACGAAGACGCCCTCCTCGCGCACCTTTTTGTTCCAGGTTTCAACGCGGAAGAACCAGCTTTCGGGCGGCGGATTGGTGGTGCCGCGGAGAAAGGCGCAGATAAGGAGGTATTTGACCGACTGCGAGGCGGGCAGGTCGGGGTGCAGCCACAGTTTGTCGCCCGGCTGCAGATTGGGGACCGAAGCGATCGGTAGCGTTTCGGTGCCGCGGGTGACGCGCACATCGATTTTGGGGCCGACAAGGTCGAAGCGTCCGTCAGCCCAGGCGAACGAATAGGCGCAGAGAAAGAGAAGAAACAAAAGAAGCGTTCGCTGCACGCACCGCACCATACTGCAAGTTTAGATGCTCTGCTGGCAAAGAGAAGTGCACCTTTGTTGTAGAGAAGTGCCTTGCAGTGTCGCGTATCGGGTCAGAAAGGAACGCTTTTGGGTCAGGGACGCGCCTCGCGGAAGCGTCGACTGGGGCCGTCGCTTTCGACCGCGCCGTCGCGGATGGAGATGACGCGATGGGCGAAGTCGGCGATATCGGGCTCATGGGTAACGAGGACGATGGTGTTGCCCTGGGCCTGGAGGTCGTCAAAGAGGGCCATGATCTCGACAGAGGTTTTGGAATCGAGGTTGCCGGAGGGCTCGTCGGCGAGAATGATGCTCGGTTTGTTAACTAGAGCCCGGGCGATGGCGACACGTTGGCGCTGACCGCCGGAGAGTTCGTTGGGCTTGTGGTGCATGCGCGTGCCGAGATTGACGGATTCGAGCACCGATTTGGCGCGCTCGAGCCGGGCGGCGGCGGGGGTGCCGTTGTAGATGAGCGGGAGCTCGACGTTGTGCAGGGCCGTGGCGCGGGCGAGGAGGTTGAAAGTTTGAAAGACGAAGCCGATCTCTTTGTTGCGGATGCGGGCGAGTTCGTCATCGTTGAGCTGAGAAACATCGTGGCCATTAAGCCAGTATTGGCCGACGGTGGGGGAATCCAGGCAGCCGATAAGGTTCATCAGCGTCGATTTACCGGAGCCGGACGGGCCCATGATGGCGACGTACTCGTTGTGACGGATGCGGAGATCGACGCCGCGCAGGGCATGGACTTGCTGATCGCCCATTTCATAGGTCTTCCAAAGATTGTTGGTTACGATCACATCGCCCGGGCGCGGGCCGTCCGGGTTCGCGCCGAGGCGTTGGGAAGCGGTGTCCGCGAGGGGAGCGGTGACGGTAGCCATGAGATCTCCGGAGCGAAAAGGTGCGGGTCGAGTCTGGTGGGCTGAAGGTGGCGATCAGCTAGAAGTATCGGAGGCGGCGGGAGCTGTGGAATCGTCATATTTGACGGCGACGCCGCTCTTGAGGGTGCGAAGAACTTTGAAGCGACCGGTGGCAATCTCTTCGCCGTCGTGAAGCCCGCTCAGCACTTCGATCTCGGTAGTGCCAGAGATGCCGGTGGCTACGGGCGTGAAACGGGCGCGTAGGTGGCCACCGTCGCGCACCAGAACGTAGACGCCTTGGGTCATCTGCTGCTGCGAGGCGGCAGAGACGGCATTGTCGTAGCTGACGCCCTTGTTGCGGTAGAGGCTGGCTTCGGTGATGGGGTCGCGCTGCAGCAGCGCCTGGATGGGAATGGAAAGCACATGCGGTTTGTGCGCGGTCATGATTTTGGCGGAGGTGGAAAGGCCCGGGCGGAGCTCTGGGGCGGGGCCGTCGAGCGTGACGACGACCTTGAAATCTTTGGCTTCTTCGGTGCCGGTGACCGACTGCGAGGTGGCCAGGCCGGTGGTGCGCAGCAGGGCTTGGTCGCCGACCTCGGTGACGCGGCCTTTATAGACTTTGCCGGGAAAGGCGTCGACGGTGATGTCGGCTGGCTGGCCGAGCGCGACGTTGACGATGTCGGTCTCGTCGACCTTGACCTCGGCGGTGATGACGCTCATATCGGCGAGGGTCATCAGGGTGGAACCTTCTGCGTTCTGAATGCCGACAACGACGGTTTCACCTTCGCGGACGGGCACGTTGGTGACGAGGGCGTCGAAGGGTGCACGGCTGAATGTCCTGTCGAGGACATTGTTGTTGGAGCGCTGCATGGCGACGGCCTGATTGACTTTGGCGCGGGAGGAAGCCGTTTGCGCCTGAGCTTGCGCGAGTGCCGCCTGGCGCTGGGTCAGCGTAGCGACGGACATGTCGTAAGCCGCTTTTTTGCTATCGAAATCTTGTTTGGCGATCAGCTTGCCGTCGTAGAGCTTCTCGGCTCGACCGTAGTCGAGCTGTTTCTGTTCGAGGTCGGCCTTCGCCTGATCGACGTTGGCAACAGCGGTCTTTTCGGCGGCGGTGAAGGAGTTCACGTCCGTGCGGCTGGAGGCGATGGTGGCCTGTTGCGCTGCGACCGCGGCCTGGGGCTGCACATTTTCTACGGTGGCCAGCACAGCCCCTCGTTTCACATGGTCGCCCTCCTTGACGAGGAGATGGGTGATCCGGCCGATGGTCTCCGCGCCGACGTTGACGTAGGTTTTGGGCTTGATCTGGCCTGTGCCGCTGACAGTGGCGGTGAGGTCTTCGTAGCTGACCTTGGCGCTTGTGACAGGCGTGACGCTGCCTCGGCTGTGCAGAATGGTGCCTGCCACGACGGCGGCGACGACAAGCACAGCTAGAGTGATCCACAGGATTCGTTTCATCTTCATGGGTGCATCTCACCGGTTCAAATCTACGTTTATGGTAGCGCCTCGCGAGAAAGAACTGTGAACGTTTTGTTGGAAATGCAAACTTCAGCAGCGAGGTAGGCAACCAGAAATAGCTTCCGCAGCAACTGGTTACGGTTGGTGCTTGTGCGAAGAGGAAAAAAGGCCGTACACTGGGGGCGCATCGAGGTCCCCTGTGTTTCTGCGTAGCCGTTTAAGTCTGCTCGTCGCGTTGCCGTTATGTTTTGCCCCGTTCGCCCGTCTGCAGGCGCAGACACCGGCGCCGGACAACGGCCAAGTGACCAAGACCGCGCCTGTGGAGGAGCGGCCGGACCCCCTTAAGCGCCGGTTGAGCGACCACGAGGAGGCGCAGCGGCGCAAGGCGATCCGCAACGAGCTTTCGCCGGAAGACAAGAAGTGGCTGAACGAGGACGTCCGCTGGATTATCACGGATGAGGAAGCGCGTGCGTTCAAAAATCTGTCAAACGAAGAAGAGCGGCAGAGCTTCATTGAGAGCTTTTGGCAGCGGCGCAACCCCAGCCCGGACAGCCCGGAAAACGAGTTTCGCGACGAACACTACGCCCGCATTGCCTATGCCAATGAGCATTTTGCAGCGGGTAAGCCGGGTTGGTTGACCGATCGAGGCCACATCTACATTGCCTTTGGCAAGCCCGACAGCATCGATTCGCACCCCTCGGGCGGAAACTATGAGCGGCCCATGGAAGAGGGCGGTGGCAGCACGTCGACCTTTCCTTTTGAGACGTGGCACTATCGGTACCTGGCCGGGGTGGGCGACAACATCGACATCGAGTTTGTGGATTCGTGTATGTGCGGCGACTACCACGCCACGATCGATCGCTCGGAAAAAGACGCGCTGAAGCACACGCCGGGCGCTGGGCAAACGCTGTACGAGAGCATGGGGATGTCCAAGCAGGCGGATCGGTTTAACGGCGGCCTGGAGCAGTTGGGCACCGGCCCGATGACCTCGCAGAACCAGAGCAAGCAATTTGACCGGCTAAGCACCTATGCCAAGCTGATGGCGCCGCCCCCGGTAAAGTTTGCGGATGCGGATCTTGACCAGTTCCTCAGCTCCGGAAAGATTCTGAACGGGCCGCCTTTCTTATTCGATGTGCGGACAGACTACGTCAAGTTGACCAATGACACGGTGCTGGTTCCGGTGACCCTGCAAATTCGGAACAGCGACATCACGTACAAGAGCAAGGATGGGGATTCCTTGGGGCTGGTCAATGTTGTTGGACGGGTCAGTAACATCAATCACCGCACGGTGCAGACATTTGAGGACACCGTGAAGGTTGAAACGCCGACCGATCTGCTTGATCGCAGCAAAACTATCAGCTCGGTGTATTGGAAGGCGCTGCCGCTGGCGCCGGGGCGCTATAAGCTCGAGATTGCGATTAAGGATGTGAACAAGCCCGACCACCTGGGCACCTGGCGGCGTAGCGTGGATGTGCCAAAGTTCGACGATGACCGGCTTGGGCACTCGTCGCTGATTCTTGCTGACCAGATGGAGCGCGTGCCGTCTAAGGATGTAGGCACAGGGAACTTCGTAATCGGCAACACAAAGATTCGGCCGCGTGTTTCACAGACCGTGTCGACGCCGGTGATCTTTCACCGGCAGCAGAACCTGAACTTCTGGATGCAGGTGTACAACCTCGGTATCGGAGACAACAAGCGGAACGACGCCACGATTGAGTACCAGATCCTGGATCTGGCGACCAACAAGCAGATTCTGAGCACGCAAGAATCGGCTGCCAAGTTGAATCCAAATGCGGACCAATTAACACTTGAAAAGACGATGCCGCTGGGCAGCCTCGAACCGGGGCGTTACCAGGTGGTCATCAAGGTCAATGATGGTGTCTCCAAACAAGCCACAACAGAAAGCGCTCCGTTCATTCTGGAGCAGTAGACCCTGGGTAGAGAAAGAAGGGGCTGCGGTCCATCCAAGCACAATGGCAGCCACGTGCAAGCGTGGTCGCCACTACGGTTCAAGGAAAGCGCTGGGGGGCTCACTGCAAGGTGTGAGCCGGAGCGCATGGGAGTCCTCGCCACGGTGAGCCGAGTTCTACCGAAAATCGCGATCCTATCTTTGCTGTGCTCTGCAGGTCCCTTGGCGGCCTCGAACGAAGCGGTGCTGGCGGGTGTTGTGCGTGATGCGCAAGGCAAACCGCAACCGGGGGTGTTTCTTGAGCTCTTGGGGCGGGACGCTTCTGTGATCGCGCGCGCATGGACGGACGCTTCCGGGCGCTATCTGCTGGCAGCGGCGTTTCCAGGCACCTATGAGTTGCGAGCGACCGCTGCGTTGCTGGTGCCGTCCGTGGAACAGCGTGTCGCTTTGCGCGTCGGCGTGCAGAGTGTAAGAGACCTGACGCTTCATGCGGTATCCCATGCCGCGGTATGGCTGCCCGCGCAGCCACGACCAGCGGGGGAGGGTACAGAAGATTGGAAATGGACGCTGCGTTCCACGGCGAGCCGCCCCTTGCTGCGTTTGGCCTCCGACGAGGACGATGCATCGTCACCGGAGGAGATTGACGCTTCGACAATGGGAGACGAGCGGACCGCTGCCGTAGCGAGCCATGGTTGGGTGGAAGTAGGCGCCGACGCAGGGGAGTTTGCGGAGAGTGGAAAACATGCGTCCTTGCGCTTTGAGCCCAGTGGCGCGCCGACGAGGAGAGTGTCTTACCGCGCGAACGTCGGCATGGGAGAGGTTGGCAGCGATCCTGCATTGGATGCCGCTGTGCGCATGGATGGGCAGCAGGCGATGGGGGGCAGGGCACACATGACGCTGTCCTTTGCCTCGCGCCCGGAGCTGGCCACGGCGAAAGGGGAAGGGTTTTACGCTTGGGGTGTAATCACTGGACGGGAGTTCAGTTTGGGTGATCTGCTTGTAATCGATGCGGGTACGCGGCTCCAAGGGTATGGTCGCTCCGGTACCAGCGAACAGGCAAGCCAAACCAAGAGCTTGCCCTATGCCGGGATTACGCTACACCTCCATGGGCAGACCCTGGTGCGCTATCGGATTGCGGCGGGCGAACTGCCTGGGGGGCTAGACTCTTCCGCAAAGGACCAAACCGACGAGCGTCCTATGGCGACTCTCTTGGCCAATGCGCAGGGAGACTTCACTCAGCCGGACGGACTGGAGCAGGAGCTTGCCGTGCATGTGAGTTCCGCCAAGCAACGCAGCGTGGCCGAGTTGAGTGTAGGGCGGAGCAGCGCGTCCGTTCGGGAGGTGGACGGGGTCGGCCGCTTCGATGAGGCGGCGATGGTGGGTCTGCCGGTGTTAGTGGATGAGAACTCGAACAGCTTCCGCTTGGCGCTGCCGACCGCTTCGCCCACAGAGCGGCTCGATGTGACCTGGGGGTATGCGCTCACGCCAAACGTCACGGCGACGCTGCATGATGGAGTGCGTACGGTGTTGGTGCGTTCCGGGGCAGCAGCCAATGTAGCGCAGTTGCAGCGAAACGCCAGACAGGAATGGCGCAACGCCATCAGCGCGGCGCTACGTACGCGCGTGGAAGGGACCGGAACATATCTTGAGGCAGAGTACCGTTGGCAGCCCGCAAGGGTTCTGGAGCGGGTTGATTTTGTAGGTGGCGAGCCACGCAGGGCGTATCTGAGCGTTTCAGCCCACCAGCGGTTGTGGGCCGTGAGCCAGCACGGTCGTGTGGAGTTGCTTGTGGAGGGAACGAACCTTCTACGGCAAGGCTACACCACCGTCAGTGTCGCCGAGGGAGATACTGTGTCGTTGACACAGGTGCCGCGGTCCGTACGGGGCGGACTCGCATTTAGCTTTTGAACGCGAGAAGGTGGAAGCTACAAAATATGTAGGGACTAAGTTGGTTCCGGCTTAAAAGAAATCCCCCGAAAGTTGTAGCCACTGCGTCGTTTTTGTTGTAAGTCGTTTGAGTTCTGAACACTACACTGAGAGCACTCTGTCCGCTGGAGAAGAGATGCTCGAAGTACGTTACAAGGGCCGGTCCCGCCGACGTAATAAGACTCGTTGGATTGCAGCCGCGCTGATTCTTATCTCAGGGGTAAGCTGTTTAGCACCCGTGCTCTACGCTTCCACCGATTGCAGCCGCTGGATTGCGGAGTACCGCCAGGGGATCTTGCAACGCAGGGCAGCACGCCGGCTTCGAGCCGCTAAGTACCATTTGACGACGCTTGTGCACAAGCCGGTGCCGGCCCACCATCATCCCATGCGGCATCGGATGGGGCCGCTCGAATCGCTTCGCCGTTTTCAGATTGATTGTGGGGACTTGGACACTCCGACACCCGTAACCACTGCCGTTCTGCCGCCGGTTCCAGTGACACCGAGCATCATCCCTTTAGAGTTTCCCGATCAGCCGCCGGTGCTGGCGCCGCCCGCCTTGACGGAGGTGGCCGAGGTGCCGGACATGCCGCCTTTGGCCGCCGTTCCGCCTGTGGCGGTGCTGAGCAGTCCGAATCCTGGACCTGTACCGGAGCCAGCGAGTCTTCTGTTGGTAGCTACGGGCGGAGTCGCTGTCACGGAGATGCTGCGCAGGCGCTCGCGCCTTAGCTAGCCGGCTAGGCTTGAGCGCTACGGCAAACCCTGGCCAATTCGAGCACACCAGCCCTTCGCCGTGCAAGGGCAGTTCGGGTGCACGTACTTTGAGCGTAGAGGTCTACGCCCCGGGCAGGTGCTCTGAGGCGGCGGGTACAGGCTCTAGATCCCGGAAGTAGTCGGTGGGATGCTCAGCCAGAGGGCAACTTGTTTCTGGATCGCTGCTTCATCTTTGCTGTTTAGCAGGATGCTTGCGACCTCGTGAGCGATCGTGCGCTGAAGGGCAACGTCTGCCTGGGCGCCGGACGAGCTTGCGCGCAGAAAGGTTTCATGGCTGCTGACATTCGTGTCGGCGTAGGCTCCATCGAGAGCGGCTTCGTTCCCTGTAGCATAGGCCGCGTAGTCCTTCCAGCCTTTTTCTCCGCACACGAGCACAAAGTGCCAATCTTGCGGAGCGTGGAAGGCGGCGGCTGCTTGGCGCACGGTCTGCAGCTGTGTACTGCAAGTGGCTTTCTCTGCTGGGTTCATCTGACTTAGGTTGCCGGCAACGCAGTAGCGGATCTGCGCTGTTGCGGTCGCGGCAGAGAACAAAGAGGTCAACGTTAGGCAAGACAGCAGTTTGAGCGAGCGCTTCATCAGGAACTCCAGACAATCATTGAACTGGCTTGAGTGTAGGGGTGCCTAACTAGGTTCAGATTCCAACTTTGGCGGTAGACCAGCGCTCTTATGGGTTAGGTGTGTGCTTTTCTGTCCCAATCTGGGACAGCGTAAGAGCGAATTCCAGCAAAAGGTAACTTCTCAGCAGTGATGCCCTATCGATGGAGAATAAAAAGAGGCAGCCTAAGCTGCCCCTTTCTATTTTGTGACTGCGATAACGTGGTGCTAACAGCGAACTACGTGGTCGGCGCGGATGTGCTTGGTTGCGTTGCGTGTGTCCACGACGAGCTTTGCCTCGTTGGCAATGGCTTGGTAGTCGTAGTCGGAGTGGTCGGTCACAATCAGCACGCAATCGTATTGCTGCAGATCGTTCAGCGGGGTGGAGGTCATGTTTAGGTTGTAATGTCGGCCTCGGCCCACTTTGGGGTGGTAGGGATCGTTGTAGGCCACCTCAGCACCCTGCTCGCGGAGGAGTTCAATGATGGTGAGCGACGGAGATTCTCGGAGATCGTCGATGTCTTTTTTATACGACATCCCGAGCATCAGGATGCGCGAACCATTCAGTGGTTTTTTCTGGCCGTTCAGCGCGCGCGCCACCTGCTGCACGATAAAGTCGGGCATGGCCTCGTTGACTTCGCCAGCGAGCTCGATGAATCGAGTGTTGAAATCAAATTCTTTGGCCTTCCAGGAGAGGTAGAAGGGATCGATCGGGATGCAATGGCCGCCCAGTCCCGGTCCTGGGTAGAAGGGGTGGAAGCCGAAAGGCTTGGTCGCGGCTGCGTCGATGACCTCCCATATGTCGATGCCCATGCGGAGCGAGAGCACCTTCAGCTCGTTGACCAGCGCGATGTTCACGCAACGGTAGATGTTTTCGAGCAGTTTGGTCATCTCAGCGGCGCGCGTGGTGGAGACGCGGACGGCCCTGGTGAAGATGGCCTCGTAGAGGATGGCAGTGAGCTCGGTGGCGACCGGGTCGTGACCGCCGACAACTTTGGGGATGTCGCGACGCGCCACTTGCGTGTTGCCGGGGTCTTCGCGCTCCGGCGAGAAGGCCACGTAGAAGAAGCCCGGCTCGTCGCTGTTTGACGCTGTGTGGGCCTTGAGGCCGTGCGGATTGCCGGCTTCGAGCAGGGGAATGAGGACATCCTCGGTTGTGCCCGGGTAGGTTGTGCTTTCGAGTACGACCACTTGGCTGTCGGTCAACCAGGGTGCGATAGCGCGCGCCGTGTTTTCGATGTAGCTCATATCCGGTTCGCGATGACCGGTGAGGGGTGTGGGCACACAGAGCAGGACGGCATCCTGCGAGCTCAGGCCGGAAAAGTCAGTGGTAGCGGCAAATCCCTGCGACCGCGCTTGTGCAATCTCCTCGGAAGGAATGCGGAAGATGTAGGAGCGGCCAGCGTTTAGATCGATGACTTTGTTGGTATCGATGTCAAACCCGGTAACCTGGAAGCCGGCGTCGGCCAGGAGCAACGAGAGGGGAAGGCCGACGTAGCCGAGTCCAATGACGCCGATTTTGGCAGATCTTGTTTGGAGGCGCTCCCGTCGTTCAGCGGCGGAAACAAAGGCTTGTGGGGGCGTGGCAGTAGGCATATCGCTGACATTATTGCATTCAAGGCACCGAGATGCTTCCCCCAAACGTGGCATACTGCTCCTGGTTGGTGTTACAGAAGGGACCTTTGGCGGTGAGCTACAGATCCAACAAAGGTGGGATGGTCTTTTCGATACACCGCGCGTGAGCTAGACAAAGGGCAAGGCGAGTCGTTTCTAAGCGCGCGGTACGCCCGGAGGTTTGATATGGCAAAGTACCTGATCACAGGCATGGCTGGGTTTGTTGGCTCGAACCTAGCGCGAGCGCTTGTAAAGCAAGGGCATACGGTTTCCGGCATCGACAATTTATCTACCGGCCGGCTTGAGAATTTAGAGGAGATTGCAAGCTCCGTGCATCTGGAGATCGCCGACCTATGTGATCTTGCGGCGATGCGTGCCGCGTGCGAGGGCGTGGAGTATGTGTTTCATGAAGCGGCCCTGGCCTCTGTGCCGCGCTCGGTGAAGGACCCGATCACGTCGCATGAGTCGAACATTAATGGCACGTTGAATCTGCTGGTGGCCGCGCGGGATGCAGGGGTGAAACGGATCGTGTATGCGGCCTCCTCGTCAGCGTATGGAGACCAGGCTGGGGCCGCGAAACATGAAGAGATGCGGCCGCAGCCTTTGTCGCCGTACGCCGTGCAAAAGCTTACCTGCGAGCATTACTTGCAGGCCTTCTGCCGGGTGTATGGCATGGAGGGGGTTTGCTTGCGGTACTTCAACATCTTTGGGCCGCGGCAGGCGGCAGACTCACCGTACTCGGGGGTGATTGCGCAGTTCATCTACAAGATGATGGCTGGCGAAGTACCGACGATCAACGGGGATGGAAGCGTCAGCCGCGACTTCACCTATATCGACAACGCGGTTCAGGCGAACTTGCTGGCATGCGCCGCGCCGAAGGAGATCGCCGATGGGCGCGTCTTCAATGTGGGTACGGGAGAAAGCCACACGCTGAATGAACTCTATGCGGCCTTGGCGGAGATCTTCAATGTGACGGCAAAAGCGGAGCATGGGCCGGTCCGCCCCGGTGACATCCAGCATTCATTGGCGGACATTGGCCGCGCCCAACGGGAGCTAGGGTACGAGCCGCGCGTAAGCTTCTTTGAAGGTTTGCAGCGTACGGCGAAGTGGTACGTCGAGCAGAGTGAACCAGCGTTGGCGGGGGCGGCTGCCTAAGCCTACGGCTCCGAGCAGATAGATCTTTGCAGCATTGGGGGCGCACCGTAGAGGGAATCTACTGTGCGCCTCGGCGTCTTAGGATGGTTTTCACGGTTTCGAACATGATGAGTAGGTCGAGCCCGAGCGACATATGCTTAATGTAGTACAGGTCGTACTCGAGTTTTTCGCGGTTTTCTTCCAGCGTTGCGCCATAGCCGTAGCGCACCTGCGCCCAGCCGGTCAGGCCGGGACGGATGAGATGGCGAAGATAATAGAACGGCAGGTGCTCTGAGAGCATCGGGACGAACTCGGGGCGCTCGGGCCGGGGGCCAACAAAGCCCATGTCGCCACGAAGAATGTTCCATAACTGCGGTATCTCATCGATGCGGGTTTTCCGCATGATCATGCCGAATTTTGTAACACGAGGGTCGTTCTTCGTGGCCCATTTTGCGCCGGTACTTTCGGCGTCGGTAAACATGGAGCGGAACTTGTAGACGTAGAAGTTACGGCCACCCATGCCGACACGGGTTTGGCGGAAGAAGATAGGGCCTTTTGAGGTCAAACGAATAAGAAGAACAACGATCGGGAAGAACGGCAGGAAGAGCAGGAGGCCGATGCCGGCAAAGACGATGGAGACGATCTGCCGGATGAACTGCTGCCAGCGACTCAGGCGGAAGCCGTCGCTGTAGAGAAAATTACTCGGCCGAAGACCGGTGAGTTGAATTTTCCCGGTAAGGCGCTCATTGAGATCGCTGGCCTTTTCCACGGTAAGCCCGGCAAAGCGCAGATTCAGGAGCTCTTGGACCGGAAGTTCGTCGCGTCCGTCCTCGACGGCAACGATGATGCGATGCACGGCGAGTTTGGAGTTGGCGATGCGGTCAAGTTCGTCGATCCAAAGCAGTTTGCGTGCGGGTTTATCCATTGACTGCACGTCATGCCAGCCGACGACCTCCATGCCCAGCTCACGGCGAAGGCGAAGGCAGTCGACCACAGCGGTGGCGTAGGTACCTGATCCGAGCACGTACACGCGCTCGCGAAAGAAGGTATGCCCAACGACCCAGTCGTAAAATTTGCGCCAGCCAATCAGCGCCGGTGTAAGCAAGACAAATCCCAACGCATAAACGTATTGCGCTATGGCAACCTGAGGATAGAAGAGGAGCAGGGCAGACAGCAGGAAGCAATCAAACCCAAGCACGAGGAGAA
>CAXTTZ010000077.1:0-12475 GCA_964247325.1 uncultured Acidobacteriaceae bacterium | reverse complement strand
CCCCAAGCGCTCCAAGCGCACCCGCTGCAAGTTCCGCCTACCTCGGGCCCAATCCCTCACGGTTCGATCTGTTTCTGGGCTACTCGTACTTCGGCGCCCACGGCGCAGTCCAGCCGGCCAACATCCGCTACTCGTCCGTGGACGAAGGCGCCGTGCTCAGCGCCGCCTACTACTTCAACAAGTACTTCGGCGTCGAAATCGAAGGCTTTGCGAACCCGGATGGACAAAACGACGGCGCCTACTCCGGTTCCGCGGGTCCCATCTTCCGTGCGCCGCTGCAAAACTTCACCCTCTTCGCGCATGGCCTGGCGGGCGGTGTACGTCTTGCCGGCCCTAACAGCGATTTCCCGGCTACCTTCGAGCATGAGCCCTACACCTGGGGCACCACTATCACCGCCGGCGGCGGCATGGACTACAACCTGCCCTTCGCGGGCGGACGCTTCGGCATTCGCTTGTTTGAAGCCGACTACCGCTACATGCACGTCGACTACGGTCCGTACGTCGGCGTTCCTACGGGTGGCCCCCTCGGAGGCCGTACCAACCTCAACGCGGCTGAGCTGAGCACCGGTCTGCTCTTCCATGCCGGCCACATCATCCCACCGCCGCCCATCCAGTTCAGCTGCGCCATCACGCAGCCGGCGAGCGGCGCGACCATCTACCCTGGCGATCCGCTTGAGATCACCGGAACCGCCACCAACATCAACCCCAAAAAGCCAGTCACCTATAGCTGGACCTCCGATGCGGGTCCGATTGCTTCGACCTCCAACGTCGCTGCGGTCGACACCAAGAGCATCAACCCTGGCAGCTACACCGTCAAGGGCCACGTGATGCAGGGATCCAAGCCCGGCCAGTTCGCCGACTGCACGGTTCCCTTCACGCTCGCACAGTTCCAGCCGCCTACCATCTCCTGCTCGGCCAATCCTGCCACCGTGACGCCGGGTCAGTCCTCGACGATTACCTCGCAAGGTGTCAGCCCGCAGAACCGTCCTTTGACCTACAGCTATAGCGCAACGGCCGGCTCCATCAGCGGCAACACCGCCACGGCAACCCTCGACACCACCGGCGCGGCCCCGGGTACCATCACCGTGACCTGCAACGTTGTTGACGACAAGGGTCAAACGGCTTCCACCACCACCACGGTCACTGTCTCTGCCCCGCCTGCACCGCCGGCGCCCACCACGCAGAACCTTTGCACGATCTCCTTCGATCGCGACTCCAAGCGTCCGACCCGTGTGGATAACGAAGCCAAGGCCTGCTTGGACGATATCGCTCTGACGCTGCAGCGTGATCCGCAGTCGAAGCTCGGTGTGGTCGGTAACGCTACCCCGGATGAGCGCAACGCCACGCAGCGTGCTGCGGAACGTGCGGTCAACGAAAAGGCCTACCTGGTCGGTGAGCGCGGTATCGATGCTTCCCGCATCATGGTCTTCACCGGTAACGCTGGCACCAAGACCGACACCAACACGCTCGTCCCGGCAGGGGCAACACCGGACATGAGCGCGGCAACCCCGGTCGATGAGTCGGCAGTCAAGGCTCAGCCCCGTACCGCGCTCGGCCGCAGCAGCCGTCGCGGCCGCGGACGTGGTCGGGCGCACCACCGCCGTCACACCAGCAAGTAATCCTCAACCATCACCCAAAACGGCTGGCCTACGGGCCAGCCGTTTTGCTTTGGCTCCCAAAGTTCGTTCCCACCACCGATTCATGTTCTTAGCTGGGTACGCCTTCGCTCGCCAGGCTAGACCCCGAGGCAACGGTCTGACACAATACCGTAAGTAACCCCGTTCCACACAGTAGTACCCGAGCAGTTCTGGAGTCCTATGAACACCGTAAAGATCGGCAAGAAAGAACTCGGCAACAACCAGCCCTGTTACGTGATCGCAGAGATCGGCATCAATCACAACGGAGACGTCGACCTCGCCAAGCGCCTCATCTCGGTCGCTGTCGCTGCCGGCTGCGACGCCGTTAAGTTCCAGAAGCGCACCATCGATGTCGTGTACACCGCCAAAGAACTCGCCCAGCCCCGCCCCAATCCCTTCGGCGACACCAATGGCGACCTCAAGCGCGGCCTCGAGTTCGGCGAAGAGGATTACGCGGAGATCAACGCCTTCTGCAAACAGGTAAAAATTGACTGGTTCGTTTCGCCTTGGGATGAGGCTTCTGTCGACTTTGTGGAGAAGTTCAACCCTCCGGTATACAAGATCGCCTCGGCATCCCTGACCGACGACAATCTCCTGCGCCACGTCCGCGGCACCGGCAAGCCCATCATCGCGTCCACCGGCATGAGCACCTATGAGGAGATCGACCATGCCGTCGACGTGCTCGGCAAAGAAAACCTCATCCTCATGCACACCACCTCGACCTACCCCGCCAAGTACGAGCAACTCAATCTGCGAGCGATTCCGACCATGATCGACCGCTATGACGTCCCTGTCGGCTACTCCGGTCATGAGACAGGTATTCCGACCTCGGTCGCCGCCGCGGTGCTCGGCGCTTGCTGCGTGGAGCGCCACATCACGATGGACCGCGCCATGTGGGGCTCGGACCAAGCTGCCTCGCTCGAGCCCAATGGCATCAGCCGCCTCGTCCGCGACATCCGCCTTTGCGAGCAGTCCATGGGCGACGGCATTAAGCGCGTCTATGAGGAAGAGATTCCAGTCATGAAGAAGCTGCGCCGCGTCGGCGCTGCTGTTTAGCCAATGCCGCTATCCTCCAATGAGGTCAACGATGGCCTGCAAACCTTGCGGGCCATCGCCTTTGATGTCGACGGCGTCCTCACGGACGGCATGCTCGGCTGGTCCTGCATCTCGAATGACGAGATCAAACGCTTTTCTTTCACCGACATCATGGGTGTCTCGCTGCTGCGCCGCCTCGGCCTCAAGCTCGCCTTGATTTCCGGCGAGCCCTCGCCGCTGGTGGATCGTTACGCCGCCAAGATGCACATGCATCACGTCGTGAAAGGAACCCGTGACAAGGCTTCGGCCTTGCGCGATTTCGCCGCAAAGTGGTCCGTGTCCCTGGAGCAAACCTGTTTTTTCGGCGATGACGTGAACGATCTACCCGCCATGGAGATCGCCGGCCTGTGTGCCTGCCCCGCCAACGCCGCGCAAGAGGTTCGCGATCACGTCGCCGAGCACGGCTTTCTCAGCACCCAACCCGGAGGTCAAGGCGCCGTCCGTCAGTTTACCGATGCCCTGCTCAAAGCCCGCAACCTTCGAGGCCGCGATGTGTTTCTGCTACGACCGCCGGACTAGCCTCCTGAAACACCGGCTGAGGCAGGTGCTCATGCGAGCCCACATGGCGCAACCTCGGCGACCATGTACTAAGAGTGCCGAAGTTGTTAACGGGTATCTACACTTCAGAACATCCATTTGCCGCGATCATCCGTTCTTTCCTCAGAACCTACGACAGAGTGTAGTGTTTCGATACAGCGAAGAGCCTTCTTGCCGTATCAGGAGACCATGTTGCGAATCCGTGCGTTGCCCCTTGCCGTTGCCCTGCTTAGCTCGACCTGGCTTTGCCATTCGTCTCGCGCGTGGGCGGACTCGTTCACCTTTACCGTAAGCGGGGCCACGGGCGTGCTCGGCAGCGGCACCCTGACCACGGCTGCTCCCGCGGACGGCGGCGCCGCGCAGGACATCCTTGCCATCGACGGCACCTTCGAGGGCACCGCGATTCAGGGCTTGGTTCCAGGGAATTTCGCTGCCACGGCTCCCGGTGAGGTCACCTTCCCGGACACGTTTTACTTCACCTACGACAATCTCCTCTCCCCCGGACAGAACGATCCTCTCGACGATGCAGGGCTGGCGTTCACGACAACTGACGGCACATTCTTCAACCTGGCCACTGATCCCACGCGTGGTTTGGTGTACGAAAGTTTCCAGGGCAACCTTCCCTTTGATCAGCGGACATTTCAAGGTGTGCCCGTCAGCCTCGCCCTTGCGGCTACAGGCGTAACGCCCGAGCCCTCCAGCATCGCGCTGCTGGGCACCGGTCTGCTGGTAACGGCGGGAGTTCTGCGCCGGCGTCGTATGTAAGCGGCTCCGGCCAGCGGCGGGACGGGCCAGCAGCGGCCCGAATGGTAGACTGGAAGCCGATATGCCTGCGTTGCAACGTCGTAAAGCTGTCACTGTGAACGTCGGCGGCATCCGCGTCGGCTCCGATGCCCCGGTCGTTGTGCAATCCATGACCAATACCGACACGGCTGACATCGAGTCGACCGTGCAGCAAGTGGCCGCGTTGGCGCGCGCGGGTTCAGAACTCGTTCGTATCACCGTCAACAATGACGAGGCAGCTAAGGCTGTGCCCTACATTGTGGAGGGCATCCGCGCCAAAGGTTGGGAGACGCCCATTGTCGGTGATTTTCACTACAACGGCCATCTTTTGCTGCGCAAATATCCGGCATGCGCGCAGGCGCTGGCGAAATACCGGATCAATCCAGGTAACGTATCGATCGGCCGCAAGGATGACGACAACTTCCGCACCATGGTCGAATGCGCAGCCGATAATGCCAAGCCGGTGCGTATTGGCGTAAATTGGGGCTCGCTCGACCAAGCGCTGCTGACCCGCATGATGGATGAAAATTCGCGTGCACCGCAGCCGCTGGAGGCGCGCGATGTCATGATGGAGGCCATGGTGGTTTCTGCGCTTGATAACGCGCAGGCCGCCGAGCGCTACGGCCTGCGGCGCGACCAGATTGTGCTCTCGGCCAAGGTGTCCAACGTTCGCGATCTGATAGATGTATACACGGAGCTCGCCCGGCGCTGCGACTATGCCCTGCACCTTGGCTTGACCGAGGCTGGCATGGGCATGAAGGGCGTGGTCGCGTCCACAGCCGGACTCGCGCCGCTACTGTTGGCGGGCATCGGCGACACGATTCGTGTGTCGTTGACGCCGGAGCCGGGTGGTGACCGCTCCGAAGAGGTCCGCTGCGCGCAGCAAATTTTGCAGTCCCTCTCGATTCGCAGCTTTATGCCGCAGGTAACCTCCTGCCCGGGCTGCGGACGCACGACGTCCACCTACTTCCAAGAGTTGGCCCAACGCATTCAAAACTACCTGGTCGAGTCCATGCCCGAGTGGAAGAAGCAGTACCCGGGCGTGGAAGAGCTCAAGCTGGCCGTGATGGGCTGCATCGTAAACGGCCCCGGCGAAAGCAAGCACGCCAATATCGGCATCTCGCTGCCAGGCACGTTTGAAGAGCCAAAGGCACCGGTGTACGTGGATGGCAAGCTGATGACCACGCTCAAGGGCGACCACATCGTAGAGGAGTTCCAGGTCATTCTCGACGAGTACGTGGAACGGCGATACGGCCAGGCGGTCGTGGTGTAAGCAACGAAGCAAGCACAAGGAGACGAGAGGGCCGGGCCAAGCGCTCGGCCTTTCGCGTCTCAGCCCGGGCCGCCGCCGCCTCAAACTCCCAGTGCAGCGGGCTATTATGCCGGCGCAGCTCGCGGAGGGGGTACAGTGTGTCGCGCCAAAGCACACCACCGCGCCAAAGGCAAAGCACGACCGAGCGCACCATGGCCCACAACACGGCCAAGGCACCCAGCGGATACCACCAGCCAAAGCGCGGGTCTATCCCGCTGATCGGGCTGAGGGTGCGGTAGTGAACGGCGATGCAGGCCGTGGTGATGAGCGCCGGAAGCAACGTGGGCCACCACGCAAAGCCCGCAAACGGCAGCAAACAAAGCCCAACCAAGCCGGTCATGGTGAACAGCATCGGTACGAACTGAAAGTTTGTCAGGGCAAATAAGTTCTTAGTCATCCCTTGCACGATGCCGCTCATCCCTGTGGCCCAGTGCACCGGCACCAGACCGGGCGCAAACGCGAGTCGTTGCCGCAAGCCGGCGGCGCGCACCCGCCGGCCCAGGGTAACGTCCTCAAGAACGGCCAAGCGCTGCGGCGCGAGGCCGCCTAGCTCTTCCAGCGCATCCCGGCGAATGAGGTTAAAGGCACCCGCGCCCACGACATCCCAGCGCGCGGTGGGGTCGGCGACGCGCCAAGGCCGGGATCCCCAAAGCGCCATCACCTGAAGAAAGCCGAGAACTGCACGTTCGCCCCAGAACTTGGTCGCGGCAGTGGGGAGAACGACGAGGTGATCGGCGCGGCTGAGCTCCGCATAGGCAAGCGCGCGCCTGAGGATAGAAGGCGAAAACCAGACATCGGCATCGGTAAAAAGCAGGTACTCAGAGGAAGTCTGTTGCGTGGCTACTTCCAGTGCGAAGGTCTTACCGAGCCAACCCTCTGCCGTCTCGGTAAGGTGAATGACCTCGAGTTTGCCGGGTTGCCACTGAGCGAGGTTGTCCAGCAGCGCTCCCGTGGCATCGGTGGAACGGTCGTCGAGGGCGAGAAGATGCAGAAAGGGATAATCCTGGGCGAGCAGGGTTTCCATGGCCGGACCGATCGTAGACGCTTCGTTGCGGGCGGGAACGGCGACGGTGAGACTGGGCGTGCGCGCGGGGCAAAGGTCATACTGCGGCTCGGAAAGATCGGGCACTTCGCCAAGCCGGGCAACAAGGGTACGAGTGCGCACGCACCACACAAGAGCGATGGTCCACGCGCCGAGCTCTGCGGCGAGCCGCCAGCCTTGGCTGATCAAAGCCCGCTCACCCTTAACTCAAGCCGCGGCAGTCTGCACCGCGTCGTCGAGCTTGGGGGCAAACCGCGAGCCGATGAAGAAGATCACGGAGGCGATTGCGAGCGTAATCAGCGTGGCGCCGAGTCCTAACCGCAGGTTGTAGCGATCACTGATGGCGCCAATGATCTTCGGAGAAAACGCGTCGCCAAGCACGTGAATGGCAAAAAGCTGCCCCGCCATGGCGGTAGCGCGCAAGCCGGCCGGAACGGCATTCAGGGTGGCAGCGTTCACAGGACCGGTGCCCAGGAAGATAAAAAACACCGCAAAGCCGAGTGCGGGAAGCGTGACGGCTTTGGGACCGAAGAAGCAAAGGATCGCAGGCGGCAAAGCAAGCAGGGCGCTGATGGCTGGCACAAGATACAGCGCGCGCCCAGTGCGTTTGGACCACCACTGGGCGAAGGTGCCGCCCACGATGGTGCCGCCCAGGCCACAGACGACCGTGATGCCGCCCATAATGGTGCCGGCCGCGTCCATGGATCGGCCGTCGACACGCTGCAGAAACGACGGCATCCACCAAGAGATACCGCCGAGCGAAAAGGTAACCGCGGCATAACCGAGAATGGAGCTGAGGTAGGCCTTGTTGGTCAACAGTGATAAAACCGAGGACTTGTCGAGGCTGGCCTTGCCATGTTCGCCTTGACCAGGGTCGCCGGCGCGCTCCGGCTCCCTCATGAAAAACAGAATCAGCAGCGCGATGAGCGCGCCCGGCACCGCAGAGGCGATAAATGACATGCGCCACCCGAAGCGATGGCCGATCGACGCCCCGGCAAGGTAGCCCATGGCGGCGCCTACCGGGATGGCGACGTTAAAGATGGTGAGGACGCGGTTACGCTGCGCTTCGGGGTAGAAATCCGCCAGCAGCGCCGGGGCGAAGACGCCAAAGCTGGCCTCCCCGATGCCGAGCGCGGCATGCCGAAAGTTGAGCGAGTCGTAGTCGTGCACGCTGGCTGTGAAAAAGTTCATCGCGGCAATCGCGAGTGCGGCGACAACAATCATCGGCTTGCGCGGGAAACGGTCTCCCAGCCAACCGGTAAACGGCGAAGAAAGCACATATGCCACCATGAACCAGAGGGTGAGCGAGCCAATCTGGTCGTCGGTGATGCGAAACTCACCCTTAATCTGCTCCTGCACCGAGGGCAAGATGTAGCGGTCAAGGTAGTTAACGAAGTTCATTGCCGTAAGCAGGATGAGCGCGATCGTGGCGCCGCGCTTGATCCCGCTCGTGGGCTTGTTCGAAGTCGTCACCGTGCTTGCCGCCATGCTGAGGCGAGCATATCAGGTGATTGACGCCCACGTGTACGCAACGCTCGCAGGAAAATAAGACAAACTCTGTCCCAGTTGGGTCAGCGCATCTCTTCCGTGCGCGGGTAGCGTGCGGTGACAACGGTGGAGATACCGCCACGGGGTCGGAAATCGCCTTTGACCTCGGCCCACACCGGGTCAGTGGCCTTCACAATGTCGTTGAGCACCTGGTTGGCAATATTTTCTTGGAAAATGCCGAGATTGCGATAGCAAAAAAGGTATTCCTTGAGCGATTTCAGCTCAAGACAACGCTCGCGCGGCATATAGCGGACCGTGAGCACGCCGAAGTCAGGCAGGCCGGTCTTCGGGCACACACTGGTGAACTCAGGATCATCGATCAGAATCTCGTACATCGGAAACTGGTTGCGGAAGGTCTCGATGGGTGGAAAGTCGTAGTCGAGGCCGGACTGGGCGTGATCGTCCGTATACCCGGTGGTGTAGGTTGCAGCTGCTGCCATGAAAGTCTCCTTTGCGCGTACTGCGAGCCTCAGGCGCAAACGAAACCCGGGTCCGAAGGCCGGACCCGGGCGAGGCACGCGAAGCGTTTAGTTGCGGCGGCCCAGCGTCGGACGATCGTCGGTCGAGCTGGACGGGTTATTGGTGCCATTCGTGTTGTTCGGGTCGTTGTTAGACCCGCCTGTGCGCCGCAGCGTGGGCTTGTTGCTGTTCTGCTTGCTACCCAGGCCGCGCTTGTTCTGAATGCGGGCGAGCCGGGCCTTGACGGTGTCGAACTCTGAGGTGGTCACCATGTACTCGGGACGCGCAGGCAAGATGGTCGCGATCTCATTTTCGACATTGTCAATACGGTCGGGCGTAGCCGGGTGATCACTGAAAGCACGCGAAATGGCGCCCGGCTTATGCTTCTGCAGCGCATCGAGCTTTTCGAAGATGCTCACCATGCCCTGCGGATCGTAGCCTGCCTTGTACATATATTGCACGCCGAGGTAATCGGCTTCGGCCTCAAACTGGCGCGAGAACTGAAGAAAGGTCAGCGGCACAGCGAGTTGTGCGGCCTCGTAGATGCCGTAGCCGGTCCAGGTGCCTTGGGTGAAGATCATCAGGGGCACGGAGCCGATCTGCATGTAGTTCATGCGAGTCATCTCACGGGCGGCATGGTGCGCGGCCACATGGGAAATCTCATGCGCCATCACGCCGGCAAGCTCGTCTTCGGAGTCGCAGGCGAGAATCAGCCCAGAGTTGACGTAGAAAAAGCCACCCGGCAGCGCCATCGCGTTGATCTCGTCGGTATCGAGCACCTTGATGGTGAAGGGCACCTTGGCGTCCGAATTACGCACGATATTTTGGCCGACGCGGTTGACGTACTCCACAACCACCGGATCGGTGATAAGGTGTGAGGATTTTTCGATCTCCATGGAATATTGCTTGCCGTTGGAGATCTCCCAATTGGTCGAGTACCAGTTGCCCATGCCGCGGCCGCCGATGTTACGGGTGCCCACGGCTTCCACATCTTCCTCGCTGCCCTTCTTGATGTGCGGATCGAGCGCCTCGCCGGGCGACGGAATCGCATCGGCCTTGCCGACGGCGGAGGTATCTTTCGGAAGCGGCTTGCGCCCAGGCGTCGCGTCAGGCGTGGGCTGCGGTGCGGGATCGGTTTTGGCGTTAGGCGCCGGAGTGCCGGCGCCTGGAAGGCCCGGGTCTGAGGGCGCAGGCGAGTTGCCGGGCGTCGGCGAGGTCGGCGCCGTCGTTGGTGGGATCGTCGAGGGCTGTTGCGACACAACCTGGGATATCGCCAGACCGGCGGGAACCAGCAAAGAAGCTGCAAGAATCAGATGGCGCATGAGGGAAACCTCCGGCGAATCTGCCGCTTGGGCGGACGCGACTCTCCGTACCATCTTAGACGCAGAAGGTGACAATTTGGGTTCGGAGCTTGCGCCGTCTTTTCGCCCCCATGCTATGACCTGTGGCGATGCTACCAGGTGTTGTAGCTGGTGCCGTCGCTGGCCATGCCTTGCGCCCCCGAGTGTACGTCGTTGATGCCGCCCTGGGTTTCCGTAATGCTGGTCAGGTTGTCACTTTGGCCGGTAATCCACGTGTCGCTGCGGTTGGTAATCGGATCCACCGGAACGGCTTTCAAATAGCCGGCTTGCACAAGGTCGTCGAGACCCTGGGGCGCTTGCTCTTTATCGACCGTAAAGCTGTCGATGGCCGCGCGCAAGGTGTGAAGGTCCTCATGCAGCACCGCCTCGCGCGCCTTGCGCACGGAGTTCAGGTAGCTGGGAATGGCAATGGCCGTAAGCAGGCCGATGATGGTCATCACAATGATCAGCTCGATCAGCGTGAAGCCTCGCTCGGTCCCTTGCCCCGTGCTTCCCAGCCGTTTGCCCTTCTTTGTCGTTACCGCTGCCATTGCCGCCGCCGTCACCACGTGTTGTACTTCGTTCCGTTCAGCGCTGTGCCTGTACTTTTGGAGTGCACATCGAAGACGTTTTGCCCGCCGAAGCTGTCCGAATCCGGCTCATCCTGGTTGGAGCGTAGCCCCCAATCCTTGGACTTGGTCATGGGGTCAACGGGTATCTCGCGCAGAAAACGGACGTGCTTGTCCTGGATATCCACGCCGTTGACCAGGGTATCGAGGTCGGGCGGGTAGCCGTTGGAGTCGGCTTTAATCTGAATGCCGCCAAGGTCGGCAGCGTCCTTGTAGGCGTCGATGGCGCGGCGCATCTGCCACAGGTCGGCCCGCAGCTCGCGTTCTTTTACGCGCTTAGCCTGGAAGCGCAGCAGCGGCACAGCCGCCCCGGTGAGGATGGAGAGGATGGTGACGACAATAATGAGCTCGACGAGGGTTAGGCCTGCTTGCGCCGTTAAGCCCGCTTGCACTGTTGGGCCTGCTTCGGCGCCCAGGCCCGCCTTGGGCACGCCAACTTTAGCGCGTAGTAATCGATTTGACGTGATGGACAGCATCGCAGCCCTCGTTACTTTACGTGCACGACGCCCTGGTTGCCGGTTGCTGGGAGCGACGTTCCTTTGCTATTTTTGGCGCCGATCTTCACCAGCGCGAGCGGCGAATCACCCTTGGCCAGGGCTTTGAAGGTCAGCGTGCACAGCACATCGCTGCCTGAGATGCCGGGGGTCTGCGGCGGTCGCGAGGCCGAAATGCTCACCGTACCGTTACCCTCGTCGCGATGCACCAGGGCGACAGGTTGGCTATCGCCGCCGAGCAGCTTGCCCGCATCCACGTTGACCAGCTCCAGTACGCGCGGGTCGAAGTGCATCTGCAGCGGCACCTCGGAAAGGTCGTGCGCGTTGGCCGCCATGACCGAGACCTGGAAGGTGGAACCAACGCTTGGGGTGGCCGAGGACGGAGCCACGCTCAAATTAAGTGGAGGCTGGTTCGAGGGGATAGCTGCTCCCGCATCGGACGTTACGGGCGCGCCGGGAGGCAAGCCGGGCTGATGTGGTTGCGCCTCGGCCGCCAACGTTCCGAGCATCGAAGTCGCGGCCTGTGCGGCCGACGTGGTGGGCGCGCTGCTGGGCGCAAGCGCGGCGCGTGGAGCCGGAGCGACATTGGGACGGCGGATCAGCTCGACCGAGTTGTTGGTTCCCGTATAGATCGGTCGGGTGTTGTCGGCGGTCACTAAGGACTCACGCACGATGTGCGGCACCAGCAAAAAGACGATCTCGTCGTTAATCTGCTCCCGGCCTTGGGTAGAGAAGAAGTACTTCAGGAAGGGGATCTCACCCAGGCCCGGCGTGCCGCCAACCGACTTCGTGTCCTGCCGCTGCAACAAGCCCGCTAAGATCGACGGCTCCCCATCTTTGAGTTGGATCGTCTGCTCAGAAACGCGCTGCGCGATGATCGGTTCCGTGACGCCCGAGATGGTGGTGCTGCCGTTTTCGCTCGAAACTTCTACCCTGAGCTTTAGCGACACTTCGCGGTCAAAGTGCACAGTGGGCGTCATGTCAATATTTACGCCCACATCGAGGTAGGTAAACTGCGTTTGCACGCCAAGCGAGGCCGTGGTCGAAAGCGTGGAACTGTAGGAGCCGGTAGCGATGGGAATCTTCGAGCCGATCTTCAGGGTCGCGCGCTGACCATCGGTGGCGCGAATGCGCGGGTTCTGCAGAATGCGCGTGTCGGCGTCGCTGAGTAGCGCATTAACCGTGCCACCCGAGACCGTGACGGCAAAGTTACTCGCATTCAGGTTGCTGAGGCTGTTCAGGGTAAGGTTCGTACTCGTGACGTTATTTTGGGCCGTCCCGTTGCTGGTTCCCGTGCCGGTGCCATTGTTGTTGTTCGTGGTGGTGGTGCCGTTGGTCGTCGCCGTGGGGGTCAACCCAAAGCTGGTGGGCAGCGTGATTCCAAGATTACGCACCTTGTCGCGGCTGACCTCGAGCACGGCCACGTCCACCACGACCTCGGAGCGGGTGCGGTCGAGGTCGTTGATGAGCTTTTCGGCCAGGATGAGCTGGTCCGGTGTGGCGCGCAGGACGATGGCATTTTGGCTCGCGACAAGGTAGATTTTGACCGTCGGATCGAGCAGGTTGCGCAGCGCGACTTGAATCTCGTTGGCATCATTC
>CAXTTZ010000076.1:0-12508 GCA_964247325.1 uncultured Acidobacteriaceae bacterium | reverse complement strand
CGAAACACCCTTAACGCCCCGCCATCGCACCCCCCGGCCGCTCCACCGTCGCCTTCGCCGGCGTCCCTAGCAGCGGTTCCACCGCCGCCTGAAATGCCTCAAACGGCTGCGCCCCCACCACCGACGCCTTCACCTTCACCACCTGCCCATCCGGCGTCACCGTCCCGATCAAGAACGTCGGCGTTCCATCGATCTCCATCTTCGCCGCCTCCGCCGCTCCACGCTGGATCGCCGGCACGGACCGCGCACTGGTCATGCAGCTATCCAGCTTGCCCGTATCCACGCCCGCTTTGGCGGCGCGCTGATCCAGCTCCGCTGTACTCTGCGCGATCTGGTCCGCAAACAGGCTGTCATACATCTGCCAATACTTGCCCTGCTCCGCCGCGCAATGCACCGCCTGCGCCGCCGGCATCGCGTGCGCGTGAAACGGCAGCGGCATGTCGCGATAGATGTACCGCACCTTACCGGTCTTCACATACTGGTCCAAGATCTGCGGAAACGTGGACTGTTGAAACCTCCGGCAAAAAGGACATTCAAAATCGCCATACTCAATAATGGCGACCGTCGCCGTGGAGGCCCCACGATAGGTATCTCCCTGCAAACTTAATGTGTCGGGCAATTTAATCGCCGGCGGCGTGTTCGGCCCCGCACGCAGCAGCTTCTTCAGGTCATCCAGCCGGTCAAGGATCAACTGCTGCTGCGCCTTCAGTTGTTGCACCTCCGCCCGCAGCGCGGACATATCGTTCCCGCCGGCTTGGGCGGGCGACGCTTGCTGTGCTGCCAAAGGCATGGACGCCATAACGACAGACAGCAATGCCGTTCCTACCATTCTCTTCTGATCGCATCGATAACTACGCATAAATTCCTAACTAGAGAAGAAAAGGCCCAAAAAGACCTACATAACAAAACGCAGCTGGGCTACTACCAGCGTGCACCAACAGCGGTATATCTGGGGGCTGGGCAAATACTCCTCCCAGCCCCCAAGAGATACCTAATTCACAGCCCACTGCTCGTTTGGTCCGCCGTTGCAGGTATACACCTGTACCGCGGTATAGGGTGCCGTGGCATCTCCGCGCACATCCAAACACAAACTAGGATTGTTCGCGGGATTAAAGGTGAAGAAGTTACCCGACGGGACCGCGTTCCAAGCCTGCGCCGGTGATCCGTTGCAAGGTTCGAGCACCACCCCCGACGTGCTTCCCGCACCGGAGGCTGTAATGCAATACGCCCCCAATGACACCGCGATGTTATACGATCCGGCCGGCGACACCCCGTTGTTAGAGAACACAAAGCTCTGCGCCGCCGAGTTGTTTGAGGGATAGATGTCGATCTGGTTGCCCGCCGCCGTGCTTGCAGCGAAATCATCTAAACGCGAGTTGGTGGCGTTCTGCGGCGTAAGCGTGTGCGCTCCGTTCAGATTCGTCGACGCACTACCGCCCGGGCAGAAGGTTACCGTGTAGTTCGACCCCGTCGGGCAGGTCTGCAAACCCGCCTTATCGTCGTAAGCATACGAGTATTCCCCAGGGCAGCTGTTGTGAATATTGGACACATACGCCTGCTGCGCCGCCGGCCAGTTTGCCACCACGCAGCTCGCCGCCGTGCCATACGCTCCGCGGCAGCAGTACTGGTCCGTGTTAAACGTGGTGCAAGGGCTAAGGCAGTCACCATTGCTCAGCTCGCCCGCGGGGCAGCGGCTCACCGGCGTGGTGCTGCACACATTGGTCGACGTGCAGCTGGAATTCGATACCTGGATCCCGATCGGGTTATCGAATCCATCGACATAGCTTACGTCGTAGTAATCTGTGCCGTTCGCATTCAGATTAAACTCAGCCAGCGAGGTGCCCGTGGCGCCGGTGGTCCCGGCACACTGCAAGCCCGTGCCGCCGCACTGCCCCGTGGAGCACATAGCAGGGCTACTGCCGTTGCACCCAATGCGACCCCAAATGCGGCCATTGAAGGTGGACGACACACCAAACGAAACCGACGCGCCAGGATTCAGCTGCCAGCCGCCGTTGCTATACACCGCCGGATAGATTCCTGGATACACTGTGTAACTACACTTATTCACAACAGTAAATGTTGCGGCGGACAGGCTGCGTGTGCTCAGCAAAAAAACAAAGATGCCGAGCAGCATGGCAGTCATCTTATGAAACGACATTCGACAGAGCGGATAGCTTTGCGAACTAGGCATGCGGATTTAATCTCCTGAACGGAATGAGGGCAGACATCAAGACAAGACCTTCGAAAGGCAAGCAGTGCAGTGTTGGCTGCCTTTGTATACCCGCATAAGTAACAACGTCAACCCAGAAAAAAGCATTTCCGCTGTTATTTGTTAAATCGTAGATTTCTCTCTAGCGCAAACGTTAACTCACACAGCAAAGTATGGCAGCTTGTGCGTCGCAACAAAAAACACAGGCTGCTTACCGAAGCAGCCTGTGTCATCGAGTCTGGTGCCGGGAGGGGGGGTCGAACCCCCACGAGGTTGCCCTCGGCGGATTTTGAGTCCGCTGCGTCTGCCAGTTCCACCATCCCGGCTCACCTTCGACTATACCGCAACTCCGCGCCCATGCGCTGCACCGCAGCGCCTACTGCACGCTAGCCGAGGGCCGCAGACCCGCCAACTCAAACGCACAGGCAAGCGCATTCCGTGCCGAAAGCCGCAAGTTGTCCGCCGCCATCCACACCCAGTGCTGCGCCGCAGCTCCCGTTCCCTCCTCCACCTGCAGCAGCACGTCGCCGATCTCCGTGGCAGCCTGGTTGCTGACCGCCGTATCCAGCTCCGCTTGTATGACCCCGCCATGGAGCGCCCGCCGCACCTGCTCCGCCGTTGCAGGCGCCGCTAGCTCCACCGCCGCCGAGATCGTGTACCCATGGAACACAGGCGCTTGCACTAGCGACAGCGACACCTCGCCCCCGGCAGCCGGGCCCAGCAGCAGATGCAGGTGCTCGCGTAGGGTGCGCTTCACTGCCGCAAGCTGCACCTGAGCCTCTTCCCCACGCTCCGTTTGCAAATTAAACGCCACCTGCGTCCCAAAGATCTCCTTAGGCACCTCCTGAAACGAAAGCAGCCCCACCGTCTGCTGGTGCAACTCGTCCACGCCCGCCGACCCTGCTTGCGAAGCCGGTTCCAGCACCGTCGCGGTCACGCGTACCTGCCCCAACCGCCGCTGCAACCGCTCCGCCGTCACTGCTAACATGACCGCCGCCGGCTGCGCCGGGATCACGCCCAGTGTCGTCAGATCCGGCCGTTGCCCGCCCTGCACCCAAGGTGAACGCACCGCAAAGCCCGGCTCGCCCTCCAGCGCACCCGTCATGTCCACCACCGCCGCGCTCGCCTTCACCGCCGCTTGCCAGTACTCCTTTGCCGTGGCGCGATCCCCTGCAAAGAACACCAGATCCGCTCCCGCAAACGCCTCCCTGGTGAGCGGCTGCGTCACCAAGGCCTCATCCCCCGCTGCCGTAAGCCGCCCAGCTGCGTCCTCCTCTTCCTCCAGCAACTGCAAGTCCCAGGCTACCGCCGCCGAACCATTGATCTCCTCCAACAGTTCTTTGCCAAGCAGGGTCGTCGCCCCGATCACCACCGCGCGCAATGTCTTTCCAGCCATGCCTACCCTCGATTCCAAACTTAACGATGCGCTGTGCGCAGCCGGTTTCTGCTCCAGGAGTAGGCAAGCCGGGCGAAAACTCCCGACAAAAGATACCCCATGGCAAGCACAATAAACGCAAACCGCGATTCAAATAGGATCACCGAGGCCAACAGCGCCAGCGGCACAAGCATGCGCCCCGGCCGCCGCGCCCCCATATCCAGCTCCTTGCCGCTCCAAAACCGCCAGTTGCTCACCATCAGAAAGCCCACCAGCGCAATCAATCCAAGCCACACCGCCGAAATCCAAAGCGCATGAATCGGCGACCCCGACTCAAAGTGCACCACCGCCGCCAGCACGCCCGCGCCAGCCGGTATCGGCATCCCCACAAAATACTTCCGGCCCGGCCGTCCCGGGTTGCGCGGCTGCGGATTCACGCTGATATTGAACCGCGCCAACCGGCACGCACCGCAGATCAGAAAAAGAAAACAAATCACCAGCCCAAAGTGCATCAGCCTTGTATCCAGCTGCGGGTACGGCGAGGGCCATATCTGCTTCACCCCCCAGAGATAGGCCAAAAAACTTGGCGCCACCCCAAAGGTAACCACATCGGCCAAGGAATCGAGCTCGCGCCCAAAGGCGCTTTCCGTGTTGGTGAGCCGTGCAATGCGCCCATCTAGCGCATCAAAAAACATCGCAAAGATGATCGCAATACTGGCGTGGTCAAACGCCGCCGTGTCCCCGGCCGCCGACCCGCGAATACTCTCCACCATTGAGTAGTAGCCGATCGCGATGTTGCCCGCCGTGAACAGCGAGGGCAAGATGTACATGCCGCGACGCGCCGGAGGTCGTGATTGCTCCGCGTGCGCTGCCTGCATCAGTGGGTTCCGCTCGCGATGGCAACCTCTGCGGCAGGCGTTTCCGTTGGCACCGACACGGGCACATGGGCCAACACCGAGCTTCCCCCCTTTACCCGCTCACCGGCCCGCACCCGCAGATCCACCGAGGCCGGCAGCAGCACATCCACGCGCGAACCAAACTTGATTAAACCCATACGCTGCCCGCGCTCCACCCGGTCCCCTTCGCGCAGGTCGCACACGATCCGCCGCGCCAGCAGCCCAGCGATTTGCTTGAAGCTCACGCTGTACTCCCCAGCATCGACCGTCACCAGCGTTTGCTCGTTGTGTACCGCCGACTCCGCATTCATCGCATTCAAAAACTGCCCCGCCCGATACTCCACCCGGCTCACAACGCCGCTCACGGGCACACGATTCACATGCACATCAAACACATTCAGAAAAATGCTGATCCGTACCCGCGGACCGGCGGTGGTCTCAATCCACTCCGCCTCTTCTACCTTGCCATCCGCCGGCGAAACAATCGCACCGGGCTCGGTCGGAATGCGCCGCGCTGGATCGCGGAAAAACCATAGGAAAAAGAACGCAAGCAGCACGGGGATCGCGGCCAAAACCGCTATATGCGTCCCATACCAGACAACGGCGGCTACCAGAAGTAACGCGGCCCCGTAGTAAATGCCATCCCGAACCATGAATCTTTATTATAACCTGCCGTGTGGCCGCCAGCTCGCCTAGCCCTGCAGCGCGCAGCGCATCTGCATCGCGTCCTCAACAACAGGATCGTGGTAGTAGGCCCTTCGCCGGCCCACCTCGCAAAAACCAGCTGTCGCATACAGCGCTCTGGCCTCGACATTGGAGGCGCGCACCTCCAAGAACGCTACCTCCGCTCTCTGCGCCCGGGCCCAAGCCAACCATCGCTGCACCAACCCGCGGCCCACCCCCCGTCTTCGAAGATCAGGCCGTACCAGCAGCAGTTCTAGCTCCGACTCCCGGTCGAACATCGTAGCCGCCAGCAGGCCACGAACGCTGCCCTCCCCCGTCTCTACGACCTCTCGATCCAGCAACAGCACCCGCTGCACAGGATCATCCGCCACGGGCGCGTTGCAGAAGAGCTCCCAAGCCGCACGGGACCAGCGCGGCGCCTCCGGCCAATCCGCCACCAGCGACTCAACCTCAGCCAGGTCCTCGACCGTCGCTGTGCGGACCATATGCTGCTGCATCGCCGCGTCCCCCAAACGGGTGCCCTCAGCGGGCACCGAGCTGCCGCGCATAGATCTCTTCTTCCCGCCGCACATAGTTCGCGTCGGCCGTCGCTGGGTCGTCCCCTCCAGCTGCTAGACAGCGCTCCACCAGGCGCCTGGCCTCCGCGGCGTTCATGTCCGCCCATCGCGCCCGGGGCAAAACACCCACCGTGGGCTGCAACGCACGCTCGGTGTACACAATCGTCCGTTCTTCCGCCCGTTGCCGCAAATCTAAGAATGGGCACATCCACTCACGCGCGGGCTGGCCCGGCACAACGTCGCGCACATACACCTCCTCGCGTCCTGCGCGCAGCACGGCAAACCCATCCTCCAGCCCCGCCGCTTCGGCCAATACAGCCAGTCGCGACACCATAGCCAGCGGCAGCCCTCCGCTCTCGCACAACCCCTTCGCCACTGCCAACCCCACCCGCACGCCCGTAAACGAACCGGGTCCGTTCACAACGCCAATACCGGCAAGAGCACGAAGCTCCACCTGTGCCGATCGCAGCATAACGTCGAGGCTGCCCAACAACTCCCGCGAGGCAGCCCTTTCCCCCAAGGTCTGCTCCGCTACCACGTCCGGCCCGCACGTGAGCGCCAGCATCGCCTCCTCCCCGCACGTATCCAGCAGGAGTACATAGCGAGCGACCTCAAAGCTGGTTTCATCCGGCATGGCTTCAGCATAGCTTGCGATCTGCCCAACGCATCCAACCCTGCCATGTCAGCTACGCTTCAACTGCAAAGCGGCGGCGTTTCCGTCAGAATCTACGCTCAAGAGCCCACGCCAAGTAACCCCACCCAGAAGCACCCCGCGCTCATCTTGCTGCATGGTGCCGGGGGTCATGTAGATTGGTGGGCCGATCGGCTAGCCCCACTTCTTCTCGAGGCTGGCATCGCCTTCTACGCGCCGCACTACTTCGACCGTACCCGCACCTCGCGTGCTGATCTGGCTATGCTTACCGATGGCCTTCACGTACCTCAGTGGATTGCTACCATCGATGACGTTCTGCAATTCATCGCCGCGCGGCCCGGCATCGACCCTGCCCGCATCGTGCTTGCAGGCATCTCGCTGGGCAGCTTCTTGGCGCTCGCGCTGGCGGCTCAGCTTTCAGCATCACCCCAAGCCGGCGCCGCAAGCCGTATCCGCGCGCTGCTCGATGTCAGTGGCGGACTTGCCCCGCCCTACAACGCCCTGGCTACCTCAAAGTTTCCGCCGACACTCATCGTGCATGGCGCCGCGGACACAATTGTTCCCGTCCGCTTCGCCCATGAAGTCGACCACAAGCTCACCGAGCTCCAAGTTCCACACCGGACGGAGATCCTTGAGGGTGAAGGCCACTGGTTCAGCGCACCTGCGCTACCTCGCCTGCTCGTGGCAGTGTCCCAGTTCCTGGAGCCTCTACTTAAAACTTCCACCCCTGAAACACATGCACCCCAGCAATAGCCAGGGCGAGCACAAATCCTTGTAACCTTGGAGAAGCGCACAGAAACCGGGGCAGGTTCGCCCCGGTTTCTTCGTTTTGCCGAGGACCTCTACGCTACCTCGGCCAGCACCTCTTCGCGAACCTCATCGTCCTCCACCGCCTCGCTCACGCTCTTCGGCAGAGCCACGTCCAGCACATCTTCGATCCGCGACGCATAGTGGATCGTGATCCCCTCGGTCTGATCCGGCGTCAGGTCTTCCTCCACGTTTGCCTTCACGTCGATCGGCAGAATCACATCCCGCACGCCCGCACGCTTGGCCGCGAGGAACTTTTCCTTGATCCCGCCGACCGGCAACACGTTGCCGCTTAAGGTGATCTCGCCGGTCATCGCCAGCAGCGGATGCACGGGCACGTCGGTCAACAGGCTGACAATGGCTGTCGCCATCGTCACGCCGGCGCTCGGTCCGTCCTTCGGGATCGCCCCAGCTGGCACGTGGATGTGCAGATCGATGTCCTTCAGCACATCCTCATCCAGTCCCAGTGCGACTGCATTCGACCGCACCCAGGTCAGCGCTGCCTGCATCGACTCCTTCATCACATCGCCGATCTGGCCGGTGATCGAGAAGCCGCCCTTGCCCTTCATCCGGTTGGCCTCGATGAACAGCACATCGCCACCCACCGGCGTCCACGCCAGGCCCACAGCCACCCCGGCACGCTTGGTGCGCTCCGCAATTTCTGTGTCCACGCGCACCTTGATGCCGCCCAGGAACTCGTGCACCACCTCCGGCGTGACCACCAGCTTTTCGCCGCTCTCTGGATGCAAGCTGCCCTCGGCCACGCGCCGCGCCGTTTTGCGCGCCACCGTACCGATCAGCTGCTCCAGCTTGCGGACTCCCGCCTCCCGCGTGTAATGCCGCGCGATCAACGCCACCGAGGCCGTCGGAAACTCAATCACCGTCGGCTCCAACCCGTTCTCCTTGACCTGACGCGGAATAAGGTACCGCTCCGCAATGGCTACCTTCTCCTCTTCGGTGTAGCCCGTCAGCTCAATGATCTCCATGCGATCCAGCAGCGGCGCCGGAATCGTGTCCAGCTGGTTGGCTGTGCAGATAAACAGCACCTTGCTAAGATCGAACGGCTGATCCAGGTAGTTGTCGCGGAACGTGTTGTTTTGCTCCGGATCGAGCGTCTCAAGCAGCGCCGCCGCGGGGTCACCCCGGAAGTCGCGCCCCAGCTTATCGATCTCGTCAAGCATAAACACCGGGTCGTTCACCTCAACACGCTTCAAGTGCTGAATGATCTGCCCCGGCAGCGCGCCGATATACGTCCGGCGATGCCCACGGATCTCTGCCTCGTCATGCATGCCGCCCAGCGAAATGCGCGAGAACTTACGCCCCAGCGCCTTGGCAATCGAGCGCCCCAGCGAGGTCTTACCCACGCCTGGAGGCCCCACAAAGCACAGGATCGGCCCCTTCATGTCCGGCTTCAACCGCCGCACACTCAGATAGTCCAGAATGCGGTCCTTCACCTTCTTCAGGCCATAATGATCCGCATCCAGCACCTCTTTGGCCTTGGCAATGTCCACCGCCTCCGACGAGCTCTTCGCCCATGGCAGTACCGCCAACCATTCCACATAGTTCCGCGTAAGGGAATAATCCGCCGCCGCCGGATTCATTCGGCTCAGCCGCCCAAGCTCCTTGAGCGCGTCCTTTTTGGTCTCCTCGGGCATCCCCGCGGCTTCAATCTTCTCGCGCAGCTCAGAGATGTCTTTTTGCGTGTCGTCTTGGTCGCCAAGCTCCTTTTGGATTGCCTTCATCTGCTCGCGCAGGTAGTAATCCCGCTGCGATTGCTGCACCGAATCCTGCACCTCGCTTTGGATCTTGTTGCGCAACTGCTGCACTTCAAGCTCTTTCGCCAGTTGCGCGTTCAGCCGCTGCAACCGTTGCGTCTGGTCGGTCATCTCCAGCAGTTCCTGCTTTTCTCCCGTGGTCAAGAACGGCAGGTTCGAGGCGATAAAGTCCGACAAGCGGCCGGGCTCCTCAATATTGATGGCTATCGTCTGCAGATCGTCCGAAAGCGTCGATGAAGAGCTCACCACCTCTTGGAACTGCGCCAGCACATTGCGCTGCAGCGCTTCGAGCTCCGGCGATTTTTCCGGCGCTGCCTCTTCTAGCAGCTCCGCCTCTGCGGACAAATAGGGCGCCGCCTGCGTGAAGCTGCCCAAACGCACCCGCTCGGTGCCTTCGGTAAACACAAAAAGACTCTGGTTCGGCATCTTCACAACCTTGTGCACGGTCGCCCGCGTGCCCACCATGTACAGGTCGTTTCCCTCGGGAGCATCCTGGCGCGCATCCTTTTGCGCCACCACCAGAATGGTCTTGTCCTCCCCAAGAGACTGGATCAACTGAATCGAACTTTCACGGCCCACCGTCAAGGGCAGCACCTGATGCGGAAACAAAACCGTTTCCCGTACCGGCAATACAGGGTACGAATGCCCCTTGCCTTCGCCACTGGGCGTTTTGGCCGTGTTCGGCCGAATTACACTCACAAATTCGTTGGCCATGTTGAGCGCCTTTCTATCAACTTACATGCATCTGATGCGTTAAGGTCTGTGCTGGTCGCAGCGTTACACAATCAATCTGGCCTACCGGTCCCTCGTATAGACGATATCGGCAACCTTCATGTTCCCTTGAGCGGTGTCCTGTTTTGAAACAGTGAATGTTTTCCCCCGCCTGCTGCTCTGCCCTCGCCCTATTTCGCCATTGCCCCGCCGGGCGCTTCACGCTACGCTAAGAACAATGCGGGAGTGGTGAAATGGCAGACACGCAGGTCTTAGAAGCCTGTGCTTCGGCGTAGGGGTTCGAGTCCCCTCTCCCGCACCACCTCCCTGGTTACCCTTCTTGCGAATGGAACCACGCTTCCCAACATGCAGGTGATTAGCTCGGTACCTCCTGCCACGACCCTCCGGCAAAACGCGCCAAGATGGTAGCGTCAAAGTGTGCGCTCAATGGTTCGTGGAGATTTCCTTGGCCCAGCTACCAGCCGAAACTTACCCCCTGTGCTTCGCTGGTTTCTTTTTTGGCTTCTTTTACTGAATATCATGGGGTACGGCTGGACCGTATTCCAGGTGCACACTTCCTCGGTGCTCCATAACTCCTCGGCCTACACCATCATGCCGCTGCCGCGAAGCAACAACTTCGACCTTACCTGCTTCCGCGCTCGTTTTGAGCAGATCCATACGCGCGCCTTCTTCTCAGAGTTTCAGCAGCTCTTCAACTACCCCGCTCCGGTAGCCTTCATCTACCAATCCTTCTACAAGCTTCCAGGCAATCCGGTACGGTGGTTCGTCACACTGGAGCTCACCTTCTACCTTCTTGCTACCTCGTTTTTTACCCGCATGTTATACCAAGCAGGGCTAGCACTGCTGCCTGCACTTGCCTTTAGCCTGTCCGCCATCTTGATTTCTCAGCCATTTGCCTTTGAATACATTGAATCCAACACAGAGCTTTTTGTTTGGGTTGTCGTCACCTCCGCGGTCTGGCTCTATGCCGCCGGCCACCGCAAACTCGCCTCAGCTCTGATCGGGCTCGGTGGCGCCCTAAAGATCTACCCCATTTTTCTTCTCGGCCTACCCTTGGCTAGAAAACAATGGAAACAGGTCTTCATCGGCCTGTTCTGTTGCACGTTTCTGTTCATGTTAGCCACTGCCATGCTCGGTCCCACCTTCAGCATCGCTCTGCACGGACTTTCGGCTGGTCTGCAGAAGTTTAGAAACTACTACATCTATCGCTACAACCCCATCGAATCAGGCGTCGACCACTCACTCTTTGCTGTCGTTAAACTGTGCTTTGTCCTGACCGGGCATCAACGTCAACTTCCCAAAGTGGCCGGCGTCTACTTAGCCGCAGCTGCCCTCACCGGTGCGCTGCTCTATCTCTTTCGTGTGCGCACCCTGCCCTGGCTCAACCAGCTTCTATTCCTAACAATAGCCTCCGTCTTACTTCCCCCGGTCTCCCATGACTACACTCTCATTCAGCTTTATGCCCCCTGGACGTTGTATGTCGTTTACCTGCTCAGGTATGGCAGCCGCCGAACTGGCACCCACGGTATCCTCCTTTGCTTTCTGCTATGTTCCGCTCCGCTCAATGATCTATCCTTCTCCGGCCACCTGTTAGGCGGTAACGTCAAAGCTCTCGCACTCTGTGGCA
Source organism: uncultured Acidobacteriaceae bacterium (assembly GCA_964247325.1). Classification (GTDB taxonomy): domain Bacteria; phylum Acidobacteriota; class Terriglobia; order Terriglobales; family Acidobacteriaceae; genus Granulicella. Next base: position 1,194 of record CAXTTZ010000076.1, on the reverse strand, counting down.
TTGTGTACCTAGTAAGTCGATACCCCCTGCTTCCGTTACCAGAAAGCCTCGCCACCTCACCGGGCAAGAGCGCAACCCGCCATCTCCAACATGGTCCCCCCAGCGCGGTCGCAGCTGCAAACCTGCGCTAAACTAAAGCCGCAAGCATCACGATCCCAATCAAAACGAGAGCAGCATGGCCAGTACCCCGAACTCCCCCTCCTCTGAGAGCCCCAGCGTCACCCTCACCAAAACGCCCCACTATCGCGACGGCTACGCTAACAGCGTACAAATCCGCCTCTCCATGTGGGATCTTCTGCTGACCTTCGGCACCCTGCAACAAACGGGCCCGGACACGCTGGAACTCGAGAACTTCCAGGGCATCTTCATGAGCCCGCAGCAAGCCAAAGCGCTCTACGGTCTGCTAGGCCAAAACCTCGCGCAATACGAGGCCGCGTTCGGCCCCATCTCGCTCGAAAGCCCTTCGGCGGACAAAGGAAGCGCTCCAGCCGGACCGCGCCCCGTGCAGTAGCGGTGAGCGGGTCCACCTTCCCGGCCGCTGACGCCGGCTTACTGCCCCCTACACACATCCAGGCCGCGTCTCCTCGCCTCGGCGGCACGGCTCTTTTTTTCGTCGCTGCTTTCTCCGTCATCGTGTGCGCGCATGCGACGCTGCTCCACCTACCCTATTTCTGGGACGAAGGCGGCTACTACGTGCCCGCGGCCCTCGACTTCTATCGCACCGGCACCCTCATTCCCACCTTTACCAACGCCCATCCGCCCTTACCCAACGTCGTTTTGGGCACCCTTTGGCATCTGTTCGGCTTTCGCATCGTGGTCACGCGCCTTACCGCCTGCGCCTTTGCGGCGCTCGGTCTCACGGCCTTGTACCGCCTTGGCCGCTGCCTGCTCGAAACCACCTCGGCTGCAATTGCCCTTGCCGCGCTTGCCGCGCTCTATCCCATCTGGTTCACGCAGAGTAGCCTTGTCCACGCAGACATCTTCGCCGCTGCCTTCACCCTGTGTGGCCTCGCAGGCTACCTTTGCGCCCCAGAACAAACCCTCGCCCAACCCGCTCAGCGGGCGTCCACGCGCCAGTATGCCGTGGCCGCCTGCTTCGCCCTTTCCGTGCTTTCCAAAGAAACGGCCATCGTGCAACCGGCAACCCTCGCCGCCCTTGCGCTCTGGCGCGCCCGCCGTAGCCCCACCCCCCCC
>CAXTTZ010000075.1:0-12734 GCA_964247325.1 uncultured Acidobacteriaceae bacterium | reverse complement strand
ACCTCCACCCCCACACCCTCCGCCACGCCTTCGGTACCCACCTCCTCGAAGAAGGCGCCGACCTTCGCGCCATCCAAGAAATGCTAGGCCACGAACGCCTTTCCACCACCCAGCGCTACACCTACCTCTCCGCCACCCAAATCCAAACCGTGTACGACAAAACCCACCCCCGCGCGAAATAGCCCCTTGCTGCTGCGTTTATCGTTGCTCCTGCTATTGCCTTTTCCCTTCTAGTTATCATTCCCGAAGGAAATCTACAGTTGCAGTTGCTGTTGTTGTTGCAGTTGCTGTTGCAGTTTGCCTTTCTAGTTGTCATTCCCGAAGGGAACCTGCTGTTGCCTTTGCCGTTCTATCATCTGGAGCTGTTTAAGCAACTTTTCTTATTGTTGTCATCCCGTAGCGCAGCGGAGGGATCTGCTTTCCCCAGATGCGCTGTAGAAGCCACAGGCAAGTAGCGGATTCCTCTGCTACGCTACGGAACGAGAAGCAACGTGGGGCTTGGAAGCCGCTCAAAGGCCGTAACAGCATCTACGAACCAGTCCCTAACTTCACCCGTCTATGAACAGCAAAGAACGTCCCTCTAGCCGGGGGCGATCTCAAGAGCAGGCCGTTCTCAAAGCCTAACTTCTTGCCAGAAAGTGCTCAGTCACAACGACTCCGCAGCCACATCCGTAGTAGTGATTAGGCTTGGTTACGCTTTGATAGGCCTGCCAACCCTAAAACTTCCGTCCCCAACCGCATCAACCTAGGTACTGAACTCACAGTAGGAATACAGACCTAAGTCCAATAATGAACATACTCAGGATTAAAGTACGGGGGAGGGTACACCTCCCACAGTACACCCATTTAATACCGCGGCACAGTAGGATCCACCGTCCGCGACCACTGGTCGATGCCACCCGCCACCGATTGCGCTTTGCTGAACCCCTGCCCGCGCAGCCAGTTGGCCACCGACAACGACCGCGCCCCATGGTGGCACAACACCGCAATCGGCTCGTCCTCATCCAGCTCCGCGAAGGCCCGGCCGGGCACCTCGTTCATCGGCATCAACCGCGCACCCTCAACGTGCGCCGTCTCGAACTCCCAAGGCTCGCGCACATCCAGCAGCATAGGAGGTTTGCTGGAGGCAAGCTGCTGCTTCAATTGATCCACCGTGATCTCAAGGTCCATACACACCAGCATACAAAACACAGGGCGGCGTCTCACCCCCACAGTGAAACGCCGCCCCACAATGGTTCAGCCGAGCCAGCCCGAGGTCGCCACCTTAGGCCTGCACCGCTCCATGGCACTTTTTGTACTTCTTGCCCGACCCGCAAAAGCAGTCCTCGTTGCGGCCAGGCTCGGCCGCAACCCGCCGCGGCTCCGCGCTGCTGCCGTTGCCGTTGCTGTGTGCCATGGCCAGCTCGCGGGCTTTGCGCGCCTCCAGCTCGCGCTCCATCCCATCGAGGTTGGTCCTCGGCGCAGCCGGCACCGCAACCGCCTCCTCCACAGGATGCGAGTCCGGCGGCTCGCTCGGGTACGTCTCATGTCCCGGCTCCGTCCCCGCCGGCATTCGATTGGCCGCCACCGGCGCCGGTAGGGCCGCCCCCGCCGGCGTACCGCCCTGCAGCGCCTCCAACTGCGCCCGTGTCTCAATCGGCTGCCCATCCGGACCCAAGATCTGCATGCGGAACAGGTTGCGCGCGGTGTCTTCTTGGAACTTCGACATCATCGCTTCAAACATGTCGTACGATTCCTTCTTGTACGCTACCAGCGGATCCTGCTGCGCATAGCCACGCAACCCGATCCCCTCCTTGAGGTGATCCATCGCCAGCAGATGCTCTTTCCAAAGCCCATCCAGCACCGACAACATCACAATGCGCTCGTGATACCGCATGTTGGGCGCACCTAGAATCTGCTCCTTCACCTCGTACCGCTCACGCAGCTGCGCGTAGATGGCGTCGCCGAGTTCGCTTCGATTCAGGTCGGCCGCATGAACCTGCTCCTCCAGCCGAGCGCCGAACACGTCATAGATGGCCGTAAACAGCGTCTCAAGCTGCCACTGGTCAGGGTGGACCTTCTCGGGGGCGTGCTCATCGAGCAGACGCCCAAGAATGTTGGCGACATACTCGTCCACAATCAGATCTTTCTGATCGCCACCCTCAATGAGGCCACGACGTAGACCGTATACGGCCTCGCGCTGCTTATTCATCACGTCGTCGTACTCAAGGACGTGTTTACGCGACTCGAAATTTTGCGCTTCGACCGCCTTTTGGGCCGCTTCGATGCGCTTGGTGATCATCCGGCTTTCAATGGGCACACCTTCTTCCATGCCCAAAGATTGCAGAAGGTTCGACACCCATTCCCGGGCGAAGATACGCATCAGATCGTCTTCAAGGGACAGATAGAAGCGTGAGGCGCCAGGATCGCCCTGCCGGCCGGCACGGCCCCGCAGCTGATTGTCCACACGGCGCGACTCATGGCGCTCAGTGCCGATGATGTGCAAACCACCTGCTTCGATGACCGCGGTCTGTTCGGCTTTGGTGGCAGCGGCATGGGCGGCGGTCGCCGCATCCCACTGCGCCTGGGTGGTTTCAAACTCTTGGCCCTGGTAGTAGAAGCGCGTCATTCCTGGAGCGGCAATTGGGTGAATCTCACCCTCCGCGGCCGAGATGGCGCGCGCGTTTCCGCGTTTTACCAGGTCTTGCCGGGCCATAAAATCAGCGTTGCCGCCGAGCAGGATATCGGTGCCACGGCCCGCCATGTTGGTCGCGATCGTCACCATGCCTAGGCGGCCTGCCTGCGCGACGATCTCGGCTTCTTTCTCATGGAACTTGGCGTTCAATACGACGTGGCGAACCCCTTTACGCTTCAAGATCTCGGATAACAACTCGGATTTCTCGATCGAGGTCGTGCCCACCAGCACCGGCTGCCGTGAAGCATGGAGACGCTCAATCTCGTCAGCCACGGCAAAGTACTTCTCCTTGGCTGTGCGGTAGACGACATCCTGATTTTCAATGCGGCGCATCTCGCGATTGGTCGGAATAACAACAATCTCGAGCTTGTAGATGTTTTCAAATTCGGTAGCTTCCGTCTCAGCGGTACCTGTCATACCGGAAAGCTTCTTATAAAGGCGAAAGTAGTTTTGGAAGGTGATCGTTGCAAGCGTCTGATCTTCCTTCCGGATCTGAACCCCTTCTTTTGCTTCGATCGCTTGGTGAAGACCGTCCGACCAACGCCGGCCCGGCATCAAGCGGCCGGTGAACTCGTCGACAATGATGATCTCGCCATTCTTTACCACGTATTCGACATCGCGTTTATACAGCGCGTGCGCTTTGATGGCGACCTCGACGTGGTGCTTCATGTCCCAATTTTCCGGATCGGCGATGTTCCCGATGCCCAGAAGCTTTTCCACCTTCTCCCAACCCTCATCGGTCACCGTAATGGCACGGGCTTTTTCGTCCACAACGTAGTCGCCGGACCAGGTTTTAGACTCAAGCGTCTCGATCAACTCGCCTTCTTCCAGCTGCGGAATGATCTTGTTCGCAATGCTGTACTTATCGGTCGTTCGATCGGTCGGGCCGGAGATGATGAGCGGGGTGCGTGCCTCATCAATAAGAATGGAATCCACCTCATCGACAATGCAGTAGTACTGCCCGCGCTGCACCGTATCGGCAAGGTCGAACTTCATGTTGTCGCGCAGGTAATCAAACCCGAACTCGTTATTGGTGCCGTAGGTGATATCTGCCCCATAAGCGGCACGACGCTGGTCGTCGGATAGATCATGGACAATAACACCGACGGAAAGGCCCAAAAAGCCGTAAATCTTTCCCATCCATTCAGCGTCCCGCTTGGCCAGGTAATCATTCACGGTCACAACATGGACGCCATGGCCGGCAAGCGCGTTCAGGTAGCAGGGAAGGGTGGCCACCAGCGTTTTGCCTTCACCGGTCTTCATCTCGGCAATCTTGCCCGCATGGAGTACCATGCCGCCAATCATCTGCACGTCGAAATGGCGCATGCCGACCACGCGGTGGCCCGCTTCGCGCACCACGGCGAAGGCTTCGGGAAGGATGTCGTCGAGCGCGGCCTTTTCCGTGGCGGCAATCTGTTCAGGATCGGTCAGGCCGTCGAGCGCACGAGCGACCCGGCCTTTAAACTCCGCTGTTTTCGCCTTGAGCTGCTCATCGGACAACGCTTTCAGGGCATCCTCATGGCTGTTGATTTGAGCGAGCGTGGGCAGCAAACGCTTCACAGCGCGTTCATTAGAGGTGCCAAAGACCTTGGCAAGTACAGAGTTGATCACGGGAGATTTCCTTGCGGCGCGCCGAGCACGCCATATGCAATCCACAGTTTACCGGAACCGTAGGGCTATCCCCTGGTCGGCACGGTCTAGGCTATGCGAGTGCGGAAAAGGGGCGGCCCCATCGCAAGGTAAGCTCCACTGATAAAGCCGAAACGGGTGCGGTAGCGCCTTCGGGCCAAACGCTCCGGTACAGCGACGCGCATCCCAAGCACGCCAGCGTTCTGTAAGTTACCGTAACCCGCCAACCCAAACTCCTGGTTGAACCCAGGGGAGGAGCGGACTTGCGGACCTGCGCGGTTTGGTCGACGGATGCCGTGGTAGACCACCTCGCGAGTTTGGGCCTTCGGGCCATGACTGCCGAGAAGCTGCCGTAGAAGCAGGCTGTGATCGTCGGAAGGGACCTCGGCGCATCTGCGCACACTCACGCCTGAAAGCAGGAGCAGCAGCGCGGCAAGGGGAAAGAGGGCAACTTCCATGACGGTCAGGTACGGTCGAGCTACCTAGAGTTTAGACGAGACCCATCATAGTTTCGGATCAAATCTTCAAGGGGCATGTCTTGCCAGTTCCAAAATGGAACGTGCACAGAACGCCGGCAGACCGAACGTGGCAGCACATAGAGGGGGCGTGGGTAGAATAATCGCATGACCGAGGGTATGAGTCCGGAAGCCGCCATCTTGTATGCGCGGGAGCATGGGCAGCGTTTTGTCGAAGAACTCAAGTCGTTGTTGCGCATTCCATCCATCTCCACCGCACCCGAGCACGCAACAGATGTGCGCCGGGCGGCAGAGTTTGTAGCTGAAGGCCTTCGTGGGGCAGGGCTGAAGGACGTGAAGCTGATCGAAACCTCGACCGGGGCGCGCCAGGGTCATCCTATGGTCTATGGAGAGTGGCTCGAAGCGGGCGCCGGTAAGCCCACCTTGCTCTTCTATGGGCACTATGACGTGCAGCCGGCGGAGCCCTTGGACGAGTGGAAGAGCCTACCTTTCGAACCGGAAGAGCGCAACGGAAACCTGTACGCGCGCGGAGCCGTCGACGACAAGGGCCAGATGTGGACGCATGTGAAGGCGCTCGAAAGCTTGCTGCACGCCACAGGTCAGCTGCCGGTGAATGTGCGCGTGCTCATCGAAGGTGAAGAAGAAGTGGGCGGCGAGGGCATTGCGGCTTTTGTGCGCGAACATCCTGAGGCACTCGGTTCGGATTGTGCTTTGGTAAGTGATACGGATATGTTTGCGCCCGGTCTGCCCACGTTGTGTGTGGGCCTGCGTGGCATGATCTACACCGAATTGGAGGTGCGGGGGGCAGCCACTGACCTGCACTCCGGCATGTACGGCGGGGCCGCGCCGAACCCCCTGGTCGCTTTGGCCGGTATCATCAGCCAGCTCAAAGACGAGGAGGGGCGGATTACCATTCCCGGCTTTTACGAAGGCCTCGAGACGCCGACGGAGGCCGAGCTGGCGGCCTGGCGTTCGCTGCCGTTTGATGAGCAAAGCTATCGGCAAACTCAGGTCGGTTCGCCGGCGCTGACAGGCGAGGCGGGCTACTCAGTTCTGGAGCGCACCTGGGCGCGGCCGACCATGGATGTCCACGGCATTATGGGCGGGTTCACAGGCGTTGGGGCCAAAACGGTGATTCCGGCGAAGGCAACAGCCAAGATCAGCTTTCGTTTGGTTCCAGGGATGGAACCCGCAGCCGCCTTCGCCAAGTACAAGGCGTATGTGGAAACGATCACGCCCCCTGGCGTGACGTCAGAGGTCCGCCTAATCCATTCGGGCGAGCCCTTTATTGTGAGCACGGACAATCGCTTTATCCGGGCAGCCACGACGGCGCTGGGTAATGTGTTCGGCCGCGAAACCGTCTTTGTACGCGGGGGTGGATCCATCCCGATCATCGCGGATTTCAGTAAAAAATTGAATATTCCCACCGTAATGATGGGCTTCGGTCTGCCGGACGACAATCTCCATGCGCCGAATGAAAAGTTCAATCTATCGAACTTTCATCGAGGAATTGAAGCTATTGTGCGCTTTCTCGACCAGGTGGGGCAGGAAGCATGAGCCTGTCCCTGCCGGTCCATGGCTTCGTGCTGGCAGGCGGACAAAGTGTGCGCATGGGGCGGGACAAGGCCGTCTTACCCTTCCGCGGTACGCCGATGGCGGAGATCGCGCTGGGAAAGCTAACAGCCTTTTGCCCCGTGGTGCATCTGGTCGGCAACCGGCCTGACCTATGTCAAGTAGCCCCTGTAGTCGAGGAGCGATGGGTGGGGGCGGGACCCGCAGCCGGAATCGAGGCGGGGCTGCAAGCGGCCACCCAGCCCTGGGCTCTTTTTGTGCCGGTTGATGTCCCGCTCGTGCCCGCAGGGCTGCTGCAGCGATGGGCAGAGGCCGTCATCGGGGAAGCCCAGGGGTGTGCGTCCTACCTCCAAGCTGCGGGCCAGCCGCAGCCGACGTTCTGCTTGCTCCATGTTGAGGCGTGCCGGCCGGTCTGGGAGCGCGGGGTGGTCGCCGGCGAGCGGAAACTGGCAAACTTGTTTGCCGCCGTGGCGGATCATTGCCCGTTGCGGGTCCAGGACGCTCGATGTTTCCTCGACGCCCCCGATCAAGCCTCCTGGAGGAATCAGGAGGACCAGCTGGCGCTGTATTTTCGTAATCTAAATACGGTGCGCGATCTCGAAGAGGCGGAAAGCATCGCAACAGACATGGCGCTGCGGTGCGAGTTCGCCCACGAGAAAGGTACGTAGATGGCGGAAGCTGAAGCATCCCCGAGCGCCGCGGAAGCTGAAGTGACCCAGCCACTTACGGCAGAGCTTGCGCCGGACGTGGCACCGGTCGTGGACAAGTTCATGACCGAGGCGGCTGAAGAGAACGCCGCAGAAGACGCAGCCCTGCCGGCGGCTTTCATCGCGTTTGAACATGTCCACAAGAGCTTCGGCGACTTTGCCGTGCTCCGCGATGTGAGCTTCTTCGTCAACCCCGGCGAGACCCTGTGCATTCTGGGGCGCAGCGGGGTGGGCAAATCGGTCTCCCTGCAGATTATTATGGGCTTCCTCAAGCCAGATAGCGGCCGCGTGACCGTGGCGGGTATGGACATCGGAGCGTACAGTGAACGGAAGATGCAGGAGGTTCGCCGCAAGGTCACGATGGTCTTCCAGAATGGCGCCCTCTTCGACTCCATTACCGTGGGCGAGAATGTGGCATTTCCGCTGCGCGAACGCGGCGATATGGGCGAGGAGCAGATTTCGCAAGTGGTGCGCGGCTTGCTAGAGATGGTGGGGGTAGCAGGGATGCAGAACTTGCTGCCCAGCGATCTTTCCACGGGCATGAAGCGCTCGGTCGCGATCGCGCGGGCACTGGCTGCCCAGCCGGCGGCGGTGCTCTATGACGAGCCGACGACCATGGTCGACCCCTTAATGGCGCATCTGCTCGGCAATCTTATTCATCGCTTAAAAGGCCAGTTACACCTGACAAGTATTGTGGTGACCCACGATATGCGGTTTGCCGAACGCTTGGCGGACCGCGTGCTGTTTTTGCATGAGGGACAGGCCCGCTTCTTCGGTACCGTGGAGGAGATGCGGCAGAGCAACGATCCGGTTTTGCGGGAATTTCTTGAGCTGGATGAGCTTGTGTTGCCGGTTTAACACGGAATGTGTACCTTCGAGTGACCGGAGATGATGACCATTGATTGGTGATGGATGACTTTTATATAGGACGGTAGGCACCCCTACAGGAAGGTAAGATGGCAGTAGCCACATTCCTGAGGCGCAACCCGTTCTTCACCCCAAGCACGACTAACCGCTAACTTACTCGTAAGCTTTCTGCCAAACTTATGCCACTTCCCACGTTGCTCGAGCAGGTTGTGACGCCGAATGGAGGGCCGCACGCGGACGCGGCAGCCGGACGGTCGCAAAGCAAACGCCCCTCGATCTCGGTCGTAATTTGGGCGGCTTTGGATGTGCTATCGGCCTTGCTGGCAGGGCTGCTTGCCTTTCGGCTCCGCGACCACAGCGCTCCGTTTCCGGCCACGGACCTGTTTGGGCAGCCGGTGTACGCCGCGCCCTTCCGGTCGCTGCTAGTTCTGCTTATCTTTGGCATCTATATTGTGTTGACGTCGAGTGTTTTTGGCCTGTATCGACACAACGACAGCCGGAACGGCTTGCATGAGCAGCGATTAACAGGGCAAGCGGTGCTGACCTCGGGGTTGCTGCTGTGCGGAACGCTCTACCTGACCCACGGCTATGCGATCTCGCGCATCGTGGTCGTGCTGACCGTGCTGTTCACCATGGTGCTGCTTGCGGTGCGGCGGCTGGTGTGGCGACGATTGCGGCAGCGGCGGTTCTTGAAGGGCCTGGAAGTGCGCAATGTGCTGATCGTGGGCGATGGGCGCGTGGGCCATGCACTACGCAATCACCTGGAAGCCTTGCCGCACATGGGTTTCCGGTTTAAAGGCTTCATCTCGATGGCCAAAGAGCGCGAGCGAGAGAATCCCAATGTGGTCGGCGACCTACGCAACTGCGTGGCGGTAGCGCGGTCGCTCTTTGTGGATGAGATTTATTTTTCGACGCCTGCAGATAAGCACACCATCATCGGGGTAGTGGAGGAGGCGCGTTCGCGGGGCATTGCGGTGCGGGTGGTGCCGGACCTATATGACGGATTGGCTTGGAATGCGCCGGTGGAGTACATCGGGCAGTTTCCGACCATTCCGCTGCACCGGCGAGAGTTTGCGCCGGGTGAGTTTGCGATCAAGCGGGCCATCGATATCGCCGTAGCCTCGTCCGTGCTGCTGTTGCTGTCGCCGGTGATGCTGGTCATCGCGTTGCTGGTGCGGTTGGATTCAGCGGGACCTATCTTTTATGGGGCGGAGCGGATTGGGCGCAAAGGGCGGGTGTTTCGCTGCTATAAGTTCCGGACCATGGTGCCGAATGCGGACAAGCTGAAGGCAGGGATCGCGCACCTGAACGAGCGCAAGGATGTGCTGTTCAAGGTGACCAATGACCCACGCATCACCAAGATTGGGCGGAAGCTGCGAAAGTATTCGCTTGACGAGCTGCCGCAGTTGTACAACGTGCTGATTGGCGATATGAGCTTGGTAGGCCCGCGGCCGCCGCTGGCCTCCGAGGTGGAAAAGTACGATCTGGCCCATCTGCGGCGACTAGATGTGCTGCCGGGCATCACGGGGTTGTGGCAGGTGGAGGCGCGGCAAGATCCGTCGTTTGATAGCTACATCTCATTGGACACGGCCTACGTGGAGAACTGGTCGTTGATGCTGGATCTGCGAATCTTGGCGCGAACGGTGAGTGTAGTGATCGGCGGCACGGGTTCATGAGCGGGGCTCCGCGATAGCGCACAGTCCCTTTGGTCGAAAGGGCAGGAAAGCCAGAGTGGGCGAGACCGTAGAATAAAGCTGTGCGTATCGCGATGGCCCAGATTAATCCTGTGGTTGGGGACTTTGAGGGAAACCTCCAACGGATCGCGGCCTATTTCGAGCGGGCAGCGGGGATGGGCGGCGTCGAGCTGGTGATGTTTCCGGAGATGGCGATCTCGGGCTACCCGGCGGCGGATTTGCTAGAAAAAGATTCGTTCTTGGAGCGGGCGGAGCAGACTCTTCGGCGCGCGGCGGAGCTGACGCGGGGTGAGGACGGGCCGGCAATTCTGTGTGGGTCGCCGATGCGTTGCGAAGCGGTAGGCGAGAAGCGGGTACGCAATGTGGCGGCGCTACTGGACGGGGGCGAGGTGCGCTTTGTGCAGGCGAAGATGCTGTTGCCGTTTTATGACGTGTTCGACGAGCAGCGGTACTTTGAGCCGGCCAAGCGGCAAAGCCTGACGCTGGTAAAGGGCAAACCGGTGGCCATTACCATTTGTGAGGATGCGTGGAACGACAAGGCATTCTGGCCACGGCAAAACTACCCGCTGGACCCGGTGGAAGAGCTGATGCAGCAGTGGGCGATCCTGCCGCAGCCGCTGGATAGGCACCGGCTGGTCTTGAATCTTTCGGCTTCGCCCTATTGGCACGGCAAGACGGAGACCCGGCGCGAGATGATTGGGGCGCTGGCGCGGCGGCACCGGGCGACGGTGGTCATGGTGAACCAGGTCGGGGCCAACGACAGCCTGATCTTCGATGGGGACTCGTTTGCGGTGAACCCGCGCGGCGAGGTCATCGCGCAGGCGCGGCTGTTTGCGGAAGACTTGATCGTTTTCGATACGGAAACGGCTGAGCCGGTGAGGTCGACCCCGGAGCGCGAGGAGGGAAGGACCGGGCCCGGCGGGGGGCCCAGCGGGGGGCCTGGTGAGGCCTTGGGGCCGGCGGAGTGCGAGCGAACCTGGCAGGCGCTGGTGCTGGGTACGCGGGATTACCTACGGAAATGCGGCTTTACGAAGGCGCTGCTGGGATTGAGCGGAGGCATCGACTCTGCGCTGGTGGCCGCGGTTGCAGTGGAGGCGCTGGGTGCGGAGAACGTGCAGGGAATCGGGATGCCAAGCGAGTTCTCCTCGGCCGGCTCGCTGACAGATGCTGAGCAGTTGGCGCGGAACTTGGGGATCGCCTTTTCGGTGCTGCCCATCCGGGAGATCTATGAGGGGTTTACGGCGCGGTTGGAGCCGTTTTTTGCGGGCACGCCGTTCGGCTTAGCCGAGGAGAACATCCAGCCGCGCATTCGCGGAACCCTGCTCATGGCGGTATCGAACAAGACAGGCGCGCTGGTGCTGACGACGGGCAACAAAAGCGAGATGGCGACCGGGTACAGCACGCTGTATGGCGACATGGTGGGCGCGCTCGCGGTCATCGGCGACCTGTATAAGACCGAGGTGTATGCGCTGAGCCGGTGGGTGAACCGGGAGCGCGAGGTGATTCCGGCAGATACCATCACAAAGCCGCCCTCGGCCGAGCTGCGGCACGGGCAGAAGGATACAGACTCGCTGCCGGAGTACGAAGTGCTGGACCCGATGCTGCGGGCCTATGTCGAGGATTACGAGCCGGCTGAGCGCATTGCGGAAAAACAAGGCGTGGAGCTGACGCTGGTGCGCAAGGTGATTCGGTTGGTGGAGATCGCGGAGTATAAGCGGCAACAGGCCGCGCCGGTGTTGAAGGTGTCGAAGAAGGCGTTTGGGATGGGACGGCGGTTTCCGATTGCGGCCCGGCGCGAAGCTTATGTGGGCTGGCGAGATTAGACCGAGAACGATCAGGGAATTAGGAAAGCTCAGGATGGGGAAAGTTCAGGAGAAGAGAAGCAGGATGTTGAGGACAGGATCAGCGGTGTGGGCGGCGGTTTTGGCGATGGCGGGTGGGGCAGGGTGGATGCGAGCGCAGACGGCGGCGCCGGGGCCGCAAAGGCCGGTAGGAGATCCGACGCTGGTGCCGCGGCTGGCCGTCCCGGCGCAAACGCCGCCTGCAGGTGCCGCAGCGCCCGCGGCGAAACCAACGTTTCCGCCCGTAGACCCGAAAAACTTCACGGTATCGAGCCCGTCGCCGGAGACGGTGAACAGCTTTTTGCACGCGCTCTGGGGGTACGATCCAAACCGGATTTGGAGCGTGTATGCCATTCAGCCGACGACTGCGCCTGGAGTGATCCGGGTGCAGGCCTATGTGGCGGATAAGGCGCAGCCGGCAAGGGTGGCGGGAGTGACGCTCTACATCACGCCAGACGGCAAGCATGTCATCGCGGGCGATGTGGCGCCGTTTGGGGCGCAGCCTTTTGCGGAAACCCGTACGCTACTACAGCAGCAGGCCGATGGGCCGGCCCGCGGGGCGGCGAGCAAAGAGTTTGAGGTGGTGGAATTTGCAGATCTGCAATGCCCGAACTGCAAGGCGGCGCAGGGCACCATGGACCAGCTCGTGCAGGACTTTCCGCAGATGCACTTCGTGTACCAGAACCTGCCATTAACGTCGGTGCATCCGTACGCGATGGAGGCGGCAGAGGTGGGCCAGTGCGTGCGGCAGGCCAAGGGAGACCCGGCATTTTTCGTCTACGCGGGCAAGGTCTACGACACGCAGGTAAATCTGACCAAAGAGCAGGCAGAGGCGACCTTACGGGCAGCGGTGACCGCGGCGGGAGCAGATCCGGAGGCGGCCATGCGATGCGCCAACGCGCCGGAAACGGCCACGGCCGTGGCGCGGTCGGTGAAGCTGGCAGAGTCGTTGGGGATCAACGCGACGCCGACGCTGGTGGTCAATGGGCGGATTGTGCCAGTGTCGCAGGTACCGTATGAGGTGCTAAAGCGAGTAGTTGTGTTTCAGGGATCGCTGGACGGGGTAACGATCGAGCAAAAGCCGTCGCTTTCAACCTTGAAGTAAACGGGGCGGCACGGCGTGATGCTAGGTGGTATCCACCTGTAGACTTGATCAACATCTCTGCGCGACGTCCGTTATTTTTGGCTCAAACAGGAAGGGCACGGCTTCAGCCGTGCCCTTTCCAGGATGTGGCAAGCACCCAGAGCCAGGGCCCAGAAAAGCGCAGTCATAG